>NZ_JABXKM010000101.1 GCF_017115025.1 Nostoc sp. NOS(2021) | reverse complement strand
GCCCCATGCCCAAAGAAAATGCTTTAACTTGATCTATCAGTTCAGGGTAAATAATAGAGATATCTAAGTGGGATAAGACGAAAATCTATGGCACTAATTACCACTGGCAACGGTTTAATCCGCGATCTGGAAAAATTTGGCGCTCTTGGAGTGTATGTACCTCTGGAAGGGGGTTATGAAGGTCGATATCAGCGCCGACTACGCGCAGCTGGCTATACCACCCTCCACATTACCGCTAAAGGACTAGGCGACGTAGCTGCCTATCTCACAAGAATTCATGGAGTCAGACCTCCTCATCTTGGGAAAAAAAGTACTGGTAGCGGTGCGGCAGTAGGTCATGTGTACTATCTGCCGCCAATTCTCAATTCTCATCTAGAACAGTTACCACCAAAGTCAAAGGGGCTGGTCTTGTGGATTATTGAAGGGCATATTCTTTCCAATGAGGAACTTGAGTATTTAGCGAATTTGCCTCAGCTAGAACCACGAGTAAGAGTAGTCATTGAGAGAGGTGGCGATCGCGCTTTCCGTTGGACTTCTCTAGAAAAAACTCTGTTAGCTAGTTAGTCATTAGTCATTAGTCATTAGTTATGAGCAAATAACTAATGACTAATGACTCAATTCAATCAGCATTTCAATAATGCTGAATCGAAAACCACAAGATGCAAATAACCGCCGTGAAGCCTCGTTAGCAACTGCTGTATCTAGACGAATTTGCTTGACGCCCATCTGATGAAAGCGTTCAATACTTAGCATCACCATCTGCCGCGCAATTCCGTTTTGGCGATACTCTGGCTCAACCCAGATATCATGAATAAAAGCAAATTCCTGTAACCGATAAATTGGTATTTCTCGCTCAACTGTTGCCACGAGAAAAGCGACAAGTTGCCCTTCTTTTTCGGATACTAGAAATACACTGCGCTCGCTATTTGCCAAACGCGTCAACCATTGCTCATAACGCTGTTCTGGATGGGTTAGAAAACCATATTTGGCGGAATCCCAAGACTCATGCAAAGCACAAATTTTGGCAACCATTGGTAAAACTGCGGGTACGTCAGTTGTTGTGGCGGGGCGGATCAGCATAAGCTCTCAATCACAAAAAGCACAAAGAAGAAAGAATGCCTTGCAGTGAGGTATTGGTTTTTATCCACTTACCCAGCTAGATTATCGTTTTGTTGACCCGGAGCAAGATAAACTTTGGAAAACTTTGTTTCTAGCATTGGGGAAGGGCTTCTTTGTTAGAACAGGGTGATGTCTAAGTGGATGTCTGAAATGGTTATAAAGTTTAGAGACTATGGCAAACGGCTTTCTGATTTTGAGGAAGAAATTTTAGTTCGTTGTCCACAATGCGATGCCTACGGCGGGCTGCGCCTACGCACTGCCAAAATATTGACTGTAAACTCTAAGAGGATGTCTGAGAAGTTTTAGATAGGTGATTTTAATCACGCAAGTTGCTTGAGCATCAATCGAATCATGGCAACATAAATAAATGCTTCAGTTGTCTCAGGTAAAATTTCATAATCTTTGCTCAATCGTCGGCACCAGTTAAACCAACCAAAAGTTCGCTCAACTAGCCAACGTTTAGGAAGTACAACAAAACCTTTCTGTTCTTCATGACGGGTAACAACACTTAAAATCCATCGGTAGAGATCCATCACCCAATGCTGAAAATCCTTGCCGCGATAGCCGCCATCAACCCAAATAGTGATTAACCGACGAAAGCGACCGCGTACTGAATTTAGCCTAGAAAGTACTTGTTTGGCGCCTGCTTGTTCGCTTGTACCAGCAGCAGTGATGACCACAACTAACACTAAACCTAAAGTGTCTACGAGTATGTGCCGTTTGCGTCCCTTAATTTTTTTGCCAGAGTCGTAACCAACTTCCTTTGATACCATTGTTGCTGTTTCAACAGTTTGGCTGTCCATAATTGCTTCTGAAGGAGATGGTTCTCGGTTTTGACTCACACGTACCCACAAACGTAACCGTTCGTGAATTTTAAGCCATGTTCCATCTTTTCGCCATTGTCGGAAGTAATGATATACAGTTTTCCATTTGGGAAAATCCTTTGGGAGCATTCGCCACGCACAACCTGCACACAAAATATACAATATGGCGTTAACGATCGCTTCCATATCCACACTCCGCTTTCGACCACCAGTTTTCGGCTTAGGAATCAGTCCTGATAGTAGTTCCCATTGTTCTAAAGTCAGATTACTT
This sequence comes from Nostoc sp. NOS(2021), assembly GCF_017115025.1. Lineage (GTDB taxonomy): Bacteria > Cyanobacteriota > Cyanobacteriia > Cyanobacteriales > Nostocaceae > Nostoc. Next base: position 16,644 of record NZ_JABXKM010000101.1, on the reverse strand, counting down.
GGGTACGATGGATTCATAGCTCTCGTAACGCTGTCATACTTAAGTATTTTTTCTACTGACAGGATACCGTTACGTGGGCTTTCTTACTTCTCAGACATCCTCTAAGCAATCAAGTCTGGGTTCAATCAAAAGGATTACCTGTCAGCATTGTAGCTATACAAAACAACAGTCAAATGCTGCCAAACGAAAACCTGCACTGCTATTGTGGCAAAACAATTACATAGCTCAAAGAAATTCCAACTATGGAATATTAAATCATTTTTTTGGCTTGCCTCTGTGGTTACAAACCTGTTGTTGCGGTCAAGTGCTTTGGGCGTATAATGAAGCACATTTGAACTTTCTGGAAAGCTATGTTCAATCAAGGTTGCGAGAACGCTTGCCAGATGACTCATTAGGCTGGCACAATGGCAGTCTTGCCAGTCGCCTGCCCCGATGGATCAAGCTGACGCAGCATCGGGAAAAAGTTTTACAGAAAATTCAACAGTTAAAGCACAGGTTGTAATCAAGGCTTTAACTAATTACGAATTACGAATTACCAATTACTTTAATCTTGTTGGTGAGCAAATTTATAACCACCCCACAGAGAAAGAGCGATCGCAATCACCAGCAAAATCGGTATGCTATACCAAGGAAACTGGGACAAGGGTAAATGAGCAGCTGCACGCAATCCAATGCTGGCGTAGGTCAACGGTAACAGGTAAACTACGACTTTCAGGGCAACTGGTAATGTACCAGGGTCAAAGAAGGTTGCCCCTAAGAATGACATGGGGATAATGATAAAATTGTTGTAGAGTCCGACTGATTCGAGCGATCGCACACTCAACCCCACAATCACCCCTAACCCAGCAAATACCGAACAGTTCAGCACCACCAACACTAGAAATAGTGGGTTGAGAAAATTCCAGTTTCCAGTCAACAGCACCGCTACCAAAATCACAGAACCGGATGTCATCAACCCCCGCACTACTCCGGCCAGCATTTTACCGATGTGCAACGCCAAGGGATGTATGGGAGTTAACAACAATTCCTCGAAGGTTTTGGTAAATAGTCTGTCTCCACAAATCGAAAATGTCGTTCCACCAAAGCTAATCGTCATCGACGATAGCGCTACCATTCCCGGTAAGATGAATTCCAAATAGTTGTTATAGTTACCACTAATTCCTGAGCCGGGTTTGATGGAACTACCCAAACCGAAGCCAAAAGCTAAAATATATATCAGTGGAGATATTAAGCCTGATGCAGCAACTTGTACGATTCTCACACGTAAATCTAACCAATCTCCCCAAAAAATAGTCAGACTATCAGCTAGGAGGATTTGAAGTTGCGAAGTTTTGAACCTCTTGCCCGAAAGTAGCGCTCTTTGAGATGTCACGTGCTTTCAATTACTTATCAAAATTTCATTAATTTTTAATTTACATTGTTTGACACATGAATTACTAGGGGTAACAAAAATATCTGAGCCTAAAAGTTCAAAATTAATAACAAAAGGTAGATAATCTAAGCATTCTGACTAGATTAATTGTGAAAATTCAATTAAGAATATTTGATGACAATCAAAAATCTGGTATAATTAATAAATACAATTCATAAATAATTAACAAGTCAAGTAGCAGAAAGGTCATAACTAATAGCAATTGGTTAATGAGCAAATAAATAAAAAATATTCACCAATATATTCCAGATAGAAACAATAAGGGACTACTAGGAGTTGGCATAAATTCAGCTATCATTTCAATTAGCCAGACAAGTTGCTCTGAGCAACTTGTTAAATGTAGCCAAACTTTCCCCACAGTGTACTATGTTGAAATTCTGTCCAGGTATCTAGATAAGTTCCTATTTTTCTTATTTAACAAGAATATTGTCCAGAAAGTCACAGGCAATTACAGTCAAGAATAGGCATACTGAAAGAGGGAGACAACTTTAGACTACTCCCTCCCAAATCGGCGTGAAGGTGATTAAGCAACAATGAGACGTAAACCCCCTGGTAAATCGGCAACTACTTCTAAACCCTCTATTTTCCAATCCCCGATGTTTAACCTCTTCACCATCGCAATTATGGGAGGGGTGTTGATTTTGGGAATTGGGATTGGCATTGCTTTTAGTTCTACAACCACGTTGGCTCCATCAAATGTGGCTTCCCGTGAATTTATTGACACCAAAGCACCAAACCCGGAAATCTGTGTGCAGTATGGAGCCAGCGCGATGGTGATGGACGCTAGACTGTTCGTCACTCTCAACCCCTTCAATGTCTATGTTGCCCAGCCTAGTATGCGTCCTGGATGTGTGATCCGACAAAATAACTGGGCGCTTTTAGAGCAACGTAAATTGGTGACATCTGATCAGGTAAATGAGTGCAAAAATCGCCTGAACACCTTTGGCTTCACAGGTAACTTGGACAGTGACAAACCTGATATTAGGTGCATATATCAGAATGAAGCGGCTCAAAACTTCTTTACGGCTCAACCAGGAGCAGTTGGAACACCTCAAGAAACGGACAGATTTTAGATTTGGGCATTGGGCATTGGGCATTGGGCATTAGTTATTCTTTCTTCCCCTGCTGCCTGCTGCCTGCTGCTTATTCGTACTCATCACGTATAATCGTCAAACCTAAAGCTTTGTAGGCACTCAGCATATTATTAGATACTGTAGGTGCAGTTACTAGATAAGTCAGGGCACGAATAGACTCCACTACATAAGGAGCAGCCGTGTCTAATTTTTCTGCTGTCACTAATCCTACTACCTCAGCCGATCCAGCAATCATAGCTCGTTTGACGTGGGCTTCGTCTAGGTTAGGTACACTAATCCCAACTTCTGGATGCAAACTGCAAACCCCCAACATGCACAAATCTGCACGAATCATCCGTAATGTCTCAATGGTGACAGTACCCACGTTCACTAAGGCTTTTTTGTAGAGTTGTCCACCTAACATCACAACCTCTATATGGGGATGTTTTGCTAAGGCAACGGCGATTGGCGGACTATTTGTGATCACTGTCGCTTGTAAATCTAGGGGCAAATGACGGGTTACTTGGAGAGTTGTCGTCCCTCCATCTAAAATCACCACCTGTCCTGTACAAACTAATTTTGCTGCTGTCCGAGCGATCGCTTCCTTTTCTTTTGGCGCTTGCTTTTGGCGATCGGCATAACTGGCGGTGGCTGGAGATTTGAGGAGCGCTCCTCCATGAACGCGTTGCAATAGTCCAGTTTCTGCTAGTTCTCGCAAGTCCCGGCGAATCGTATCCTCAGAAACATTGAGAACAGCACTAAGTTCTGTTGAAAGTACCTTTTTATCACGACGCAGAATTTCTAAGATGAATTGTCGTCGTTCAGCAGTTAGCATAATTAATTTTCCTGAAATTGCGTTTTTGAACTTGAAATTGCACGTTTGTGAGTTTATACTTATTTGTATGCAGGTCTTTGTACGGTAATCCGTACTTCAATTGAATTCAAGCACTGTTGAATTTATTGATTTTGTCCACTAAAGCCAGATGGTTCCTAGTGGTTAGCTTTAGCTTGAGAAATGCTTGGATAATTGTTGCCCAATCCGGGTTTTAACAATTTTTTTGTAGTGCGATCGCGCGTTCCGTCTGTTCAAATTGTTTTTTATTCAATCAATAAGCCATGACTATTATTAATACCCAATTTCCAATTGATCTCGGTGCTTACAAACCATTAGCGCTCAATCCAGCAAATTCGAGCCTCACAGCTGAACAGCGAGAGACTCTAAAAGCGAATATTCAACTCTGCCGGGATGCGATCGTCTTTTTTACAGCAACTGGCGCTGCTACAGGAGTGGGTGGCCATACTGGTGGGCCATACGATACAGTACCAGAAGTGATGATCCTCGATGCCTTTTTCCGGGGGGCATCGGAGCAATTTGTGCCCATTTTCTTTGATGAAGCAGGACATCGAGTCGCCACCCAATATCTGATGGCGACGTTGCATGGTGAGTTACCCGCCGAGCAACTTTTACGTTATCGCCAAGCACATTCCCATTTGCCAGGACACCCCGAACTAGGACTAACTCCTGGGGTGAAATTTAGTTCTGGCCGCCTGGGGCATGTTTGGCCTTACATTAATGGTGTGGCGATCGCAAATCCAGGCAAGGTTGTTTTCTGTCTCGGTTCTGATGGCTCTCAGCAAGAAGGCAACGATGCTGAAGCTGCTCGTTTGGCTGTTGCTCAATATCTCAACGTCAAGCTGATCATTGATGACAATGATGTAACGATCGCTGGACATCCTTCTAAATATTTACCTGGTTTCAGTGTCGCCAAAACCTTAGAAGGTCACGGGTTGAAGGTACTTCAGGGAGACGGGGAAGACTTAGACGATTTATACCGTCGCATGAGCGAAGCTGTGAATACTCCTGGAGCGATCGCCGTCATCAATAAACGCCCGATGTGCCCTGGTATTGAAGGTTTAGAAGGCTCAACTCATGGTCATGATGTAATTTCTGTAGATTTAGCAGTTAAGTATCTAGAATCTCGTGGACAAACTGCGGCGATCGAATACCTTAAAAGTATTGAGAAACCCAAGCAAACCTATACATTTCTGGGTAGCAGTGACAAATGGGGCGCTAACCGCAACGTGTTTGGTGAAGCCGTGGTGGGTGTCCTTAGTCGCATGAGTGAGGCGGAGCGTAAAGAAAAAGTCAAGGTCATTGATAGTGACTTAGAAGGCTCCTGCGGTTTGAAGAAAATTCATGATACATACCCGGAAATATTTATTTCATCTGGCATCATGGAACGGAGCAACTTTTCTGCTGCGGCTGGATTCGGGATGGAGAAGGGCAAGCAAGGTATTTTTGCGACTTTCAGCGCCTTCTTAGAAATGTGTATCTCAGAAATCACGATGGCACGGCTGAACTATTCCAATGTCCTGTGCCACTTTTCCCATGCGGGTATAGATGACATGGCAGATAACACCTGTCACTTCGGTTTGAACAATATGTTTGCCGACAATGGCTTGGATGATGGCTACGAAACACAGTTGTACTTCCCGGCAGATGTTAATCAAATGACAGCTTGTGTAGAAGCTGTGTTCTTTAAGCCTGGACTGCGGTTTATTTTCTCCACCCGTTCAAAAGTGCCCAATATTAGGGACAGCAACGGCAATGACTTGTTTGGAAGTGGCTACAAATTTGTTTCTGGTAAAGATGAGGTTGTACGAGAGGGGACGCAAGGCTACATCGTCAGTTTTGGTGATGCTCTCTACCGTGCCGTTGATGCTGTAGAGCGTCTTCAGCAAGAAGGGATAGACGTTGGTTTGATTAACAAAGCAACTTTAAACGTCATTGATGAAGAAATGATTACCAAAGTTGGTAACGCTCCTTTTGTGCTTGTAGTAGAAGCCTTCAACCGTCGCACTGGCTTAGGCAGCCGTTTCGGTTCTTGGCTACTAGAGCGGGGGTTGACTCCCAAATATGCCCATCTCGGAACTCATAAAGAAGGTTGCGGCGGTTTGTGGGAACAGTACCCATATCAAGGTATCGATCCAGTCAGCATCATCAACAAGGTAAAGGAGTTAGTTGGAAGCAAGTAATATCATTTTGCTTTCTTGAGCTACATATAGCGGTTCTCAGTTGAGTCCAATATAGACCTAACCCCCAGCCCCTTCCCTTATAGGGAAGGGGAGTAAGATTCAATTCCTCTCTGCTTCTCTCTGCTTCTCTCTGTGTTCTCTGTGCCTCTGCGGTTCGTTATTTAACCCAGCAAAATTAATGGGACAGACTACTAGTGGTCTGTCCCATTAATTCTGAGGGGTAAGAGAACGAACCGCAAAGGACGCAAAGAGCGCGAAGTTTAAGAGGTAAAGAAGATAAATTTAAAACTGATTCACCTATCAAAACTTTTGCGACAGACTACTAGAGGCACAACATTATTAGGATATGGCGCATAGCGGATGGGGCATTGGTTCGATTTTCCATGCCCAATCCCCAATGCCCCATGCCCTATTTTAATTTGGTTTTGGGTAAAGGTTGACCAAACTCGATCACCTGGGGATCGGGAACATTGGGCACTGTTGGAACTGGAAATTCCGACATCCCAAAAGAAGGAATGCTATTTAAATTACCGGGTTGATTTGGGAAAGAAGGAGGGGGAAGAATCAAAGCAGGTTGTTGAGAGGATGTATTCGGAGTTAGGGGAGGTACAGTGACAAAAGGCTGTCCTGAGTTAGTAGTAATTGTTGAAGGCAGTTCATTGGATGGAGGCGGAACTGTGAGTAAGGGCGGTTGTGGATTAGTAGTGGTTACAGGTAGGTGATTAGGCAGCTGTGATTTATAGGGTGTTTGAGGCTGTTTTTTGGGTGAAGGTGGGGAATTTCCTGGTTTCACGGCAGTAATTTTACCAGAAATAACCGGACGTAACACCCAGCGAGTGGAGTTTTTTCGGGAAACAGGTTGCAGTTGTACCTGTTTGGGATTAAAAACAGTCCCTGGTGCTAAATCTAGGACAATGCGTGTGTCGTTTGCGTTCAGTTGAGAAACGCGAATGCTTTTGATTGCTCCAGAATAATTTTGTTGCGTGGTAACTTTGCCCAATTTAGTATTCGGTAAATCTACAACCAGACGAGGGGGTTGGGCTAGGTAGAAATAACGGGGGGTTGTGCCTACTGAGAGGGTGATTTCGAGTTGCTGTGTCTTGGGGGAAAAACGCCAATTATCTAGCTTTCCCCCTGGTGTAGCAGCAGTAGTGCAAGTTTCGAGGGCGATCGCGGCATAAAAGCCTAATATACTGATTTTAATTAGCTGCTTGCGCCATTGGCAAAATTGCTTAGTCTTTAGTCCCTGATCCATTCTTTTTATTTGCTCCATAAAACCCATACAATGCGCTCACATTGCTGTTTACTTCGCGCTTCCAATTCTCCCCAGTAGAGACGCGATTAATCGCGTCTCTCCAATTCAAGGAGCTTTTTGGGGCACAGCGGTAAATTTCAGAGTTTGTGGAATGCCATTTACGGTTAATTGACCTGTCATATTACCTTTATCCACAAGTTGCATTTGAATTGTGACTGAGTTTAGAGGATCATTTTGGGGGCGAGGAATATTACAAAGGATTGATCTACCAACTTTTCCAGATAAATTTAATTGTTGATTTCTGAAGATGCCTGTGAGCGAGTGCTTTTCGTCAATATTGGCGTCGGACATCGCTGGTAATACAGAAGCATTTAAGTAAATACCCGATTGTTCAATGTTTAACGTTAGGGTATCCGATTTTTCACAGTTCGGCAAATTCTCCGCTAGCGTTAAACGATACCGGCCGTTAACTGGAGGAGGAGCCTTGAGATTGTTTTCCCCATAAACACTGACAGTTTTAAACAACAGTAGGACTGAAATTATTGCTACTCCGTAAAAAGCTAAAGATTTGAAGTTGAAATGATTCATAATCTCAATTTCTGAATGTTGGCTCTTGACTACTAACCTCAGTAAGTACAGAAGCCAAATGAGCGGTGACTTGACTGTAACGGCGGGTAATCAGCAGGGAGGAGCAACATTGGATGGCTAGTTGATCTGTATATCTTCCCAAGGTTTGACGCTCGATCCCCCAAGTGCGGCTGGTGCCAGCAATTGTCAGGTCTACATTTTTTGAGGCTTCGACTACAGCTTGGATTGGCTCTGGAGCTTGGACAATTTTGATTTCTATGCGATCGCGTACACTACTCGGTAATTGCTCCATCATCCTATGTAACTCGTAGCTCAATTCATCCTTAAGCTGATTTTCGGGTACAACCTGTAAAATCTGCAACATACAAGTCTCACGGTTAATTAGCAGTCTCAGAGCCAGTATTAATGCCAAATCATCGTGAATATTTGCAGAATAAGGCACTAACAAGCTTTCTAATTGCTCGCCTCCCTTATCCACAAACACTGCAACATCGACTGGCGCAGTAGTGAGCATTTGACCAACTCTTCCACCTAAGCGGTTGCTACTAAAAGCTGGGCGATGCCATCCCACAAGAATTAAATCAACTTGTTTGAGTGCGGCAATCTGTGCGGTTTCCCGTGCGACATTGCTAGATATGCGAATTATGGGATGCACATGAGAGCGTGTTTCTACTGGTTCGAGAGTATTAATTAATTCTTCTAGCTGCTGGCGGCGCTGGGCAATTAATCGGTCTGCTTCAACTGGCGTACTTTCAAAGGCATAATCTTCTTCAAATTCAATCAGGCTAAGAGGGTTAACAACGGCGGGATGTCGGGAGTTGAGAGCGATGCTTACTGCCAACTGTACCAAGCCTTTTTGGGTACTCGGATTAGCCACTGGCACTAAAATTCGGTAGGGGCGAACGTAAGTTTCACTTCCAGCAGTGGTATCTGCTTCTGATTCCGGTTCCACGACATCTAACCTGATCAGCTTCTTTGGATATGTCCATTCCAGCAGTGGCGAGGTCATGAATGTAGTTACCAATGCCATAATTACCAGCATGGTAAATATTAAGGGGGAAATTACCCCTAACTCTAGACCAATGTTTAGTACTATCAGTTCGGTCAAGCCACGAGTATTCATTAACCAACCGAGTGCCGAGGCTTCCCGTTTATTAATGCCACTGACACGGGCGGCTACATAAGTGCCAACATATTTGCCTGCGATCGCCACTCCTAAAATCAACGCACACAAAAGCCACAATTCGGGACGGTTGAGCAAGCCAATCTGCGTTTTTAAACCACTGTAGGCAAAAAATATTGGCAGCAAGAAAATCAGCACAAAATCTTCGGTTTTTACTGCCAATTCTCGCACTAAATCTTCATTTTTGGGCATGGCTGCACCCAGTAAAAATGCCCCAAAAATTAAGTGAATACCAATTAGTTCGGTGATTAGTGCTGACGCAACTACTGCCATATAAATCCCAGCTAGTAGCAATTGGCTGAGGCGTCCCGCCCGGAGGTAGTGTTTGGCAAGGCGTTGGAGGAACCAGCGTCCCGCCGTCAACATTAAGCCAATGTAAACTATACTGGCGATAATTGTGGGTATGGCACCAGCAAAGTTGCCAGTTCGAGCGACTGCGATCGCAACTGCCAAGAGACACCAAGCTGTCACATCATCCACTGCTGCACAAGTTAACGCCAACGTTCCTAAACGTGTTCCTTGTAAATTGTTTTCAGTAATGATTCGCGCCAATACTGGGAAGGCAGTAATCGACATCGCCGCCCCCAAAAACAAAGCGAAAGCGGTAAAGGATACACTAGCGTTGGAAACTAGGGGATAAAGTAGCACCGCTAGCAATGTTCCTAAGGAAAACGGCACCAAAATGCTGACATGAGAAGTTAAAACTGCTACTTCTAATTGTCCGCTGAGGTATTTTGGATTTAGTTCTAGCCCAATCAGAAACATGAAAAATATTAGTCCCACCTGAGACAAAACATTTAAAAAAGGAAAAGTTTCTGGTGGAAACAAGGTAACTGCTACATGGGGAGCAACTAAACCAAATAAAGATGGGCCGAGCATAATCCCGGCGACAATCTCACCAATTACCAGAGGTTGCTTAATGGAACGGAATCCTAGCCCTACTAGCCGTGAAAGTCCAATAACAATCAGCACCTCAACCAGAACGAGAATAACTATGTGCATGGTTTCCTCAAAAATAACTATCTGGTTTCTCTAAGATGATTCTTTAAAAGACTGGGAAATGTCAAGCTTGTTAAATATATCCAAGAGTAATTTGTGCTTCGTTGTCATGTCAATTGCTGTGATAATGCAGTTGCAGCCTGGAAACATGAATTCTGATGATTTTCGGAGCTAAATCTAGAAGAACTTCCGAATTAACGATATCAAGAAAATTAGGTAATAGGTCAATACAGTTCAGTTAAGCATTTCTTCCTTCTCTTCCTTCTCTTCCTTTGCGTTCTTTGCGTCCTTGGCGGTTCGTTAAAAAATTGACTTTGATAAAGAGTTAAGCCTTAACCCAAGCGTATTGAATTACTAGGTACTTAATTTTCTATTTAGATTTGCTTAAGCGGAAAATTTATCATAGCTTGTACCTTGCAATAAAAAGGCAATTAATGGTGATGCCATGAGTGTAGTAATGACTGCCATAATAACCATGATAGTGAATAAAGTTGGAGTGATTATACCTTGCTCAAGACCAATATTGAGGATGATTAACTCCATCAAACCACGAGCATTCATCAGAGCGCCGATAGTTGCTGATTCGCGCCAATTTTCCCCCGCCAATTTTGCAGCCAACATACAAGCAATACCTTTGCCAAGAATTGCGAGCGCAATAATTAACAGCGTAATTCCCCACAAAGTAGGGGTGTTTACCAGTCCAATTTGAGTGTTCAGTCCAGAGAAGACAAAAAACATCGGTAATAAAAAAGAAGTGGTTAAAAACTCCGTATATTGGCGAATTTGTTGGGCGAATTCGCCGCGTGGTGTCACTGCTCCCAGCACAAAAGCACCGAATATTGCATAGATACCTGTGACATCGGTAAACCATGCACAAAACATCAAGATTATCAACATTAAAGTCAGGGTTTGTCTGTTCACACCTGCATCGCGTTTTGTCATGCGTGTGAACGCTCTCAGTAGAGGTTGACCGATAAAAATCGCAAATAGCACGTAGCAAATGCCACCACCAATTGCTAAGATGGCAATGCTCAGAGAATTTTTTACGCTAGCAAGCACGATCGCTAGCAAACACCAAGCAACAGCATCATCTACCGATGCTGCACCTAAAGCCAAAGTCCCGAAGCGGGTTTGTGCAAGACCGCGTTCGTAAAGAATGCGAGCTAACATCGGAAAAGCCGTAATTGTCATCGACGCACCTAGATACAAAGCGGCTGACCAAGGCGTTACCTTTGGTTGAAAGAAATCGCCATTGTGATCAAACCAAAAAGATGCGATCGCTCCTAAGATAAAAGGAGTGATAATCCCGGCAGCAGATAGCAAACTTGCACTTTTGATATGATGTTTTAAGAGTTTGGTGTTAAACTCTAAACCAATTAAAAACATATAAATTACCAACCCAATTTGGCTAATAGCATATAAAATCGACATTGATGGGTTGGGAATCTTGTCTCCTAAAGCAGTTAAGATAGGAAGCTTAGGAAACAGCCATTGCTGAAAATCTGGTGCAATCAATCCCAAAAGTGATGGCCCTAGCATTACACCTGCAATCATTTCGCAAACAACATCGGTTTGACCAAGATAGCGACGTCCTAAAATCGTGACGATGCGACAAGTGGCTAAAATAACTGTGAGTTGCAGAAATAGCTGAATAACCAGATCAAAATTTGACATTGCACTTCCTTAATTTACATCTCTGCATTGAACTAGGGATTGTGGATTAGGGACTCTTGACTGGGACAATTTTGATGGGGATTTAACCCCAACCAATATTCATAGCGACGCACACAACTGTACGTCAATACAACATATTGCATCCAAACTAAAACCGCCAGATATGATTTTTTTAATTTACGATTTAATTGTTGATTTTTGATTACAGCAATTTTCAGGTAATTAAAGCATAGGGTAGCACAGCTAGCTGTGCTACCCTACAGGATATTGTGGTTCAAATAAATAAAAAAGGCTGTAATTAAGTAGGTGAAAAAAAATTGAAGATTTCGATAATTTGAGGTTTTACAACCACTCCCCACCCCGGAAACGCCAACGGACAAAGATAATTCGCATCAGGCTTTGTGAACTAATAAAAACTGCTAGCCACACGACGCTATAGTGCAATAGAAAAGCTGCTAGCGAAAGTTCTTCTTTCGGTAAAGGTATTGGTAAGAAGCCAAACAGTTTGACTCCACAAAACACAAACACCAATTCCCATATACCAGCTAAAAGTTGATAAACTGCGGGCCAATCTCTATCCCATCGGGATTTTTGCAGATAGTCATAAAGCACATCCCAGCCTAAGCCAAAGATGGCGATATAACCAACTATCGAAAAATAAACCGAGTTAGCACTAAAACCAATCCAACCAATTGCAAATGGCAAAGATACGAGTACGCCGACAGTTGCAAGTAATAATAATCGAGTTTGCCAACGACCAAATAAAGTTGGTGTCATAAGAGTGGGGAGTTAGGAGTGCTGAGTAATCAAGAAGAGAGAAATTAGAGTTTTTATAAATGGATATTAGACTCACTTTCATTGATAATTCAGCAAGATTGTGGTGCTTTTTGCGAGGATAGCAAAGACGAGAATATCGGCTAACCTCAAAGCACCAACACATCTATATTATTAGGATGGTTTAAGGTGATAATCAAAGTTAGAATGGTAAGCTGCGTTGCCAAAGCCCACTGAATGTATCGCATCCCAATTGATTACATCTTCTAACAAAGCTTGATAACCTAGTGTATTGGGATGAAGACCATCTTCACTCAAGCGTTTGAGCCGCCAACTTTCACCGCGTTCCATCCATTGCTCAAAAATATCCAAATAAGGAATCTGCCGTTTATTACAAGCAATTCGAGTTGCTTCTTTGTAGCGGTACTGATCGGTATGATTATAGTAAAAGCAATCTACAAATGGCATCTTGGTTTCATCCACTGGCACCATGCCCACAAATAACACAGGACAGAGTTGCTGTGCTAAATCTAGCAGAGAAGCAATTTCTTTTTCAAACAATGTAAAATCTGTATAACTTCGGCCATCGGGACGCGCCAACCGCGCTGAGTCATTCACGCCTACTGATAAAATAATCAAGTCTGGAACACGATTTCGGAGTTCACCCCGGTGGCGAAATTCAACTTCTAGCCTTTGTGCTACTTGTTGCGTGCGATCGCCTCTTACCCCTAAATTATAAAGAACATGACCGGCACTATCCGGCAACATCCACCATCGCCGTAGTTGCTCAATCCAGCCTCCTTTTTCTGGATCGCCGAATCCATAAATTAAGCTGTCCCCCAGTGCGACAATCTTCATAGGCTGAAAGTGATTTGGTGGTACAGACACCTGCATTGAGGAAGAAGCTAGAAATGTGTGCATTTAACAACTATATTTTATATTTTTACAAGATTCTATACATTTCTATACCATAGATGGCTATCTTTAGTGTCCAAGCATCTATGGGGTTTCTACTTGTTGATATGGTGGTTGCAAGGTGAATATTGCCGCAATTGAGCGTCTCTGACAATTCAGGTCATCTGGAAAAACCCACGAAAAACCTAACCCCCTAACCCCCTTCTCGATGCGGGAAGGGGGAAAATTCAAAGTCTCTCTCCTTTTAGGAGAGAGAAATAGAAGTGAGGTTTTCCAGATACCGTGAAAAGTCAATTGAGCGTCTGAGGGTGAATGTTGAGCTAATGACTTTGTAAGTGCCGCCGTCACCCCCAATGCAGCAGGTGATTTCCGCATCCGATAACAAGACACTCAAAGTCTGGAATCTGGCGACTGGGGAGGTCAACCCCTTCTCTGCGAGACGCTACGCGAACGGGGAATTCAAAATTCAAAATTCAAAATTCAAATTCTCTGCTAATTGAACATATTAAACAATTAAGTAACTAAGTTATTCTCAGCCACTTATGCCAGCAAAAAATCATCTTTTTCAAGAGTAGAAGTAACGGTTACTAAAAACGCTAAAAGAGCATGAAAATCCATCTGTAAGAGAAAAAGTTCTGATTTTATTATTTACTTCATCGCTATTAACAACTTTCTCCACCGGCATAGCCAGGGTTACTTCACCATCATTGGCGCACCCATTACAGTCTTTATCATTCCAACTTTCGAGACTGGCTAGGTAGACAGCAAATAAAACCCTCTGAAAAATTTTCCTAACCCTCTCCATTAACGGAGAGGGTTAAGGTTTTAAGAATGGAGCTAAGCGGATTCGAACCGCTGACCCCCTCAATGCCATTGAGGTGCGCTACCAACTGCGCTATAACCCCTTAATATCCATTTTACATAATGGCTTAATTATCAGTACTTTGTCAAGCTTTTTATCGAAACTAAATTTTAAATATCTCCTCTAGCACTCAGCACTCTCTACGACACTCGCAACAAATAGGTCATACAGTGCCCCATCAAAAAGTAAACTACTAACATGGCAGCAGCAGCCAGAGCAACCAATGTACCAGCCAACATGAGAGAAAATTCTTTACTCTCATAGGCTTTTTCCATTAAGTGCAGCGACCACGCCACCAAAGCTACATCAAAAAGTAAAATAGGAATCAACATATTTTTAATATTTGTTAATACTTGTAAAATAATATTAACACCCTTTTAAGGAAGTGTGTCTAACCTAAAATCGATGTCATTAACTGGTAAATAGGGGTTTAGGAGATCAACCGTACTGGGACGTTGCGATCGCGCAAATAATTTTTAATTTCTGCTACGCTTAATTGTCCGTAATGTAACAGAGATGCGAGTAATGCGGCTTCAGCTTTGCCTTCAGTTAGGGCTGTGTAGATATGTTCACAATTACCTGCACCACCAGAAGCAATGACTGGAATTTCGACAGCATCGGCAATTGCCCGTGTAATCTCGATGTCATACCCGGCTTGGGTTCCATCAGCATCCATACTTGTGACTAGCAGTTCTCCGGCCCCCCGTTTTTCAACTTCTTGTGCCCACAATAGGGCATCTAAGCCTGTATTTTCCCTGCCACCCCGCACATACACATCCCAACCTGGATTTTCCGGGTTATTTCGGCGTCTGGCATCAATAGCAACAACTATGCACTGATTACCAAAGCGATCGCTGGCCCGATTAATCAAGTCTGGTTCTCGCACTGCCGCAGAATTAATACTAACCTTATCTGCGCCTGCTCGTAACAAAGCTTTAACATTTTCTAAGGATTGAATGCCACCACCCACAGTCAATGGAATGAAGACCTGTTCCGCAGTTCGGTAGACCACATCTAAAATAGTAGCTCGGTCTTCATGAGTAGCTGTAATATCCAGAAATACTAACTCATCAGCACCGGCTTCATTGTAAACCTTGGCCAGTTCTACCGGATCGCCTGCATCTTGGAGATTGACAAAGTTAACTCCTTTTACAACCCGTCCCGCCTTCACATCTAAGCACGGTAAGATTCTTTTAGATAACATAATAACTTTTGTACTTCTGGGTAATAGACCGGAATTTAAATTTTAAATTGGCGCGGGTATTCTCAAACGAAAATTTTCACGGGCATTATTCATGGGGCATTATTCATTGGGCATTGGGCATTGGGCATTGGGCATTGGGCATTGGGCATTGGGCATTGGTTATTCTTTCTCCTCCTGCCTCCCCCGCTCCTAATTAGGAATTAGGAATTAGGAATTACGAATTACGGATTATTCTGTCCCCTTAAAAGTAGATAGCTGAATTATGGCGATAATCTCCTCGAAAAAACAGCCTCCAGAACCTAACGGAGAAGCAAAGCAGCGTCGAGAGTTGGCGAAAGCACCATCCACAGACAATATTTTGCAACCCGAAGCTGCTATTGATGAACAAGATAAGCAGGAAGAGAGTATTCGGCCGCAGCGATTTGCCGATTACATTGGGCAAAAAGATTTAAAGGATGTGCTAGATATTGCTATCAAAGCAGCCAAGTCTCGTGGTGAGGTGTTGGATCATTTGCTACTGTATGGGCCGCCGGGATTGGGCAAAACTACAATGGCAATGATTTTAGCATCGGAAATGGGGGTAAATTACAAAATTACCAGTGCGCCAGCCCTAGAACGTCCACGAGATATTGTCGGGCTACTGGTGAACCTCAAGCCAGGTGATATTTTATTTGTAGATGAAATTCATCGCCTCTCGCGGATGACAGAGGAAATTCTCTATCCGGCGATGGAAGATTATCGTTTAGATATTACTATTGGTAAGGGTTCTGGCGCTCGCATCAGAAGTTTGCCACTGTCAAAGTTTACCCTAGTAGGGGCTACAACCCGTGTGGGTGCTTTAACTTCACCACTGCGCGATCGCTTCGGTTTAATTCAAAAACTCCGATTTTACGAAGTTGACGAACTGACTAAAATTGTACTGCGAACCGCTCAATTACTCAAAACCCCCGTTACAGAAGATGGTGCCACAGAAATTGCCCGTCGTTCACGCGGAACGCCACGTATCGCTAACAGGCTACTTAAACGAGTGCGTGATTATGCGGAGGTAAAAATATCTGGCGAGATTAATGAAAGCATTGCATCGGAGGCATTGCAACTATTCCAAGTAGATCCCTGCGGTTTAGATTGGACAGACCGCCAGATGCTGAGTGTCATAATTGAACAATTTAACGGCGGGCCAGTGGGTTTGGAAACAATGGCAGCAACGACGGGTGAAGATACCCAAACCATTGAAGAAGTGTACGAACCTTACCTGATGCAGATTGGGTATTTAACTAGAACTCATCGCGGGAGAATGGCGACAAAGGCTGCATATAAGCATTTGGGATTCACGCCGCCTAATGAACAGTTGTCATTATTGTAATTATGGAGAGTGGGGCATTGATACTCGTAAATGAGTGTTTGAACTCCGTTAAAGGACTGACAACAAATAAATTATCCAATCTTGTGGGGTGGGCATCTTGCCCGCCTTGGACTACGGGCGCTCGTGTCGCGCACCCCACAAGAAATAGTTGAGTATTTTTTTATTTGGAAGTCCCTAATGAGTGTTTGAACTCCGTTAATGAGTGTTTGAACTCCATTTCTCTGCCCAATACCCAATGCCCAATGCCCAATGCCCAATGCCCAATGCCCAATGCCCAATGCCCAAT
>NZ_JABXKM010000045.1 GCF_017115025.1 Nostoc sp. NOS(2021) | reverse complement strand
GGTGGGGTTAGAGTACCTCACAAGGGCCGAGAACCGCTATATGGTGCTTTCTTCTATTTCTTCCTTGTGAATCGATATATTTTCATATAAGGCCAATCAGTCTCATCTTCCAAGCTATATGAATCACTCATCTCTCTCTTAAAAACATCTTTGAGTTTCCAATTAAATTCGCGATTAATTATCACAAAAACTGTATCGGCATTTTTAGTCATTGTACTAACTTTTTCTGCCAGATTTTTACCATTCACTGTTTTAAGAACATATTCTGGTGCATATATAGTCGATGAATCTCCATAATATTGCAGTAATCTAGGCTGTCCAAAGAACAATACAGATTTTGCAGATTTATCTCGATGTTGTAAAAGATAGTGAACAGCCGAGCGGTAATCATCTTTTGCATAGGCTGGATTTGAATAGTATTGAAAATTTGAATAAACATTCATAATTAGCAAAGAAACAGTCGCTAACTTGGCAAATTGAGCCACTATATCAAGTTTATTCTGACGCTGGTAGTTATGTAGAAATGCTGATGGAATCAGAATGACAATTGGTATACATAGATAAAAAGAGTGGCGCGGTAGCCAATTAATTTTTGTCAGCAGGGCAAACAGAAAAGTTAGTAAAAATGATATTACCAAAAGGGATGTAAATAAGTAATCAGCCCGTTGATATGTTTTTCTCTTGCGCTGTCTCAATAAACTTGTTAATAAAGCGATAAAAATTACAGTAATGACAGTAATAAATATTAGCAATTGGGGCCAGTAACCAAGTAAAATTTTTATCCTGTTCGCATCACGTAATTGTTCCAGTGGCGGCCCATAGGATGTCCCAACTAATGTACCATAGATCACAAACATAATGTTTTGAACTATGGGTAATCCAGTACGAGTAACTGTAGTAGCTGTTGGATCAGATGCAGCAGGTGAAGACAAGTAGAACCAAATCATTGGAGAAGAAAAAATTACCGCAGGTATCCACCATTTGATCCATTGTTTGAAGTTTCTATAAACAATAATATGAGACAAACTCAGGGCTGAACTAAAAATTATTGTCAAAATACTGCCAAAAGTTCCTATGGCAGTAAAGATCCCAAAAAGCAATTGGGGAATAATTTTATTACTCTTATCTTCATTGATTGAATGACTAAAGAAATATATCTGAAGTGAGGCTATAAATATTAATAATGCGTAAGGTCTGGCATCTTGGCTGTAGAACACGCTGAAAGAACTAACTGCTAGGATCATGGACGACCATAAGGCATGTTTTTTTCCATAAACACGTAGGCTAGTAAAGAATATGGCTATTACTGAGCCGACTCCCAGCAAAGCTGAGAGCGATCGAATCGCAAATTCACTATCTCCAAAAACCGAACGCCAATAGAACAAGACCAAATAATAAAGCGGTTGGTATTTGTCACCAGCTTCTCGATTTACAATTTGGGAGAGATTTTCTTGAAAGGTTGTACCATCAGATAAAGCTAGACTCCAGCCTTCATCAAACCAAAGACTTTGATTTTGCAACAAACAGAAACGCAGAAAGATGCTAATTATGATAATAATAAAAACAACAAAATAGTATTTTGACTGTTTCATCTAAATCTCCAAAGCACTGGTACACAAGATATACAACTTTCTCAGCATGAAAATCCCACCCTCTAGTTCAGTGAGAGATTGTAATTATTGTCTCTATGCTGGGCTGGGACGAATGTTATCTATGGAAGACTTTATCACAGGAAGGAGTATTTTGTTGTGTAGATGATCAAGTCACTACAGTAAACCTTTAAAATCTCTAGCAGATGAGTAGGTAGATTGGTATGAGTGAAACTACAGAAACGATTTTCAGCAAAATCATTCGTCGGGAAATTCCCGCTGATATTGTTTATGAGGATAATTTGGCCCTGGCATTCAAAGACATCCACCCCCAAGCGCCCGTTCACATCGTCGTCATTCCCAAAAAACCCATTCCCACACTAGCTGATGCTGAATCTGAGGATCATGCTCTGTTGGGGCATCTTTTGTTAACCGCCAAACGTGTTGCAGAAGAAGCTGGACTGAAAAACGGTTATCGAGTTGTCATCAACACTGGTGATGATGGTGGTCAGACAGTCTACCACTTACATGTGCATATTTTGGGAGGACGGCAGTTGCACTGGCCCCCTGGTTGATAAAACCCGATGAATTGTGTCTCTAGACGCAATTCATCACTAATAGGACTTACGCAAAAAGGCAGTGAAAGCCTTGATTTACCGTAGGGGCAATTCATGAATTGCCCCTACATTTCGTAGTTGATGCGTAAGTCCTAACCTAAGATAGTGTGCTGAGTAATTGTGCTGCTTCTTGTTGAAGTTCAGTTTCAAAGAACTGGCGACTAGACTTATTTCTACATTTTTTCAGTGTTTTTTCTTTCAACTGGCGAACTCGCTCACGACTAATAGTGAGTTGTTCGCCCAAGCTCTGTAAAGTTGCTCTTGGTTTGCCATCTAAACCATAATACCGACTTATAATTTTGTAAGCACGCTCACCATCGTGAAAAGTTATAAGCTTTTGTTTTAAATTCTCCAGAAAACCCAGAACAACTTGTTGAAGATGATGTTTGGGTAGGCATTCTACCTGAGTTTTGTCAAAACCAATATCGATAAGTAAGTTACTTAAACGTGTTTCAATACCATAAATTGCAGTTAGCAAATCATTTAAAGCAATCACAATCTCTTTGAGATTTATTGCCTCTACACCACTTGTACAAATGTCCAATCTATTATCTCCTCATAATTCTTGTAACAATTCTAAGTAGTAAATATTACGTCCATAGTGCAATCATAACCACAACTTGAGGCATGGGAAGTTTGCTTAATATTTGGGTTCAAGAACCAATCAAAAATTACATAAAAATGTCATCATAGTTATGGTAAAAACAATTCTGGAGACAAGACAACGGTTTACGCACGCCCTTTAGCACGGTTAATTGAGCAATTGCAACGTTTGCCGGGAGTTGGCCCTAAATCTGCCCAGCGACTGGCTTTGCATATTTTGAAGCGCCCAGAAGCAGAAGTTGAAGCTTTAGCACAAGCTTTAATTGAGGCAAAAAAACAGATAGGCTTGTGTTCTGTTTGTTTTCACTTATCGGCTGAACCAGTTTGTGAAATTTGCCGCAATTCCAATCGTGACAACAGCACTATCTGTGTTGTAGCAGATCCCCGCGATGTGATTGCGCTGGAAAAAACGCGCGAGTACAAAGGCAAATATCACGTTTTGGGTGGGGTGATTTCTCCAATTGATGGAATTGGGCCAGAACAGTTGACTATACTCGCTTTGCAGCGGCGGGTGAGTCAGCAAAAACCTCAAGAAGTGATTCTGGCAATTAGTCCGAGTGTAGAAGGGGAGACAACAACACTGTATATCGGTCAGCTACTGAAACCATTTACCAAGGTGACGCGGATTGCCTTTGGTTTGCCTGTAGGTGGTGATTTGGAGTACGCCGACGAAGTTACCCTGGCAAGGGCATTGGAAGGACGCCGGGAGTTAGATTAGGCTTAATTAAACTTCCTTATTTAAAGCCAGCTTTCGATCCTGTTCATCGCCCCACTAATTCTGTTAAAATCACGTTTGCCAGCACGTAAATTTTGAGTCACTACGATGTGTGCAAAGGGATTTGGGCAATCTTATAACCCAAAAATCAACAAGCTAGTCTTAAAGGGAGTGAGCGATTGCCAGCAACGCAGTCCAGAAGCCTGAATTAAAAGCATTTGCCTCTGGTGTCGCTTGAATAAGGAAAATGGTAGAGTTAAGAGCGATCGCTACGCAAAAAATGTAAATAAGATATGTCTGACCAAAAAGATAAAGCTCAAGAAAAAAACCGCCTTGAACAGCTTCAAGAAGAACAAGGCAACACGGATTCTAAACACTCAGGGGGTGCTGGCGCTTCTGGCGGTAACTCAGGTGCAGGTAAATCTGGCACATCAAAAATTTCTGCCACTGGTACACCTGATGATATCGAAAAAGTTGATCAGGAGTAAAGCTGACTCCGACGACGAGTCAAGGTTTAACTGCGTCGGCTCTCATTAGTAACTAAACTCAACAATGGTGGATTGAATACCTGATTATTTAGTCCACCATAGCGATTGCAGGTACTGACGTTATTTACAGTGCTGATGCTAGGTAGTTGTGGCCAGAAACCTGAAGAATCTACTAGTACTACGCCTCAAACACCAACTGCTGTTGCTCCAGCTAGTACCAATACGGTTCAGTTAAGGCTAAAATCCTTTGTCAAGGTCAATTTTTTTTTTACGAACCACAGAGGCGCAGAGAACACAGAGAGAAGAAAAAAATGCTTAACTGAACTGTATTGCAGCTAGTCCTGCCTCTGGAAATACAACTTCTATCTCTAAGAAGGCAGAATCGACGCGGAATAAAACTGCTGTTTTAGCAGCAGCACAAAAGATTAATTCGGCTTACCCGTAATCGTGAAAGCTGCCCAGTAGTAAGGATGATTATAAAGATTTTTATTTGATGCCATTTTACTATTTCTATATAGTTGTGTCGCTAAATAAGTTTGAATTCGTAATTCCTCTGGATGCAGGTTATTCAAGACATCTTCATACCATTTTGTCAGTTCTCCAGCAGTTAGTTCTTTCAGCCATCGTGTTGCTTCCGCTAAGGCAGTAACGGCTGATTTATTGGGTTGTAATCGTCGGTAAAACTCGATCATTACCAAGGCACTAGCCGAAGATTCTACACTCCAGAGAGTACTCACTACATGAGGAACGCCCAGACTCACAAAACCACTCACTAAACTCACATATTCGCTGCTGATAGTGTGGTTGCTAGTACTTGAATTTTCACAGGCAGAAAGGGTAATAAGGTTGTAACTTGCTATATTTTGCTGGCAGATTTCATCTAGAGTAAGTTTGTCTTCACCTGCTAATGCTAATTCTGACTTTTTAGGTTCAGCTAAATTATTAGTGACATGACCCGTAAAATGAAAGATGTTGTAATTATCAAGTAAGGCATTTTCGACAATAGTTTTCGTAGCTTCTGACCCCTGAATTCGTTTGATATTATTGAACATCTGGCTAACAACTTCAGACTCAAGTTTGGCAAATTTTAGTGTAGGATAAGCTGCACTTTCAGGATGTTCAACACTGAGCAATAACTGATTTTGCCACTGCCAAATCTCTTCAGTTTTTATTGATAAACCTATTTGGGCACTAGGCAGATAGGTGACGGTGAAATTTGACTCTACATTCGGCAACTCTTCCGGCGATGGGTCAGAGAGATGGAAAAGGGTATGAATGGGCAATCTGTACAAGTCACGGTGAGGAATTAAAATCAGTTGGGTGATGCCTTCGAGTTCCTGTGCAATTGTGGAAATATTCAGGATTTTATACAGTTGCAACAGCTTCTGTTCCATATCAACTCGCCAAGAATGCTGGCTTTTACTTTCTTTGTCTTGAGCCGTGCTGCGATATTCTTGGTATTGTTGATGCCAATCTTCTAACCAAGTTTCAAATTCAATTAGGCGTTGCACTGCTTCGGGTAGAGGCAATTCATTTAGACGGATAGCGTCTTCTCCTAAAGGTATTGCCCCAGTATCTTGCATGGGTGTAAATAGGAGGATTGGTGATGGCGCTTGGTCTTTGAGAATGAAAGTATGTAGGGCAACTGGACTAATATGCCAGTAAATAATTGCGGTTGTGGGATTGAAGAGTTGTTGAATTGCGCCATAATGAGGTGAGTAAATATGATCATTCCAGCCAGAAACCAGCCAGTTTAAACAAGCATTTTTGCCTTGTTCGGCAATTTGCCAAGCTTCAACTAAATCACCGGACTCTACGGCTAAATCAACTGCTAATTGATCAAAACCTGTAAATTTCAGAGCTAGCTGTTTTTTACTTTCGTCTGAGCGAGTTTCTTCACTTAGTAATTGTCGTAATAAATCTGTACCGCGTTGCTGTAATTCTTGAACTTGTGTTGTTTGTCCTAAACCCATCAGCACTTTGCTTAGAGATTGCAAAACCTCTAGGTGCAACTGGGGAAAATATTCTAGTGTGAGGGTTAACAGCGCCTGATGGTACTCAGATGCGGCTTTGCGCCAATAATCGCGGGTATTAGTATGTTTTTTGCCTTGGTCGTAGTAAGTATTACCGATCGCAACATGCAATCTACCCCAACCTTCTGGGTGGGTATCTGTCCGCAGATGCTTTAACCCTTCTTCGTAGCTGGCTAATTTTCCTTCGTAGCCACCCTGTTCTAAGGCTGGATTTGTCGCTGTTATACTACTCGACAAATTCCGCAATGCGTCATCATTCACTAAATTACCGATCGCAGTTCCCCGACCAATCCAAGCTTCCCAATAGTCTTGTTTAATTTGCAAAGCGTTGTCATAACAAGCGATCGCTTCGGCAAATTCTTCTAAATAAAACAGTGCTACTGCCTGATTATACCAAGCTAAGTGGAAGTCGGGTTTAATGGCGATCGTTTGCCGATAGGAGGCGATCGCTTCTTGTCTACGTCCTAAGTTGTCTAATGCTATACCCCGGTTGTACCAAGCTAAGTAGAAGTCGGCTTGAACTGAAAGTGCTTTATCCCAGGAAGCGATCGCTTCTGACCACTTTCCTAAATTAAACAGCACTACACCCCGGTCTATCCAGACTTCGTGATACTCTGGATGAATTTCTAGCGCTTTGTCGTAAGATATAATCGCTTCGGCAAATTGTTCGCCTACAGCCAGTGCTATGCCTCGGTAATACCAGTTTTCCTGGTCTTCTGGTTCCAGATGCAGCGCTTGGTCATAACTAGAAATTGCTTCTGGTAGCCAACCTAACTTTAGCAGCGCTAAACCCCGACTAGACCAAGCTTCTTGGTAGTCTGGCTTAATTTCTATGGCTTTGTCAAAAGAAGCGATCGCTTCTTCAAAGTATCCTAATTCTCCGAGAGTTCCACCCCGGTTGTACCAAGCTTTGTAGTAGTCGGGTTTCAGTTCTGTGGCTGTTTGGTAAGATGCGATCGCTTCATCAAAACGTTCTAAATGAAACAGCGTCAAGCCTCGGTTAAACCAATATTCTGGGAATTCGGGTTGAAGTTCAATGGCTTGGTCATAAGATGCGATCGCGCCTAACAAATCACCTGTTTTAGCTTGCTGAAGACCTTGGTAAAACCACGCTTGAGCCTGGGTAACAGGATTATCGCTATGTCGCTCAATAATACCAGGGGAATTACTGCTTTGAACTGCCAAATTAGAAGCAAGTTGCTGGACTAAATTGGTACTTTGATCCAACCTTACCCACAACTCATCTAGGGTATAAGCCACATTTGGCTCTAAATTCGTCAAAGTGTTATCCCAGGTTTCCTCTGAGTCAGACGTTGTTAATTCAGTTTTTTGTCTAGTGGAAAGGAGATTTGTTGGTATTTTAGTTGGAGTAACTTCCTCTTCATCGCCGAACCTCAGTTGGGCTAATGAGGTGATTGAATCTTCTGCGGCGGGGAGAGGGAGATTTTCTCTGATTGTGGTTTGGGTGTCTTCTGGTTCATATTCCAATACCGGTTCCTCTAAGTTCTCGGTAAATCCTTCCTCAGAAGAGACATTTTGGGGTGCTGACGTTATTGGTTCAACATCTTGTACATCATATTCCCATAACTGTTCACCTAAGCTACGGATTAGCTCTTGCCCAGGGGAAGTTGGGAGAATTTCTTCATCGGTTGTAGTTTCTACGACATCTGGCTCATTATACTCCCATAACTGTTCGCCTAAGTTGCGGATCAGTTCTTGCCCAGGAGTAGTTTCTATGACATTTGGCTCATCATACTCCCATAACTGTTCGCCTAAATTGCGGATCAGTTCTTGCCCAGGAGTGATTTCTACCCCATCTTGGGCCTGATTGTCCTCATACTCTATTGGTGTGGGTGAGTTTTGTATGGGTGAGTTTTGCATCAGCCGGATGCCAATGTCATAGGCAACGTCTCCAATTCTGCCAACACCAAGTTCTCCCAACTGCACCATCTGTGTTGCTAACAGAGGATTCGGTGCGGGTGAAGCTAGCAAGCTTTCGCCAAACATCACCAACCAATCTATCCAGCGTTCAGCCGGAATGCGATTTTCGAGCCGTTGCAGATACCTCAATGCCCACTGTCGTCCTCGTGCTTGATGCACGCCTTCTAACAATTGGATAAACAATTGTTCCAGATCCGCATTGGTTAGTTCTGGTAGTACCCCTACCAGATTGTGTCCTCTCCCACCCTTGAGAGAACGACGAGTCTGCTTACTTCCAATGAGGCGCTTTAAAAACCTTTTAAGCGACTGCGATATCCGCCTGAGCATCTGCCACACTCTTGGATTTTGTTTTTCTAGATTGTAGCCATCGTTGTGTTAAAAAAATCATGAATTACGTAAAAATCCATTAGATCCGGACAGCGCTTCGGTAGCAGGCTAGCAAAAAATATACAAAACTTCAAGAGCATAGCATTACAACGTTACAATTCCCAGATTCAACTCTTGAATTTTGACTCTGCCAAGCAGTTAATTTTCTGTTTGCTCTGTAGTCGATTGACCAGCAGGATATAATTGACTAATCAATGCCTGGACAAGCACTTGTGGATCGTCTGTTTCAACGGCAAGCTGTTGAGCAATCTGCTGGCGTAAGTTTTCATCCTCCTGCAACATCACAAACAACTCTTCTAGGGTGACAGTTTGGGATTCTCCCTCTGGCAGGTTCTCTGGCGCATCTGCTGACTGGGATATTGGGGCGGTTGGCTCTGGTGGCAAAATTGTGCTGACAACATCTGGCCCTTCATATTCCCAAATTGGTTCGCCTTGATTGCGTGTCAATAACTGCATCCCGATACTATAGGCAACATCTCCGATTTCTCCGATGTCCAACTCACCCAATTGCACTAACCGCGCAGCTATTTCATTATTGGGTGTAGGTGATGCCAGCAATCTTTCACCAAAGCGCCCTAACCACTCAACCCAGTCTTCAGTTGGGATGCGATGTTCAATATTATGCAGCCACTTCCGTGCCCATGCTTCCCCTCGTGCTTGATGTACTCCTTGCAACAGTTCGTTGAAGAGAAATTCCAGATCCGTATCGCTTAAGGGTGGTGCTGGTTCTTTTTGCACATTCCCCCTAGATTTTGAGGCAGTCTGTTTTCCACCAAACAAGCTCTGAAAAAGCTTTTTGAGCCATTGAAATAGCCGCTTGAGCATCTGCTACACCATCGAGTATTGCTTATCCTAAAATTGTAGCGATCGCACTGGACTATGGCGTTACTTCAGTCAATAAAATGTATAGACAGGAAATCTCTTTTTTCCTCTAGGACATGGGGCATGGGGCATCGCGCATGGGGTAAAGACTTACTGCAACTTTCCCTCTGCTCCCCGGCTCCAGCCCTGAGAATGGGGCTAGAGCCGCTTACTACAAACCTTTAATTATTCACGCTCGCTGACTTACAGGACTTACGCAAACAATAGCTGAAACCCTAATTTTATGGTAGGGGCAATTCATGAATTGCCCCTACAGGTATAGTTTTGCGTAAGTCCTAACTTAAACCAATGGTGCTTAAGAACATTGCTCAACATTGGCTCGACTGAGTATAGGCGATGTTTAATAATTTAAACTAGGCAATACTCATATTGACTCGCACGATCATATCGTTGAAATCTTTGTCACCACCACTTGGTAAATCCTCAAAGCCAAAAATATTATTCCCTAACAAGCGAATGTGATCTACTTTATCAGCGTTAGCTCCCAAGAATGGGAAGTAAACTGCTGGATTGTTATTTGGATTTTTATCAAGTAAAGCATCAGGTGTACCATTAGCAATAATAAATGGTGCAAAGATAGAACCTGGCTGGAAAGTTCCTGTGTAACTTGCAGTACCTTGGTTATTAACTGTCAAGTCAATGCCTGCAACACGCCCACGAACTGCGGCTTCAGTATAACCAGCCTGTCCAGTGAGAATATCTGCTTTGCCATCTCCGTTGGTGTCAATGCCACCATTCTCATCAGCTACTTGATAGAAGCCGATGAAATTCTTGAAAGCTGCTTCTCTGTTGACCACAAAATCAGCTTTTACCTGACTTGTGACACCGCGCAAATCAATCACTTCTCCTTGGGAGTTTCCTTGCAGATTTGTACCCAGAGGTAATGAATCATTTGTGGACTGAACTTTTACCACCAGATTATTGAAGTCAGCAGCGTTCTTACCAGAGCCATCTTTCCAGGCAAGGGAAAAGTCATCATTCCCAAGGTCTGTAATCTTTTGCGTTAAAGGATCAGAAAATAGCATATCTGTGAGTGGAGTTGCTCCAGCCCGTACAGCATCAGTTGTGCTATTTTTCACCAAATAAAATCTCAAGTTATCACTGGAGTTAAATTCCAACAGATGTGTCAAATTGCTGGTATTAAACCCATTGGGAAGCTTGGCAATAGCAGAGAAAATTACCTTAGCTCGGTCTAAAGCTGCTTGGGCGTAACCTGCTGCGCCTGGAGCAATACCTTGGATGTTACCTTGAGCATCGTCAACGGTAAACACTCCTAGTTCATTTACAAGATTAGAGCTTCGTCCGGTGAGAGTAACTTGAAGTTTTGATTTGCCACTGCTATTAGAGATATTAAAGATATCATCAGCAATTTTTGAAAGCTTGAAGGTAGGTGTGCCGTTATTAGGTGTGCCGTTATCAGGTGTGCCGTTATCAGGTGTGCCGTTATTTTGTTCGACAGCTAATGCAAATGTGTCAGTGCTACTTACACCACTCTGATCTTTAGCTTGTAACACAATTGCCAGATTTCCAAAATCTGCGTTAGTTGGTGTACCGCTGAAGGTGAGAGTAGCTGCATCAAATTTCAGCCAGTTAGGTAGCTTACTGCCGTCTTGTAGAGTTGCTGAGTAAGTCAGACTATCACCTGCATCTACATCAATGAAGGTATTGGCATCAAAAGTAAAGCTGAAAGCTGTATCTTGTTTAGCTATTTGATCGGCGATCGCATTTTGTAAGGTGGGTGCGTCGTTTGCACCAGTCAGGTTAAGAGCGAGAGTTTTGCTATCTGTACCACCATTGCTATCACTAACTGTAAAGGTAAAGCTGTCTGTAGCGTTGCTGGTTAGTGCTTCAATTGCACTATCAACAGGTGTAAAGGTATATGCTCCACTGCTGGTATCGAGACTGAGAGTACCGTAGGTTCCAGTTTTGGTGACAGTTGTGCCACTGACTGTACCACCTGTAATCCCGTAGGTGAGGGTTTGTCCACCGTCTGGGTCAGTTGCAGTTAATGTACCAGTTTGATCGTTAAAAGTATCATCATTGGCTGTATCAGTGTAACTAATAGCAGTGGGAGTGTTGAGAGTAGGTGTATCGTTTACACCAGTCAGGTTAAGGGCGAGAGTTTTGCTATCTGTACCACCATTGCTATCACTAACTGTAAAGGTAAAGCTGTCTGTAGCGTTGCTGGTTAGTGCTTCAATTGCACTATCAACAGGTGTAAAGGTATATGCTCCACTGCTGGTATCGAGACTGAGAGTACCGTAGGTTCCAGTTTTGGTGACAGTTGTGCCACTGACTGTACCACCTGTAATCCCGTAGGTGAGGGTTAGTGCATCTGGGCTAATTGCCATTAATGTACTACCTTGGGCGGTAAAGGTATCATCATTGGCGGTGTCAATGTAACTAATAGCAGTGGGAGTGGTGAGAGTCGGTGTATTGTTTTTGTACAGTTGACTGATGTAACCGCTGCTGGTCTGGCCAGTGAGGATGAGGTCGAGTTTGCCATCGCCTGTGTAGTCCCCCCACGCTACGGAGCTATTGGATACACCGGGGAGGTTCAGGGTGGCCTCCAGGCTGGTGTCTTCGGTTAAGCCACCAATGCCATCGTTTTTGTACAGTTTACTGATGCCACTGCCGGTGAGGATGAGGTCGAGTTTGCCATCGCCTGTGTAGTCCCCCCACGCTACGGAGCTATTGGATACACCGGGGAGGTTCAGGGTGGCCTCCAGGCTGGTGTCTTCGGTTAAGCCACCAATGCCATCGTTTTTGTACAGTTTACTGATGCCACTGCCGGTGAGGATGAGGTCGAGTTTGCCATCGCCTGTGTAGTCCCCCCACGCTACGGAGCTATACTCTACGCCCGGCAGGGTCAGGCTGGTGTCTTCGGTTAAGACACCACTGCCATCGTTTTTGTACAGTTTACTGATGTCAGTTGTGCCGTTGCTGGTCTGGCCGGTGAGGATGAGGTCGAGTTTGCCATCGCCTGTGTAGTCCCCCCACGCTACAGAGCTAGCGGCTATGTTAGATACGCCAGACAGCCCCACGCTGGTGTCGTCGCTTAAGACACCACTGCCATCGTTTTTGTACAGTTTAGTGGAATATGCGCTGTTGTAGCCAGTGAGGATAAGGTCGAGTTTGCCATCGCCTGTGTAGTCCCCCCACGCTAGGGAGCTATACCCTACGTTGGGCAATATAGAACTATCAGGGATGAGGGAGGGGAGGATACCAGCATAGGCACTTTGGGTACTTGGAGTAATAGCTAGGGGGGCATCAATCACTCCTATTTTCATTTCCAGAATCCAATTGCCGCCCAAATTAGCATTCCCAGTTAAAGTGACAGAAGCAGCAATATTTGCCCCTGTTAACTGGTGCAATTTATTAACAAATTCTTCCCCAGCATCTCCAACTGCGACATTACAACCGTAGAGCATCAAAGTTAGTCCATCTCTTGACCAACTTTGCACCTGAGAAGTATAAATATTCAGGGTATCAAGACTAAGTTGACTCTTACCCAAATACAGACAACCTGGTGAACCATGAGAAACAATATGAACTGTGTTAACTTCTGGACGGTGTTGCAGAATTTGGGTAATTTGGGCTATACCGTCTTGCTGATCAGAAAGGACGTGCGCTTCAATACCAGGTAAAGCCCCCTGCAATAAAGTCTCAATGTCATTAATAGTCGCATCAATAAAAAGCAGTTGAGTCGGTTTATAATTCATGTTGTAATTCATCTTGTGGAAAATTTTTGGTTTAGTGATTAAATGTTGCTGGCGGATTGGTATTTAAAAGTACACATAAATAGCGTCCTGATTCTTTGTAGAACAAGGACAAAGACTACACAATTGCTACTGTTATGCAATAATGAAAATCTTTAACTAAACAAACCTCAAAACGTTAGCTTATGTAGCCTAGTCTCCAAATCACAAGTTATTGAGAGTGGTTTTAAAAGGCATTTTTTTGCACTTCCTGTAACCATAACAATATGTTTTGGAAATAACTTCAATATAAACACTTAAAAAATGGCGTTTTTGATGTGTTACGAGTCTAGTTTGAAACATGTATCGCACTTACGCACTGAAGCCTGAAACGTAGATCCCGCTTAGAACACCAATTCAGTAATCCTGGAAGAACCTCTCCCCCAACTCCTCGATCTTGGCGTCAGCCTGCCGTTAGGCAAGCCCAGAGGGGAGTTTGGCTCCCCCTCTTACCTAGCCTACGGTGTACACACAAGTCTCTCTTGACGCCATTTACGGTTTATCGGTATCGGCTCAAGAAAACTTCAAGAAAGGTTCTGCTACGTAAAACCTGTCCTTATCCTTGGTAAGGCTACGGTGTTACACACAAGTCTGCTAGAGTTGCCCCATAGGCTTTTGATCCCCCCAACCCCCCTTAAAAAGCAGGGCAAAAACTTCTCAAAGTCCCCCAATTTATCGGGGGATTTAGGAGGATCTACAACGATTTTGGTTTTGTAAAGAGATGTGTGTACACCGTAGCCTTGGTAAAGAGAGGGATGTCCGTCAGGAAAGGGTGAGGTTTTGGGTAATTCGATAACTTGTGTGTACACCGTAGCTTCCCTAGCAGGAAAGGGGGGTTAGGTTTTTGATTACTGAATCGATGCTCTAGCCCCTTATTGAACAAAGAGACAAGGGGACTTGGAGACTTGTCTCTTTGTTCAATCTTCCCCACTCCCCTATGGGAACAAATGTACTAGATGATATGCTATAATTCCGATACATTGATGTTGAAATCCTCGTAGAGGATAAGCTCTGGTTGCTTGCTTTCCTGAGTGCCAAAATATACGGTATTAGTTGAGTGCAAGGGCTATGGCAACATCGACAAACAAAGCAGGTACGAGAGTTTAAAATAGTTGAATCCTAAACTCGACTCGGTGCTAGTAATTAACTTTGAAAGGCATTGAAGTCTATATTTTCATGTCTTACGAACCCCTGCACCACAAATATCGCCCCAAGAGTTTTGCTGAACTAGTGGGACAAGAGGCGATCGCTACCACCCTCACGAACGCGATCGGCACATCCAAAATCGCCCCCGCCTATTTATTTACTGGGCCTAGAGGTACGGGGAAAACTTCTAGCGCCCGGATTCTGGCTAAATCCCTCAATTGTCTCAAAGGTGACAAACCTACGGCTGAACCCTGCGGCGTGTGTGAGGTTTGTCAGGGAATCACCAAGGGCTACGCCTTAGACGTAATTGAAATCGACGCTGCCAGCAACACTGGTGTCGATAATATCCGCGAGTTGATTGAAAAAGCCCAGTTTGCTCCTGTGCAGTGTCGCTATAAGGTTTATGTAATCGACGAATGCCTAACTGGAGATTCTCTGGTCTTGACTGATGACGGACTTAACAGAATCGATGACCCCAAAATCAAAGATAAGAGGGTTCTGAGTTACAACGACTCATCTCTTAAGTGGGAATTCAAGAAAGTTGTCAGATGGTTAGACCAAGGAGAACGGCAAACCCTGGTTATCAAGACAACTAACAGAGAAATTAGATGTACAGGTAATCATTTAATTAGGACAAACCAGGGATGGCTACAAGCATTGGACGTAAAAGAAGGAGTGAAGATACTATCCCCTGTGAATGTGGCTGACTTTTCACGGGATCTGGAAACCTCACTTCCATTCCTCTCTCCTACAAGGGGAGAGGCTTTGAATTCTCCCCATTCCCTAGTAGGGAAGGGGGCTGGGGGGTTAGGTTCACGCGACGTGAAAAGTCAGGTGAATGTGGATACGGCATCTTCATGGATTACAAGTTTGGAGACAGTCGTATCTGTTCACCTCGCTGGGATCGAGCGAGTCTATGACATTGAAGTAGCAGATAATCATAACTTTGTGGCAAATATGCTCTTGGTGCATAATTGCCACATGCTCAGTACCCAGGCATTCAACGCGCTACTGAAGACTCTAGAAGAACCACCGAGACACGTTGTTTTTGTATTGGCGACAACAGACCCGCAACGGGTGTTACCAACGATTATTTCGCGCTGTCAAAGGTTTGATTTTAGACGCATTCAGTTAGAGGCGATGGTGAAGCATTTAAGTGCGATCGCCTCTATAGAAAACATTCATATTTCACCTGACGCTGTAACGCTGGTAGGCCAACTTGCTCAAGGAGGATTGCGGGATGCCGAAAGTCTACTTGACCAATTGGGTTTATTAGCGGGTGAAGTGACACCAGAGCGGGTTTGGGATTTGGTTGGGACAGTGAGCGAACAGGACTTGCTGGGGCTTTTAAATGCGATCGCTCAAGATAAACCAGAAGCAGTTCTGGACTGTACCCACTACATCCTAGATCGTGGTCGAGAACCCCTAACTATTC
The DNA here is from genome assembly GCF_017115025.1 of Nostoc sp. NOS(2021). GTDB lineage: Bacteria > Cyanobacteriota > Cyanobacteriia > Cyanobacteriales > Nostocaceae > Nostoc. The sequence goes on along the minus strand of NZ_JABXKM010000045.1, from coordinate 3,288 downwards.
TGCAAAATCTCGCCGCTTTTTACCGCGATTTACTTATTGCTAAAACAGCACCCAACCGCCACGATTTGGTTGCTTGTACTCAGCAAACCTGGACAGCGCTGGTTGAATTTGCTCAATACTTGGATATGAGCGCGATTTTAGCAGGACAGCAACACTTACGCACATCAGAAGTGCAAATTAAAAATACTACCCAGCCGCGTTTGTGGCTGGAGGTAACATTATTAGGATTATTACCCAGCGCGACGAATATTCAGCCACAATCCCCAAGTGTCGCGCCGCGAGTTAACACACCTGCTGTATCTCCAAGCTATCCTCCAGCAGTTGCCCAAAATCACCCAGTCTCTTCTGTACCCTTAGCTGAACCACAAACAAATCATAATTCTGCATCTCCCAATCATGTAGCATCTGCCCAAAATCAGCCCATCACTTCATCTCCCCCAGTTGAACGGCAAACAAATCACAATTCTGCTGCTAACTCACTTTCACCACCAACCCCAGAACCTGTATCTGTACCCGTGCCACCTGCGAACATTGAACCAGTAACTTCAGAAGCTGTTGGGGAAGCACAATATGACTTAACTCAGGTTTGGCAACAAGTGCGTGCTAATTTTCCGATGCCTTCCAGGCAAGCTTTACTGGGGCAAATGTGCCAGCTAATAGAGTTTAACGGTACTGTAGCGCGTATTGCTGTCAAAGGGTCTAAATGGTATGAAACACTTAAATCTGATCTCCCGATGATGAAGGCAGCTTTCCAGCAGACTTTTCAGCGTGAAGTTCAGGTAAATCTGGAACAAGTAAGCTCTGCAACTCCTACCTCAGCCAAAAAAAATCCTCCCCCAAAAGACTCTACTCGCGTTCAGCAGCCACCAACTCCCAGTTATAACCAGCAAATTCCGCCTCCAGCCCCAGTACCGCAGCCAGCAACTCCACCACCAGCGCCGACAGCAGCACCATTAAAAACCGAGTCGGCAGTAAGGAATGGAAATGGTGTAAATGGAAATGGGGCGAATGGAAATGGAATAAATGGAAATGGGATAAATGGAAATGGGGTAAATGGAAATGGGGTAAATGGAAATGGGGTGCAAGCTTTGCCTCCAATGCCAAAACGAACACCCGCACCTGATTGGGAAGTTGACGAAGTAGCGATCGCAGCTCAACGTCTAGCAGAATTTTTCAACGGACAAATTATCCGTTTCGCAGAGGATTCCACAGAATTCTCGGATTCCATGACTACACCAGAATGGGTAGAAGAATCAGACGTGGATGATGAATAAAAAAAATGCAAAATTATTTTTGGTAATTTTGCATTATAAATTTTGAATTTTAAATTTTTAATTCCCCAAAGGGGCTATTCCCCATTTCCCGTATGCAAGGTTTTCACCCATTTCAGGCGCTTTGGTCTTACCGACATCCGTGCAGTAGTACTGCTCATGACGACTAACCAGTGCAACATATATAAACTGCCGCGCAGGGTTTGCACCAGCATCATAAAATATGTAGAAAGTGGGAATTTTTGATCTTGACGTATTCGCCTCAGACCTGTAAACATACCTACCATTGACATAGAAATGGACAAGCCTGTGATCGAACTTAACATTGGTGGACGATGACGAGCGATCGCCATTAATAAATCTGGTACTGCTGCTGTGGGCAAGATATACATAATCAGCAGAAAAATCAGCAAATCCCAGCTTTTGAGCGTTCCCATGCGATTTTTGAGAATTAAATCCCAGTAATCTAAATAGCGTTGATATCCGCCTTCTGCCCAACGGTTGCGCTGATGCCAGAGTGGAACTGCCCTCGTTACTCCTTCTTCTTGCACCGCTGGATGGAAAACACACTCAATATCCCATTTCTCCAAATGTAAACGGATTGTCAAATCCAAATCATCGGTAATGGTTTCCTCATTCCAGCCACCGCAGCTTTCCAAGGCTGAACGCCGGACAAATTGACCATTGCCCCGCAGTTCGCCAATACCACCAAGGGCAGTCCGCTGTTGCTGAAACCAGGTATCAAGTGCCATTTCTGCCATTTGACCCTTAGTCCAAAAGTTTTCTTTAGCGTTGGCGATCGCTTTTCGCACCTGCACCGCCCCCACCTTTTCTCTTTGAAATAAAGGTATTACCTGTTGCAGCAAGTCTGGTGTGACTTGGGCATCAGCATCAAATACTGCTATAATGTCGCCCTTTGTCAGCGGCAATACCTGATTCAACGCCCCCGATTTGCCACCACTAGCTTCTGCTGAACGCCTTAGTACTTTCAGTTGCTCGTGTTTCTGTTCTAGTTCTGCTAATAAAAGTGGGGTGCTATCACTGCTATGATCGTCAATAATCCATACTTCGTATTGCCCACCTGGATATTCCAGATTACAAAGATTTTTGACTAATTTAGCAATTACCGCTTCTTCATTTTTCGCAGCCACTAGCACTGATACAGAGGGCAAATCTCCCTGTATTTCTTTTGGATAGCGACGGGATTTAGTAAACACTACCACCAAGGCATGAAATCCTAGAATGGTGGTTAGTCCTAGAATAAATATGGAAGCCCAAGAAACTAAATGTAGAGCGATCGTGCCACTCCAGACGATAGTCAATACTAGAGCCGCTTTACGTCTACGACCTTGAAACCGGGGTGTTAGAGACACAGGATCTGTCTCTAACACTGACTCCTCATCTACTGATAGGTCAGACAACAAGGAGTTGAGCGGATCAAGCTCTTGATAAGAATCTTCTTCGGGCCAGGAATTCGCTGGCATAGGTTAGGTTGCTTGATTCAAAAACCAGTATTTGTCTACAGTTAGTAATTTTACGGACAAATATCCCTAAGCTACTTTTCCCGATATTAATCGGAATGGGCAAACTGCAATACCCGCTATCCCTAAGCCAAAAGCCGCTGGGGCTACCTTTGTTGTCACCGCCACTCTACGTAATTACCTCACATTAACCACGTTTACTACTCTTAGACAGAGGCTTGATTCCTTTGATAGCCACTTGGGCAGGAAGCTTGTAGAGTTGGACTTTCTCCAATGAGAACTCCGGTTTGGCCAAAGTAATAACAAGGTAGCAGCAGCTTGTTGTTGGGAGAAACTGCAATAACTGCATCCACCACTTTACAGTCGGGATTTTTAGTGTTATCGTTCCCAGCTTCGATAAAAGTTAATGCAGCATTATTGTAACCGAAATTTTAATATTTCTTAGCAGTAACTTCATTTATAGGGCATTGGGCATTGGGCATGGGGCATTGGGCATTGGTTATTAATTCTTCTCCCTCACTCCCTCACTCCCCCAC
>NZ_JABXKM010000074.1 GCF_017115025.1 Nostoc sp. NOS(2021) | reverse complement strand
GTAATCAAGCGGACATGATATGAAACCGATATTATCATTCAAATCATACAAGCCATGCCCAATTGCTACTCCTGTTGCAAGTGAAGGGAAATCGTGGTCTAACACCTCTATTGGACTAGTAGTATAAATACCTACTTTTCGGTATAAATTGCCGATTAACTCTTTTTTTTACTATCCATACTAATAACTGGGTTCCCTTTAGAAAAATACTCCTGCTTGAGACTTTCAATATTCTCGAATTGCTCGTTGCGGTATTCGCTTTTGGATTCGGCTGCTTCTTCTAGTGCTAAATATTCTTCACGGGTGTAGTAGCGTTTTCCTGTCTGTGTTTGCATAAAAACCTCTTTAACAATTCAAAATTCAAAATTGAAGAGAGCAATCTTGATTATTCCCTGATTTAAGCAATACTGCCCCGCTTTCTGGCTTCTTTGTAGGAAGTTCCCACATTTTTCAAACCAGCTTTAATCATTTGTTGTTCGAGAAGGGCAAAGAAACGCGCTCTATCGCCACCTTTTACCACTGCTTGATTATGCGCTTCGGCGATCGCTACAGGGTAGCCATATCCTTTTTGCACTTGTGCTAGCATTAGTCCCAATGCTTGATCTAACATGGTTGCATTATCCGCTACCCATGCCGGAACTTCGATCCGGGCGATTTCGGTCCCAACGTGGACGTAGCAAAAGTAAATGGTTTGATCTCCGTAGAGTTCGAGAATGGGGGAATTACTGCGCCACAAGGTACTGCGTTGTCCTGGTTTGAGTCGAGTTGCCCAAACAGAAGTATCTCGCAACTGTTCAAAAATTTTACAAGGTACTTTTTCTAGCTGATTTGGGCAATGACTTTTACAGTCTGGCACTGGATGGGGACAAGCCAATAACCGTAAAAAGTTCATTGTTTCGATGCTGCGAGAGGCGCTGAGATAGCCCATTAACGGAATTTGAGCATCACGCATCTGCTGCCAAGCTTCGAGGATGGGGGGTAAAATGCGATCGCGTGCATCCATCGGCAATTGTTCTAAAAACCAGTAAATTAACGAACCATCTACCATCGCTAGCGCTGGCGTTTTGGCTTGCGCTGCACCACACGCAAGTTCTGCCAACACTGTTGTTTCTGAAGCAGTGCGGCGAAAACTCATCCATTCCTCGGTTCTAATTCCCCACTGCCGAGACATATATAAATCTTCTGGGCGGTAAAAGACCTCTGGCAAACTATCAAGTAGCGGATGGCGATTTTGTCCGTAGTGTAAGACGACTCTGCCAATATTCAGGAGATAACAGTAAGCAATTTCGTGATGGTTGGGGGCAATTTGTGAACCATCGGTAGCGATGACAGTATGAATTTTTGGGGGAACTGGGATATCGATGCAGGTTTCTAGTGGCTCAATTGGGGTAGCATTAGCAAATAGAATGCGATCGCGCCATTTTTCCTGGCGATCGATTAAATCTTGTTGACACTCGTAAGCATTTTTGAGATGTTGTTGCGCCAATTCTAAACGCTGGCGACTGGCAGCAGCTTCTAAAGTAAGATGCTGACTTAAACCCTGCATTTGTCGCGCCAGTTTTGTCAGGTCAAGCATAGGATTTTATACTTTATATTAAGCCAAAATGGCAAATTTCAGTGTTTAAATCTCACACAAAGACACGAAGTAAACCTCTGCTTCTCTGTGTGTGTGCGTGAGATTATCCTCATTTTTCAATACCAACTTGAGAAATCTTTGGCAAATTGAGACAGTGATAACAACTGAATCCGCCGATCATTTTGGGCAGATTCCCGTTCTGCTTGGATATTATAGCCCCAGTCTGCAAGAAAGAGTTTCACATCTTCAAGGTCTGTTTGCTGTTGAACTAACTGCAATGTCTTGAGTCTATCTTCTACAAACCAGAGACTAACTGGCTTTTTATCTGCTGCTTGAATTAATTCTCGCAGAATTTCAAATTTGGGACGCTTGATTTCTTTCCCAAAAATCGCTGCTGCTGGTAAATTCACTCCTTCTTGTTGCAACAACTGCTGTACAAAACGCCCTTCTTTAGTTGTCACAATGTATAGCTTAACTCCACTGTCAACAGTTAATTTTATTTTTTCTACTACACCCGGATAAAATCTATGCAGACTTAGCCAACCGTCTAAATCGGTGGTAATCCATTCATCCCGTTGGTTATCTAGTTTCGCACTAATTTCTCTTGCTTGTAGCTTGTCATTTAACAAAACTTTCGGGGCGATGCTTGGCCATTCATGAAGAATTTTCTCATCAGGAATTCCATCTACCAACGCTTTGATTAAAAGGGGCATTTCCCAACCCGTTTCAATTACAGGTCGCAGGCGATAGAATCTCAAAGCTAAATCATCTGGTGGTGTGTCGTTAGCAGGCGACCAAATTTCACAATAGGTGCGCCATGCTACCTCAAAATATTCAATTAGTCCGTCGCAAATCACTCCATCAAAGTCCAAGGCTAAAATCGTGGGACTACTTGCGGTCATTGTTTTGAGGATTAAAACTGCTGTTGTCAGCTTACCCGACAAATTCCAATCATGCAGTAATTTTTATTAGTCTTTTATAATTTATAACTCGCTCAAAAAGTATGGTGGCATTGTCCAATCTGATTTGGTACTGGTAGGTTAACGAGGATCTACAGCAGGTTTGCGATCAACTAAACGAATTTGGTTTTGCTTGACTACTACAGTGATTAGTGGCAGAGAACGTTTAGCTGGGCCATGAACGACTCGACCCTGAGAATCGTATTGAGACCCATGACAAGGACAAATAAAGTGATTCTTCTCAAGATCCCACTCAACTGTACATCCTAAATGAGTGCAAATTGGATTGATAGCGTACTCAGCAATCTTTGGCCCGTCTTGAATGATCAGATAATCAACGCTATGATCTGGCAAGCCTTTTACAAAAATCGGAATTCCGGGCTTTGCAGTTGCCAATAGTGCATTAGCCTCAATTTCCTTGTCGTCTTTAGCCAGTGCCACAGATCCTGGAAGATAATTTTGACAGCGCGAATTCTTTGGATACAGCGAGCAAAGGGTTTCTAGGTCTATTTCACGACTTTGACTGACTTTGGGAAATAGATATCCAATAGCTACTGATGCAAGTGTACTACCTAGCATATAGGTTAAGAAACCTCGGCGCGTTTTTATCCTCGCTGGAATTTTGTCATTAGTAGAAGAATGTTCTTTCATAACTTGATTTACCAATAAAAGTCTACTACTATACTACGGCACGATCGCATTAGGATTATGCTTTGGTTTTAAGAAAGAACACCGAAAAAACTATGCTCATTACCGCATCTTCTTTGATTGGCGATCGCACTCTAATCTAGACGATCGCCATGACGAATGCGATTCGGGATGCTTTGATTGAGTGATCACCAGAAGATAGAGAAAAATTTACTCAAAAGGCATCGCAACTAAATAAAGAATTAAAACAGTTGCATAGCTGGATTAATCAACAGATTCAAACTATCCCCGCAGATCAGCGCCAACTGGTGACAACGTATGATGCATTCCAATATTATCGATGTGCTTATTGGGATTGCGCGATCGCAGGTACTTTAATTGGCATTAGTACCGAAGAACAACCGAGCGCTCAAACAATCCAGAGATTGGTTGAGTCAATTAAAAAGATCCGCGTTCTCGCAATTTTTTACCAAACTACAATTCACCCAGCTTTAATTAAAACTGTTCCTCAATAAGCAGAGGTGAAATTAGCACCAAATCAACTTTACTCTGATTCAATTCGTGCAAAGGGAAGTGATGGGGATTCCTACATCAAAATCATGGAAGCAAATACCCGCAGCATTGTAGAAGCATTGAGGGGAAAATATACTCCATTTCAACTAAAGAAGTAAATTCATCCGAGCAAATATCTAACCTAAGAGGTGTTTCGCTCAAATATATTCTCAAAGTCTCTCCAGAGAAAGAACTCTTTGTATCTCCGATTTTCTACAGTGTTAGTGGTAAAGTTAGATTGTTTAATACCTGAAAAAACCATGACTGAGAATAATCAAGAAAATCAAATTAATCAACCAGTGAGCGAAGATACACATTTAGGCGAAGAACCAAACGTCAAAGAAAGAAACTTAACAGCGAATCCGGGAGATAGAATTGCTGATGAGTCTCAATCAGTTGAAGAGAAGGGTCAACAGCTAGCTGTTGATGATGTACCAGACATTACAGGCGACAGAATCACAGTGCCGACTTATTTCGTTGTGGATGAACCCAACGGCGAAAAGAAGGCACTCCACCACGTTAAAGATGCTGAAGAGATTTCCGACGTAATTCGGCAAGCACGAGTTGACGAAAATGGAAATCGAATTTGGTAGTAGTCTTTCATTGAAGAGACACGGGGACACAGGGAGTTCTTTCTTTGCGTCCCCGTATCTGTCTTCTTTGGTCAAGTTGGTCTATTAATGACGCAATCAAAATCTGGAAATTCTCCCAGGATGAACAGTAATGACAAATGTCACAAGTACCAAAGAATTGATATATTGGAGTACACCAGAAATTCAAAATAAAATTTTAGAACTTGTTAAAGGTCGCAATGTAGAGCCGTTAAAAGCTAAAATATATAGATAAGTAGATGGTTCTAAATAAATATAAGATAGTTTGTCATTGCGAAGGTCGTGAAGCAATCTCAGTCTTTGCGATTGCTTCACTCCACTGCGTTGCGCTTGCAATGACATTTTATATTTAATTTCGCCCAGCTACTTAATGACTTTCGGTTAGTTAAAAGTCAAACGAGAAACAATACAGCGACTAAGTTATACAATAGCTGTTGGGAGACGTTGAACTAACAAAGTTTTCTAATGCTATGCTGCCACTACAACAACAAGTTACTTCTACCGACAGCTACAACTACCTGCTATTCTTGCCCGATGGGCTACGCCCCGACAGAGGCGATCGCAATGAAATACAACAGCCACTTTTCCCAACAATCCTGTTTTTACATGGTGCGGGTGAAAGAGGTTCTAACTTAGACGACGTGAAAAAGCAGGGTGTTGCCAAAATTGTTGAACAACAGCCAGACTTTCCCTTCATTGTGATTTCTCCGCAATGTCCGCACGGTGAATATTGGAATGTAGAACGATTGAGCGCCCTTCTGGATGAGGCGATGTCTCTTGACTCACCTGAAAGCGGCTACGCACCCTATGTTGATCCAGATCGGGTTTACCTGACCGGCTTAAGTATGGGTGGTTACGGAACATGGCATTTAGCAGCAGCACAGCCCCAAAGATTTGCTGCGATCGCGCCTATCTGTGGCGGTGGTAATCCACAAGCAGCACGTAAGTTGAAAAATCTTCCCGTGTGGGCATTTCACGGAGCCAAAGATAATGTAGTTCCCTTAAGTGCGTCCGAAATCATGGTTTTTGCACTCAAAGCCCGCGATGGGAATGTAAAATTTACAGTTTACCCAGAAGCCGCTCACGACTCGTGGACGCAGACATACAATAATCCAGAACTTTATAAGTGGTTTTTGCAGCATCGGCGACAGCCAATTGCGGGTTAAAGCACCAGGAATCATACAAAGGTGATTGCAGAGAAATTAAACTGGCATTTATAATCAATTTAAATTATGTGTATAACCTCAATTTAATTAGAGCACGTTTGTAAAGTCTAATTTATTACTAGTCCTGGCGACTAGAAGTCGCGGCTACACAGACAAAACCCGCCTGCGCGGGTTAAAAGTGTTACTTTTTCGTTAGTCCACGGAGGTGGACTTTGATTGTGTAGTAGCGACTAGAAGTCGCCCAATACTTTTAAAACATCCTCTTAAAACTATTGAACATATTTTGTCTAATTTAGTATTGATAACTTGCTACATTTCGTTTTGCTCATCTACTGTTTCTCCAAGCGGATGAATTATTTTCCCCTCAAATTTTCCACCTAAACCGAGTCCTAATTCAATTTTATAAATTGTTTCAAACTCAGCTTCTAACTGCTCAATCGTTGGTAAATTTCCTTGCAATGGTTCCGGTAAAGTATCTTTTAGCTGATACGCCGAAACACTAATCGGCTTATGCATATCCCGCAGAGAGTATTCGGCAATTACCTTATTTTTGCTTTTGCACAAAATCATCCCAACGGTTAAAGTTGGTGGTTGCTTTACCCTGACGGTGATACAACTTACTTTCAATTTGGTGAACTAAAACATTTCGACTCCAGCCATACTGGATAGTCTGCTGTAAGTACCACAAGCGTTCTGTTTGGTCTTTAATGGTATCCAATATACGGACATTATGACCCCAAGGAATTAGTGCAACAACCTGTTGCACTAATTCCTCATCTGGATAAGCTTGGGCAAATGCCCGCATATACTTAAGGTTGCGAAGCGAAAAGCCCTTCATCTCAGGAAAAGCTTTCTGCAAATCAGCCGCCAGACGATTGATAACTTTTGCTCCCCAACCCTGCTGCTGTTGGCGATTCAGAATATCTCGCCCAATTTGCCAGTAGAGTAATACTAATTCTTTATTGAGCGCTAGAAATTCGGCTTTTTAATTCAGTTAAAAAATCTTCATAACCAACGATCGCAGATGCGCCGGTTTGTGAAGCTTCGGATTTATCGTCTCTAGGCATAAAAAAGAATTAACGCTACTTCTATACTGTCAGCATCAGGCAAAATTTTGCTAACCAAATTAGGGATACACTCAGCAGCGAGTCTGAAATAATGGTTTCCTTCCGTGCTGAAAGGCTACGACAGGAAGGAAAATTTCCAGTTTATCCAGAAGCGATCGCAATATACAATTCAACATCGGCGGCGGAAGGCTGTGAGTTAAATTTGCCAGGATTTACGCAAGTGCGATGTCTACGACGGGCTACGCCTACGCTAAAACTTCAACATATTTTCATTAAAAACATTTTTTTGCGCCCAAAGATTAAAACTTCTAAGAAGTCGTCACTTGCACATTTGACATTAGAGTATATAGCTTCAATAATGTTCTTACGTAAAAATCCGTACTCGTATAGGACTCCTATTTGATTTTTGCTGAATATACTGAGAGTCAAAAGCTGATCCGGCTAGCTCTCAGTCAGCTTGGCTTTGACAAATCAAATGGGATTGCTATATAAACTGGCATTAATAGGGTTGCATTATGCTTTTCTCGAATTCAACATCCAGCTTAAAAACTCGCCAAAAAAATAACAAAATAGGCACAGTTTTTTGGACTCATACTAATATTGTGCTGCTGACTGCATATTTAATCACTCTACCGATTTGTACATTGATAACTTTATCGTTATTATTGCCCTTATTCACTGCAGGCTTATTCGCTTCCATTGGAACCTCGTACCACTCTACATCGATTCCTTGGATAGATGATGCATCAGAATGTGAACATACTGGGAGAAGCTGGCGCGATCGCAAGTGTTGGGATAATGAACACAATCCCATGTTCTGAATGGATATCGCACAAAGAGGGTATGCAAACAATCAGAACAATTGCCTAATTTGACAAAACAGGTTAATAGCCTGGGAATTAGATCAAAATGGATATGTAGCCTGTTGTTTGTCCAACCTTGAATCAACCTAACTTTGTGCGTAATCTACAAGAAACTCACTTAAATCGTGCCCGCGCCAGTCTCAGACAAGCGCTGTCTTGGTATGGATATCTTCGCAAGTCAGGGCAGCTTTCATCTAACCCAGAATTGGCAGGTTTGATGAAACCGGAATTGGAAGCTTTAAATTCCACACTCAACAAGCTGGACTCTAACATCATTAGAATTGCCGCCTTTGGTTTGGTGAGTCGGGGAAAGTCAGCAGTTTTAAATGCCTTGCTGGGAGAGAAGATTCTGCAAACTGGGCCTCTGAACGGTGTCACTCAATGGCCCCGTTCCGTCCGTTGGCAGCCCGGTGGTAAGGTGCTAGTAGAGTTAATTGATACCCCCGGATTAGATGAAATTGAGGGTGAGTCACGGGCGGACATGGCACGAGAAGTGGTACATCAGGCGGATTTAATTTTGTTTGTCGTGTCTGGTGATATCACGCGCACCGAGTATCAAGCACTGCTGGAATTGCGACAAGCACAAAAACCCCTGATTTTGGTGTTTAACAAGATAGATTTATATCCAGATACAGACCAGGGAGCGATTTACCAAAATTTACAACAACTGGGTGCAGGGAATCCTCAAGCGAAGCCTCTACTACCTGATGAAATTGTGATGGTAGCGGCGGAACCAGCCCCAATGGAAGTACGGGTTGAGTGGCCTGATGGTCGTGTAAGTTATGAATGGGAGACACCAGCACCGCAAATAGATGAACTCAAAGAGACAATTCTGAATATTCTGAATCGAGAAGGGCGATCGCTTCTGGCTTTAAATGCACTGATCCAAGCACGGGATGCAGAAGCCGCGATCGCTCAAAAAACCATCGACTTACGCGAACAAGAAGCCGAAAATATCATTTGGCAATTTACCAAATACAAAGCTTTGGCAGTAATGCTCAATCCCATTGCTTTTTTAGATATCCTTGGCGGAACTGTTGCCGATTTGGCTTTAATTCGCGCTCTAGCTAGATTGTATGGTTTGCCGATGACTAGCTATGAAGCCGGGAAAATTTTAAAAACGATTTTATTTAGTTCTGGTGGCTTGCTGCTGGGAGAATTAGGCAGTAGTTTTCTTTTGGGTTTAGGTAAGAGTACGGCTGCAATAACCAGTGGTGACAATCCCAGCAATATTACTGCCTTTGCTGGCAGTGCGATCGCTCAAGCTGGGATCGCCGGTTATGGAGCATACTCTGTTGGCAAAGCTGCTCAAGTGTATCTCGAAAAAGGCTGCACTTGGGGACAGTTGGGCGCTAGCAGCGTCATTCAAGAAATTCTTTCTCAAGTTGATCAGAACACAATTCTGTATCGTCTGCGACAGGAATTAGGATTAAAGTTATAAGATTTTTGAGTTGTATTCCGAAAAGTTTCTATTAATACTTCCTGCCTTCTATACGGCGATGCGATCGCACCAAAAAGGTAAAATATCCTTGAGCATATGACATTAATAAAATATCGATGATTAACTAAATAGGAAAATTGAATGGAAGGTAAAAGATTTATCCGCACTCTGCGATTAGAAAACTTCCTTTCTTATGGAAATGAAGGTGAAGAAATTGAACTGCAACCACTCAATGTCTTAATTGGGGCTAACACTTCGGGTAAATCGAATTTAATTGAAGCAATTGGGATTTTACGGGCGACACCCACAGACTTACCCGCCCCATTTCGGCAAGGGGGAGGAGTTAGCGAGTTTCTGTGGAAGGGTGGACAGGAAAATCCAGTAGCGACAATTGAAGCTACTTTAAATTATCCTCAAAGACCCCAGCCTTTACGCTATGAGTTTAAGTTTACAGCTACTAGACAAAGACTAGATTTGATAGACGAAGTAATAGAAAATAAATCTCCAATTTCTGTTGAAAATATTCCCATTTCTTACTATCGCTATAACAGTGGATATCCAGATTTGCGTCGGGGAGAATTATATGTAAATCCAATCAATGTGAAACCATATCAATCTATTTTATCTCAGCGAACAGATCCAGATTTGTATCCAGAACTTTCTTATCTCAGCACTACATTTTCTAATATAGCTTTATATCGTGACTGGCAGATCGGGCGATATTCAGTACCAAGAAATGCTCAAAAGCCTGACTTACCTGAACATCCTCTACTAGAAGATGGTAGTAATTTGGGTCTATTTTTAAACAACTTAAAAAATAAAATAGGTCATAGAAAAATTATTGAGAAACTGAAAAAATTTTATGAGCCAGCCGAAGAACAGGGTGTAATAATATCTGGCGGTACAGTACAGATAATTATTCGTGAAGAGGGTTTTATTGAACCAATTCCTGCAAATCGGTTATCTGATGGTACACTTCGTTATTTATTTTTAATGGCTTTACTGCTTGATCCAACTCCACCGCCACTTATTTGTATTGAAGAACCAGAGATTGGTTTACATCCAGATATTTTACCGACTATTGCAGAAATGCTCATTCAAGCGTCTCAGAGAACACAATTAATAGTGACAACTCATTCTGATGCTTTAGTTTCGGCTTTGAGTGAATATCCCGAATCAGTCATAGTTTGTGAACGAGATAAAAAAGGTAGCCACCTCCATCGTCAGGAACCTGAGAGATTGAAGAAATGGTTAGAAAAGTATACGCTTGGTGATCTCTGGCGGATGGGGCAGATTGGTGGAAATCGTTGGTAATGAAGATTTATATTTACATTGAGGGTGCAGGAGATGAAGATGATACTGAACTGCTACTCAGACCACGCCCAGGTTTTCGTAGTGGGATCAGGAGTGGAAAAGAAACCACTACTGGACTACGCCCAGGTTTTATAAAATTTTTTCAAGAATTATATGATATTGCTGGCGAAAATATTAATATATTTATTGTTATGTGTGGCTCAAGGCGTGATGCTTATGAAGATTTTAAAACAGCTTTAGAATCTCAGCCAGAAGCTTTCAATGTGTTATTAATTGATGCTGAATCTCCAGTTGATTGCACTGTTACACCTTGGGAACATCTGAGAAATAGAACAGATGATCATCCTTGGATTTTAGATGCAGTTAATTTTGAAGATAATCAGTGCCACCTAATGGTACAAACGATGGAAGCATGGTTTATTGCTGATATTGATGCTTTAAAAGAGTTTTATGGGGAGGGATTCAGGGAAGATGGAATCCTTCAGGGAATGGCACGGTATAATAGCCTGGAAGAAGTTTCTAAAGCTACTCTGAAAGTATGGCTTGAGGCAGCTACTCGCCGTACCGATAAGAGAAAATATCATAAAACAAACCATGCTCCAAAGCTCTTGGAATTGCTTGATGTAGCTAAGGTTCGCCAAGCTTCGCCATACTGCGTTCACCGAAGGTGTTGGCGAAGCCATCGCCTGTTTATCACTTTAACAGCAACAATGGCGACATCAGCAAGCTAATATAACGAAGGGTAAAAAATTCTTGAGCGATCGCCATTCATCTTTAACATCAAGCTATCATCGGATATTGGGGAATTTCCGTGCGTAACTCAATAGCATCTATGACCGCTTCTCACTCTGAAACTCCATCTACCAAACCCGACGCGAGTACTTTTATTTCCGACCATCGACAGGTAGACCGCACCAAGCTAAGTCAAATGTACCTGCACTATGTCGAGACCAAGGATAAATATCCTCACGCTGTATTGCTATATCGGGTAGGAGATTTCTTTGAATGCTATTTCCAAGATGCTGTAAAACTAGCGCAAGAATTGGAATTAGTTCTCACTAGTAAACAAGCTGGAGAACAGGGACGGGTGGCGATGTCTGGTGTTCCGCACCACGCATGGGAACGCTACGCGACGCTGCTGGTAGAAAAAGGCTATGCAGTGGTAATTTGCGACCAAGTGGAAGATGCTTCGGAAGCTGCTGGTAGATTGGTGCGGCGGGAAGTAACGCGCATCCTGACCCCCGGTACTTTGCTGGAAGAAGGAATGCTGAAATCAAGTCGCAATAATTACTTAGCAGCAGTAGTAATTGCCGCAAATCATTGGGGTTTAGCTTTTGCAGACATCTCCACAGGGGAATTTCTCACTACTCAAGGTAGTGATTTAGAACATTTGACACAAGAATTAATGCGCTTGCAACCTTCAGAGGTGTTAGTTCCGACAAATGCGCCCGATTTAGGTAGTTTGCTGCGTCCGGGAGAAACTTCGCCACATCTTCCCCAGTGTTTGCCACCATCATTTTGTTATAGTTTGCGATCGCAAGTACCTTTTTCCCAAGCTGAAGCTAGACCAAGATTATTGCAGAAATTTAAGGTGCGATCGCTCGAAGGACTCGGTTGCGATCATCTTCCCCTCGCCGTCCGTGCGGCTGGCGGTCTTCTGGAATACTTGGAAGATACTCAAAAAGAAAACCCTGTCACCCTTCAAAGACTCCGCAGCTACACTGTCACCGACTACCTAATTGTTGACAATCAAACCCGCCGTAACCTGGAAATTACTCAAACCGTCCGGGATGGCACTTTTCACGGTTCCCTACTCTGGGCGTTAGATAAAACGAGTACAGCGATGGGTGGGCGTGCTCTGCGACGGTGGTTATTGCAACCACTACTCGATATTAAAGGCATTCGGGCGCGGCAAGATACCATCCAAGAATTGATGGAAAATACGCCCCTGCGTCAAGATTTGCGGCAGTTGTTACGGCAAATTTATGACCTAGAACGCTTGACAGGAAGGGCGGGTTCTGGTACAGCTAATGCTAGAGATTTAGTAGCTTTGGCAGATTCACTCTCACGCTTACCAGAATTATCTAACTTAGTAGCCGAGACGCGTTCT
This sequence comes from Nostoc sp. NOS(2021), assembly GCF_017115025.1. Lineage (GTDB taxonomy): Bacteria > Cyanobacteriota > Cyanobacteriia > Cyanobacteriales > Nostocaceae > Nostoc. The sequence continues at coordinate 6,579 of NZ_JABXKM010000074.1, read as the reverse complement.
CCATTCCTCAAAGCTTTGCAGAAAGTCCCAAGTGTGTTGGAAGAATTAGCACAAAAGTTACACGCGCATCTTGTAGAATCACCACCTATCCAAATCAAGGAAGGCGGATTGATTCGCCCTAGCGTGAATTCCCTGTTGGATGAGAGAAAGGCGACTGTAGAAGCAGACCAGCAATGGATTGCCAACTTGGAAGTTGATGAGAGAGCCAAGACAGGAATTTCGACACTGAAGGTAGGATTTAACAAAACTTTTGGTTATTATATCAGTATTTCCCGCACCAAATCTGATCAAGTACCCGCTAATTATATCCGCAAGCAAACCCTGACGAATGAGGAACGTTACATCACCCCAGATTTGAAGGAACGAGAAGCGCGGATTCTCACGGCGCGGGATGATTTAAATCAGTTAGAATATGAGATTTTTACGGCGTTGCGGGAAGAGGTAGGACAAGAGGCGGAAGTAATTCGCAATCTGTCTCGTGCAGTAGCGGCGGCGGATGTGTTGTGTGGTTTAGCTGAGTTGGCGGTGCATCAAGGTTACTGTCGTCCCGAAATGTTGTCAGGAAGGGAGATAAACATTGTTGATGGGCGTCATCCGGTGGTGGAACAATCTTTACCTGCGGGTTTCTTTGTGCCGAATTCGACTCAATTGGGTCAAGAGTCATTTGTCATTAGTCATTTGTCATTAGCAGATGACCAAGAACAAATAACAAATGACCAAGGACAAAGGACAAATGACAGTCCCGATTTGATCATTCTCACCGGGCCAAATGCTAGTGGCAAAAGTTGTTATTTGCGTCAGGTGGGATTGATTCAGTTAATGGCGCAGATTGGTAGTTTTGTACCAGCTAGGTTTGCCAGATTGGGAATATGCGATCGCATTTTCACTCGTGTAGGTGCAGTAGATGATCTTGCAACTGGTCAATCTACGTTCATGGTGGAGATGAATGAAACGGCGAATATTCTCAACCATGCCACATCTAGGTCGCTGGTACTGTTAGATGAAATTGGCCGCGGGACAGCGACATTTGATGGTCTTTCCATCGCTTGGGCGGTGGCAGAATATATAGCAGTGGATATTCGGTCACGCACGATTTTTGCCACGCATTATCACGAGTTAAATGAACTGGCTAGTATTTTGCCGAATGTGGCTAACTATCAGGTGACAGTGAAAGAATTACCCGACCAAATTATCTTTTTGCATCAAGTTCAACCAGGAGGTGCTGATAAGTCTTATGGGATTGAAGCAGGACGGTTGGCGGGTTTGCCTGCGGTGGTGATTCAACGAGCAAAACAAGTTATGGGACAAATTGAGAAACACAGTAAGATTGCGATCGGGTTGCAAAATTTGGATTGATATCTTACCGCATTTCCTTAACAATGTAAAAAACATACACTTGTCAGGGCAGAGGAGGCAGAGGGAGATGAGGAAAATGAGGGAGTGGGAGAAAGCAATGCCCAATGCCCAATGCCCAATGCCCCACGCCCGACATTACATTTACAATCGATTAGTATCTTTTGTAACTAACTTCCAGCCTTCAGCTTGGTCAACTAGCTTCATGGACTCTAGTTCGAGATTGTTGAAAGCAGATGTATGAAGCAGGAAGTAGGGTTGGCCGTTGTAGTGCCAATAATATTGCAGTTCACCAACAGAAGCGGGAATAATAGTGCGATCGCTATAAAAATCCAACGAGGGACGATGGTAGGGAAAAGATGTGTAAATCTTCCTCGTCGCTGGATTTGCCCGCACGATCATGGCGGCGACAGGTTTAACTGGATAGGCTTCAGATAATTCCCAAACCCAGTAGTTAGATTTCATTAACAGCAACAGCGAAATATAACTTCCCCAAAACAAAATTTTCAGAAATTGCCCGTCGCCTCGTTCTGCCAAAATAGCTGCTAAGGTCATAGTTAAAGCTACTGTTGCAAAAATCAGTTGTAAGTCTGTTTTCGGTGTTGTGCCCCAACTGAAATACATGCTACCAGCAGAAGCGACTACTGCAAGTATCGCCAAACCAGCCACCCAAGCACGGGGATAGGATGAGAGTAAAGGCGAATTTTCCGTATCTGATAACTGGATACCAAAAGCTAAGGCTAAACTTGGGTAAATTGGGAATAGATACCAGGGAACTTTGGTAATCATGAAGGAAATTACCAGCAGATAAACACCACTCCATGCCAGTACTAGTTTTGCCCAGCTAAGATTGCGATTTTCCCAGGTTAAGCGGACAGTTTGCGGTAAGAACAATAACCACGGCCATGTGTATTTGAGAAGTTCAATCACATAGTACCAAGGTGGTTCCGAATTCCCCTCTACAACAGAGCCAATTCGGCCTAGTGATGGGTTTGCAAGCCCAATCTGAGCGAAAGTGTAACCATAGTGAATTAGTTGGGCACTATACCAACCAGCTACAGGCAGAATGCCAATTAAGATTGCTATCCACAAATAGTAACAGGTGAGCAGTCGTGGCGTATCCCAAAACAGAAATGCGATCGCGATCGCACCTAATAATACACCTAGCAGTCCTTGAGTTAGGCAAATCAACCCAAAACTAACGCCAACACCAAGGCAATAACGTAAATCTCGGCGCGATCGCAACACGCAGAACATCATCACCATCAAAAAACTTACCATCGCCCCATCTAACATTGCTAACCGCCCATGACGCACCACAGGTAGCATTGTTAGGTAAATCAAGGCGCTATAAATAGCAGCCCAACGCTGGCGAAATATCTCTCGAGCAATGCAATACAGTAAAGGTACAGATGTCGCTGTTAAAATTGCTCCAGGTAGGCGGGTTGTCCACTCATTTTCACCTCCTAGAGAATAAGCCCAAGCAATTAGCAAATGCATCAAAGGCGGCTTGTTATAGTATGGTTCGCCTCCTAGCGTTGGGTAAAGCCAACGCATTGAACCTGCTGGTGCGTGCCAAATTTCACGAGCAACCTGTGCCACAGTACCTTCATCCCAATCTCGCAGCGGCAATCCTCCTAGATTGATGCTAAACAGTAACACTGCTGCCAACAGCAACACTATTAGCCATACCCAATCAATCCATTTGCCAACCGTGCGATGCTGTTTTTCTAGATGACTCCAAATAAAGCTTCCTTCTTGCATATTCTCTGGTAATCATTTTACTTGCTGGTTTGATTACATAGAGACCAGAGCGAATCTCCAATGTTGCCACCCAGTAGCAACGTATATTCTTAACAATTGCTAGTTTCCAAGATTAACTCAACTTTCTCTAATTAGCGCTATTTTTTTAAAAATTTATCTTAGTTAGTTAAAGAACATTTAAGCCAATAAATGATAAAAATAATACAAGCAATAAATTATTTATTACCTGCAGATTAGTCCGTAAATTAACTTGTATTTTATTTTTAATGTCACGCTTAGTTTCAATTTTATCTACTTAGTTTTTATCTGAATAAATTCAGGAAACAGGAAATAATTGCTACAGTGTTTCAATGGCGTGCTGAACACGTAAAGGAATTATTTGTAATCTTTTTGGATAGTACTTTTAAGAAGAAAGCATAATTAATTAGCACCTAGAAAAGCAATTCAATCATAAATAATTGAATAAAATTATCTCCAGGAGCAAATATTATAATTTTAAATTTAATTAAGCGATTATTGAATTTAAATATCTATGTTATACAATTTTCTAAAAGCACTTTTTAAAATAATGAACATGTATAAGATTATGGGAGTTTATCAATGAATTTACCTGTAGTTGTGGATATTACTATTGGATTGGTTTTTATTTACTTGATTTTCAGCGTGCTAGCTTCTGAAATTCAAGAATTAATTGCCACATGTTTACAATGGAGAGCTAAACATTTAAAAAATTCAATTGAATTACTTTTAGCAGGTGGTAGCGAAACTGAAGAATCAGATATTACTAAGGCAAAAAACTTGGTACAGAAACTTTATAACGATCCTTTGATTAATACCTTGAATCAACAAGCTAAGGATCAAGTAGAAAGGCAGTTTCGGGAAATTGCTAAAAGCATTGACAAAAAAGGACTAGGAGAGAAACAAAGCGGCCCTTCTTATCTTCCTTCTGAAACATTTGCAATTACTTTATTAGATACCTTAAAAATTCCCCAATTAATTAATCATGTGAAACATCCTAGTGACGAATTTAAAACTAATTTGCACATGATATTAGGATTTTACAAAGAACTTAAGACAGGCATTAACGATCAAAATAGTGAAAGTTACAAAACAATTCAAACAATTTATGGAGATATTGACCAGAAATTTATAGATTTTGTTAATAAAGAGTTACCTAATGATGTACCTGATAATTTAATCAAGAGTCTTGCTGTGATTGCTCAACGTAGTCGGATAAAGATTGGCGACCTCATAGAAGAAATGAATCAGTTTAAAAATGAAGTCGAAACATGGTTTGATCGCTCTATGGATCGAGCTAGTGGTGTTTATAAGCGCAATGCCAAAGGAGTTGCAATTTTAATTGGAATATCAATTGCCATCTTAACCAATACTGATACATTTCACCTCGTTAAAAGACTCTCACAGGATTCGGTTATCCGCTCTACTATTACTCAAAGTGCAATTAAGGGAAGCGATTATATCAAAGACCCAGAAGCCAGAAGGGAAATTGAGAAACTATTAGAAAATGCTTCTATCCCCATTGGATGGCAAAACATCAATCAACAGTTTGAGCTATTAGATACTAAAGACTCGAATAGTCGAAACGTCTTATTAATTAAAAGTTGGCAGGTTTTTAAATTAATTTGCGGTTGGATAGTGAGTGGTTTAGCTATTGCTATGGGTGCGCCTTTTTGGTTTGATATCCTTAATAAAGTTATCAATGTGCGGAATGCCGGGCCAAAACCTGTTGCGTATACTAAGGATCAACCGTCTCAGAAATAGCGTTTTACAGTAGTTTTCATTTATTTGAATCACATCTGTTGTAGGGGTACAGCAATGCCAGGGCGAATGGAATTCGCGGCTACACAAACGAACGCGAACAGCGTCTCGCAGAGAAGTCCGCCTGCGCGGACTAAGGAAAAATTGAGTGTTTGAAACCCACGGAAGTGGGTTTTGCTTGTGTAGATGCGGTTTCTAACCGCCGATTTAACTGTGTGATCTATTTACTTAAAAAATAAAAATAACTTGGAGTTTTAATTCTTTATTCTGAAGAATAATCTCAATTTGCCTGATGAATTCTCGAAAGTAAAATCGTCGCTCTGTTTCTGACAAATCTAACCAAAATTGTGGTATGGAAACAGCTTGAGCTACAGAACGCAAGTTAACTGGGGGAAGTGTCGCCAACTTGGCTTCGAGTGCAGAAATTTCTGTGCGGAGTTTGTAAGCCCTTAACTTTGCTGTTTCGGCATCTAAAATTCCAGTTTCAATTAATGCGGGTAACTGAGCAAGTATTTCTTGCTGATGTGCGATCGCTTGCCCTAAACTATTCTTCATTGCATCCAACTGAGGAAAATTCATCCCTGCTACAGCTAAGGGTAAGTCACGGCAAACGGTTTCAATTGTATGTTCTAAAACCTCTTGGTAGGAAATAGCCTTACACTTGGGGCGTTGAGGACAGCTAGTAGAACGTAAATAAAGATACTCTTTATCTTGATTGCGTTGGGTGACACGAGTAACTGTCATGTGTGACTGACACTCAGCACAGACAACCAACCCAGCTAAAGAACGCCTAGCACTAGCAGTTCGAGATGGTAAACGGCTGTTACGGCGTAAAAGTCGGTCAACTTGGGCTGCTTCTTCTTTAGAAATTATCGGAATATGGGTATTGGAGATAATTTCACCATTTTGGTAAGCTGTATTACCGCGATAAACTGGATTAGTTAGCCAGCGTCTTCCTGTGGTGACAGAGATTTTTTTGCTGTATTTTTTCGCCAAGTAACGAACTGAACCCCGCAGGGAACCATAGAGTAAAAAGTGTTCAAAAAAATCTTTGACTACTGGTGAAGTACTGCGGTCTATAGTATATTTTCCCTTACCTCTGCGATAGCCGTAGGGAACTTTGCCGGGTGGCGGTGCAACATCGAGACGATTACGGGCGTGTCCTTGACGAATGCGACGACTACGTTGCTGACGTTGGATTGCGTGTAGCAAATTCAGCAAGTCAGCGCCCAAAGGGTAATTTTCGGAAGTGTAGGGCTGTTCAGTAGCAATTATCGCTACTCCCATTGCTTCGAGTTGATGTAAGCGATCGCTAATTTCCTCTACAGTATCCCCTAATTCTTCCAACCGACGAATCAACAGATAATCTGCCCTTTCAGTTTGGCAATCGGTAAATAATTGTTGTAATTGCGATCGCGTAGCGTGTCCAAAGGACTCTCGCGTAGCCTGTCCAGAAGACTCTTGCTTACCTAAATCTTCATAAACCCGATCCACCTCCCATCCCCAATCGGCTTGATCGGGAGAAGATTCTAATAGCGGATTGGTGTAAGAGTAGGCAATGATTTTCATTAGTCATTAGTCATTAGTCATTAGTCATTAGTCATTAGTCATTGGTCATTGGGAAAAAACAAGGTAGAGACTTTTTCAATAATTCCCCCTTATCTCCCTTGTCCCCCTTGTCCC
>NZ_JABXKM010000077.1 GCF_017115025.1 Nostoc sp. NOS(2021) | reverse complement strand
CCACAAAGCCTCCGCCCCCAATCAGCAGAACCGCCAGTATCACCCAAAGCCATCTCTTGCGCTGTGGAGGGGATTTAGAAGCGGTTTCCTCAGTACTAATCGGCTCGGTAGATTCTGGTGCTAAGACTGAACTAGAGCCGTTTGCAGCACTATTTTTCAGAGCAGCAGTTGGCTGGGAAGATACAGATGTAATTGGGCGATCGAGTGACATAAGATATTTAACTCCCTGAATATTTGATTTGTTAAATCTGGGTTTGCAGGTTTGAATCTGTCGGAAATATTTTTGAAATTGGTATAAAATCCACAATATTTTGAATTACAGCACTGAAGTTTTAGATGATTTTTAGCAGGGCTGAAGTAAAAAATATTGACAGTTTAATCTCTGCGTTTAGCTGTCATTTGCCAAATTCTTTCTAAGGTTTGAATTTGCCGTAGCCGAATTGCTATTAGTTTATGGTGTCTTGTATGCCGCCTTCCAACCCCAACTCCGATACAGAAGAAGATTGCTGCAACACAAAGACAAACTACAAGCCAAGGGCTTGCAGACAAACCATCAACCTGGTTGGGTGGGTAGGTGAGGTCAGTTTGATCGGGTTGTTGAATAACTAAATCTGCAAATTGAGGGTTTGCTGTGATACCAGATGGAGAGAACCCATTCATAGTAGTATGCTTCTCTTACTAATTAGTATTACCAAAGGCTGAAGTTTGTTTTATCCGCCAGCAATCCGTTTCAAAATCTCCTCGGTAAACCATTCCGTTCCGTTGACAAAGTTGCGGGCTGGTGTGGGCATGAGTTCGAGATAGGTTGCTAGGCGAATTACCTGGCCTAATTGGCCTTTTACCTCGTAGCGATCAAATATTTCCACAGCGCTCTGGTGCAGTCCCAGTTTCATCAACGTACCCCGCCAAGGGAGAAAAAGACCTTTGAGATATATGCTCTTGTCACTCGATTCAAGTATGTGCGCTCCGCCCAACGGTTCGCGGGTCGAACCGGCGGCTGCATTTGCTTTCACTGATGTCTGCGACATTTGTACTCTCCTTTATTTTGGTCTGGGGTAAATTGGCATACAAAAGACGAAACAGTTTAGTCTTGCATATAAATTAAACAAAACAGTTTAGTCTTGTCAAGGGGGTATGATGGAAATCAGTCAATAGTATTAGTAGATTCCCAGCAAACTGGGAAAATTGAGTGATGAGTAACGTTAAGAGTGTTGAGCGCGATTTATCCCCCGAAAAAACTGAAGCGATCCTGCGTGGGGCGATGCAGGAGTTTCTGGAGCATGGTTATGCCGGAGCCAGAATCGATAAAATTGTGGCAGCAGCAGGAGTTTCTAAAGCCACGGTCTACCGACACTTTGCCGATAAAGAGGCATTGTTTACCGCCCTGATCCAACGAATGGCAGCGAGAGCAAACCTGTTTGAGCAACAAGACTTTCCACCATTGCAAGAGGAACCCGTTGTATTTTTGAAACGGTTTGCTCTTGGAATGGTGGACAATGTGGCTCAAAACTCGCAAGACATAACGCTTTTCAGAATTATCATTAGTGAGTCAGGACGGTTTCCAGAATTGGCACAGGTATTTGTCCAGAATGTCGAAAAGCCAAATCTTAACTTTCTTACACAATACTTTGCTACTCATCCTAAACTTCAGCTTGCTGACCCGGAAGTTGCAGCCCGAACGTTTATCGGAACGCTGATCCATTTTGTGATTACGCGAGATTTGCTGCATGGTGGAGATATTGTGCCAATCGAGCGCGATCGCCTCATAGATAGCTTGCTTTCACTGATCCTTAACAAAAACGAAGCTAACCCCTGATTTTTCCCTATGAGTAGCTGGCGTGCGAATTCCATCCGTCGGGGCTTAAGTTGGCTTCAATGACAACTTAAGCCCCGACAGTGTGTTCTATGCCATATCTCATCCATCTGAAAACCGCTATAAGTATTCAACCGGACTCGATATGACAATCTGTTAGCTTTGAGTCACAGCTTCTTTCGCCAAGAACTTCTCTAATTCTGTCAGCGCATCAGCATCAACTTTAGTTTGCATTGGGCAGAACTTCGGCCCACACATTGAACAAAACTCAGCAGTTTTATAGATATCTGCTGGTAGAGTTTCATCGTGATATTCCTTAGCTCTTTCTGGATCGAGTGATAATTCAAACTGACGGTTCCAATCGAAATTGTAACGCGCCTTGGAAAGTTCATCATCTCTATCCCTTGCACCAGGGCGATGTCTAGCAATATCAGCCGCATGAGCTGCTATTTTATAGGCAATCAACCCATTCCTGACATCTTCGGCATTTGGTAGACCCAAATGTTCTTTAGGTGTTACATAGCACAGCATTGCAGTACCGTACCATCCAGCCATCGCTGCTCCAATGGCTGAAGTAATATGGTCATAACCGGGAGCAATGTCTGTCACCAATGGCCCCAAAACATAAAAAGGTGCTTCCGAACACTCTTCCATCTGCTTACGGACGTTAAACTCAATTTGATCCATTGGGACGTGTCCAGGCCCTTCCACCATCACCTGTATATTATCTTCCCAGGCTTTGCGAGTTAACTGTCCAAGGGTTTTCAATTCAGCTAATTGGGCTTCATCTGAGGCATCATGGGTGCAGCCAGGACGCAGAGAATCTCCTAAACTAAAGGAGACATCATATTTTTTGAAAATCTCAATAATGTCTTGAAAGTGGGTATAAAGCGGGTTTTGTTTGTGGTGATGTAGCATCCACCGCGCCAAAATACCGCCGCCGCGAGAGACAATACCAGTGATGCGATTTCTCACCAAGGGCAAATGCTCAATCAAAATCCCTGCGTGAATAGTTTGATAGTCTACTCCTTGCTGGGCGTGCTTTTCAATGATATGGAGAAAGTCATCAGCAGTCAGGTTCTCGATTGTGCCGTGGACACTTTCTAAAGCTTGGTAAACGGGTACTGTACCAATGGGAACCGGCGAAGCATTAATAATGGCGGTGCGAATTTCATCCAAGTTACCGCCACCTGTGGACAAATCCATCACGGTATCAGCACCGTATTTCACGGACAGATTCAGCTTATCAACTTCTTCCTGAAGATTAGAAGAGTTGGGGGAAGCGCCGATATTAGCATTTACTTTACATTTAGAGGCGATGCCAATAGCCATCGGCTCTAAATTAGTGTGATTAATATTCGCCGGGATAATCATTCGTCCCCGCGCTACTTCGTCACGAATGAGATCAGCCGGGAGATTTTCCCGTTGGGCGACGTAGTGCATTTCTTCGGTGATAACACCTTGGCGGGCGTAGTGCATTTGAGATACATTACTTTGCCCACGGCGTTTAGCAACCCATTCTGTCCGCATATTATAATTCCTCAATAAACAGCTTCCCTCCGCTGGTATTACCCAGACTCAGGTGTTAAGGGTGTGATCTCAGCCTGGTTATATAGGCACCCCTAGCATGGATGTAGTGTACCACCTTGGTTATATCTGGGAGCAAGGGTGTTAAAAATTTATGCTGTTTTTTCGGAGTCTGGCGATGTCTACGACGGGCTGCGCCTACGCTCTTTCTGTTGGATAATATCTAATATTGCCTTGTGGATTTCCTCTGGAGTCATCGACGCTGGGTAAGTCGCAGAGGGAGGTTTTGCCGTCAAACGATCTGCAAATGCGTAAAAAGCCTCTTGATCATCTCGATGTTCCAAGACATAGGCGCGTAATTCTGCTTCACTCATAGCATCAAAGTTTGGTTTTGTCATAGGTATCGCCAATTTCCATCACGACTAATTAAAATTTCTATTTCATTGCCACCTAAGATGAATATGTTTCCTGTCCGCTCATCTAGACGAACTATGTAGATGGGCAAGTAAGCTGTGGTCAATGATTGACATAGGTAGACACATTTTAGGGCTTGTGCTGCTGTTGGAAGGATAACCGCTCCTTTGATATAAAAGCTTATCTATATTTTATAGTAATTTAATGGTAGCCAAAGCGATACCATAATCTGTTAATTTTGCTATTGGCGTGCAAACATCTTGTGGTTTACCAAGCTGTAACTCGAACATCAGTAGAAAAAGATTGTTCGCAATACTTTCTTATTAGGGCTTGGGCATTTTCTCGTCGGTTTCCTGTAAATAAATTACATACTACTTCTTCAGATTGAGAGTAAAGATGTAATAATCCAAAATCTTTCACCCGTGAATAAAGTAAGGGAACTGCTGCAAGAGCGAGTAAAGTTGCTTTTTTGCGATCGCGCTCTCTGGCTTCAGGATAATCATGATATGAAGATTGAAAGTCTACAACCAAACAAGGTTTATAGTCAGAATTAGTGATCAGAGCGTCTACACTGGAGCTAAAGAAAAACTTTCTTAGTTCGATATCAAGGTTGCTATCTAGTTCACAAAATTGGCATAAGCTAACCTGTGTATGAATTTTATACTTTTCATCCACGCAGGTTTGCAAAAACTCTAGCATCCTTTCTTCATAAGGATTGACCAGTCTTTTGACTCTAACAGACATTACTGTTGCTCCATAAGGATTTTTCCAAAGTGACCCAGGAATTCTTTTAGAACTTCACTGGAAGTTATACACACTTGCCAACTGTAAGGAAATAGCTTGTCATCATTAATGACAAGATAGCAGTCGCTAGTTCCTAAACTAGTGATATCAAATTCTTCTGGTAAATTAATAACATTTTGTGCCTTTAAATCACAAAATTCACTATCATCAGATATATCACCTAGATAATATTCAATCTCATCACGCTTGTTGAGTGTAAAATTCTCTGTTGTCTCACCAATTTCTAAAAGACTTGGATAGCGAACTTGCATTGATTTCCAAAATATATTTTCTTTACTAGGTAAAATCCAAATTTTACCTAAAATAGAACGATAAGGTTCATTGTATGCATCACAACAGTGGACATATTCTAAACATAAAATATTACTTTCTAAGACATCCCTAGATACAGTGACACATAAACCCTCTTTACGGGGTGTTAAAACCAGTTGATAACGTTTAGCTCCTTTTTTTGGATTCTTAAGTTTGTACCCCACATATTGAGATGTACGGTTCTCTTCAAACTTGTCATAAAAACCAAGTTTTTCCAGCAGACTGGTAGCCAAAGACATTAAATCTTCCCCGCCTTCAATCACCTGGATATTTGTTGAAACCAAACGGGGAACGCCGTTTTCTACCTCAAATCGCTGGATGACATCGTATATAATTTTTGACATGAATTAATTCCCAAAAACCTTGGCTAAGGTTCATGGAAATAGTCTAACGCTTATTCTTCAATAATCCAATAGTCTTAGATAAGATTTTTAGATTTTCTGGGAAGTGCTTATTCTCCCTATAGCTGGATGGTTATACTAAAGGCGATCGCACCCCTGACACCCTTCAAGCAAAAGCTTTTAACCACCAGTTATTATGGGGCGATCGCCTTGACTTTGGACGTTGGCTCATCCGAAAATTACCCAAAAAATTAACAGTCGCTATTTCCTGCAAACCGATCGCTCTTTTGCAGGAAATAGCGACTTTTATTAATGTGCGATCCTAAACTGGCGTATAAAGCTTTCTCAAATACAGGATATTGAGTACAACTGTTTCAGCGAGTAGGCGCAGCTACTTTCGCGTGTTTGTTAACGTAGTCCACAAATAATTGCTTCAGCCGGGGACTAACGCCAGCGTGTTCAAAGAATCCAAAACCCAGATTCCTAGCTCTTGCTAAGGTTTCCTCTGATGTTAATCCTTCTTGGATAGCGATACTTAAGAGCGCAATTCCAGTTGATCGCATCCCGGCTGCACAATGTACAACTGCTGGTTTAGGGATTTGTTCTAATATCGTGAGGATTTTGGTAATCAGCTCTTCATTCAAATTTTTTAAATCCACCTTGAGTGGAACATTCATATAATGCAGCCCCAATCCTTCCGCTACTTTTTGCTCATCCTGGGAAAATCCTAGTTCATCAGGCGATCGCAGATTCAGAACCGACTTAAAACCTTCTTGGATAGCTTGCTCAAGCTGTTTTGGTATGACTTGTCCTGTGGTTGTCAAATTTTCGTTAATCTGTATGGCGTTGATCACATTCACTCCTTTTGACTTTCTAATGTCTTCTAGCTTGGTAAATACTGTGATAAGCAAGCTTTGAGAATATATTCAAGTAAACACAGCAAAATTAGCTAAATATCAGACGATATTGCTTGATAACTTCAAAATTTGTCTTTTGAAGTTGGTTATTTTATTGCTTTATCCAAAATAAACGGTTTACCGATAGACTTACCGTAGTTTAAAACTTATTGTACGTTTTGTCGATAGGGTTAGAGGGGTTTATATTTCGGGAGCTATACCATTGTGAACAATTAAATCAAGATTTTCAAAAAATAGTATAAATCAAGACATTAGGATTTTGCCTAAGCCATCTTAAGCAAGGGCATATTAAGTATTTTTAACGAGAACATAAATAGTGACTGTAAAAAACCAGGGCTATCACGCCACTACTCACTGCCGATCGTTGGATCTCTTGGAAATACTGGGAGTTGAGACAGTTGCCCAAAAACTTGTCATTGATCGCAATCGAATTACAGGCGGCGGTGTGACAGCTGGCATTGATTTTGGGCTGGCTCTAGCAGCTGAGTTATTTAGGGAAGCGATGTCTACGACGGGCTACGCCTACGCTCAAGCAATTCAACTAGGGATTGAATACAATCCTCAACCCCCTTTTAACAGTGGTTCTCCCCAAACTGCCCCTGCGGCTGTACTTGCTCACCTTACAGTTGCGAGTCAAAATTTTCAGGAAATCAGACGGCAGATTGTTCAGCGAGTTGTGACTCAATTGCAAACTGCTAATAAGTCGGTAGGCGCAAATAATTAGAAGATAGTGTAGGGTGTGTTAGCGTGAAACGCGTAACGCACCATTTCCGATCTTCGGTGCGTTACCGAAGCCGTAACACACCCTACAGTATCAAAAAGTTAAACAGGCATGTAATCTGAATGCTAGCCCTGAACCTATGAGCGCTAACGAAATATCTCTTCGACCTGCCCAGGAAACAGATGCCTGGGTGCTGAGTGCAATTCATATTGCTGCTATCAAAGCTCTGCCTGCAACTTTATACACCCAAAAAGAACTTTTAGCTTGGCGTAATTACCGCAACAAACCTAATGGTTCAAATATCTTGAAGAGTATGAAAGTGGAAACTTTCTGGGTTGCGATCGAGAGAGATTTTGTTATAGGTTTTGCTAGTTTCATTGTTGATGAACTCATCGGGCTGTATGTCCATCCTAAATATCAAGGTAAAGGGATCGGGCGTGCTTTAGTTCAACATTTTTGCGATGAAGCAACTGAGCAAGGTATAGATAAGGTAATTACAACAGCTAGCCTTTATGCCGAAGGGTTTTATTTACGACTAGGATTTACTGCCATCCAAAGAGCGCCTCATTATTTAAGAAGTGGGGTAGTTGTCCCAGTTACTAAAATGAATAAAACATTAGCTACCGCACCGAAATAAATTTGAGCGGGTAAAGATTTTCAAGGACTTTAAAAATGCTGGTATCAAGATGATTTTTCCCCAAGTTGCGACCACTTTTTCTACATAACCTATGATGTAAGTAAGTAGTTGCCAGCATAAATGAATAAAACCATCCGTTCATCAACTCTCACCCGTACACGTTTGATAGAAGCCGCCTCGCAGGTATTTGCCAGTTTAGGTGTTCAAGGAGCAACTACCCGTGAAATAGCTCGTGTTGCTGGTGTGAATGAGGTGACTTTATTTCGCCACTTTGCTAGCAAAGAACAACTTCTGGGAGCAGTAATCGAAAATGCCTTTGCACTCCAGACAGAAGCCCTTGCACACCCCGAAGCATGGACGCAGGATCTAAAAATTGATTTAAGACAGTATGCCCATCTTTACAATACTATGCTAGAGGCACAGGAAGACTTAATTCGTACCTTCATTGGAGAAGCCAAACGTCATCCCAAGGCAGCCAAACAAGTAATTCAAGAAGCTGCCAAGCCCTTAGGGGAAAAACTGGTAGCTTATCTGCAATCGAGTCAGAGACGAGGCACCGTCAGAGCAGAACTTGATCCATTTCCAGCAGTCGATATGTTTACAGGAATGCTGTTAGCTGGAATGCTATGCCGCAGTGCAAAATTCAATCAAGGTAGCTATAGCTGTGAGGACTATATCGAAACCTGTGTAGATATTTTTGTGCGCGGTATCAGTGCCACTCCTCTCGCAGTTGTTAATGCAGCTGTAAGCCATGAGCCAAATTAGACAATAATTAAGATATATGAAAATCTTGAAAGGTAAAGTTGTCAGTGGTTTAGGAAACTTTTCTTACTGGATTGATAAACTCCAGGAATATTACTTGAGAAAAACGGGAATGAAATTCTTCCCTGGAACTTTAAATATTCAGCTAGATCAACCTTACCATCTCCCGAAAAATGTAATTCGTCTGGAAAAGGAAGAGTATGGAGGGACTGTTTCTGTTAGCATTGTTCCCTGTAAAATATTTGGAAGAGACGCTTTCATTTTAAGAACAGACAAAAACAATACTGAAAGTGGAGATCATCCGAAAACAATTATTGAGATAGCTTGCGATGTTAAACTTCGGGAGCTATATAACCTTAAAGATAATGATTTGATTGAAATTGAGATTCACGATGTCAGATTTATCTGAATTAAATAATCTACTTGGAATCTGTGCGATCGCTGCTCAAACTCATTTTTCCAGAAATGCTCAGTGATTGTTTTCGGGGATAATTCTTTTCCAGAATTTCAAATCTAGATTTTTCTAGTATGGGTTTAATTATTCAATTATAGGTTCACAACAGTTATTCTGAAGTATTAGCCTGAGTAGAGCCGCCACTAACTAAAAGCGCTTGTTGTTTTGCCAGCACTTGTTTGCGTAACAAGAGTAATTGTCTATCTTTAATGCCTTCTGCGATTAATCCATCGACAGTTTTCATGAGATAATCAGCGCAGGAACCCAATTTTCCAGATGCGGTGGCAATACTATTAACAGTGGTTGTTAATGGTATCTGATGAGCGTATCTGGGATGTTGGCGATTGGCAACAAAGGCGATCGCTTTGAATTCCTGCGTACCATCAAACACCCTTACCCAACGAGCAACGTAGACACCAGCTAACATCTCCCGTCGCCAAATCAGCAGTAATTCGGATGGTACATCGGCAGCAGCAATTCGATAAATAATACCACGACAACTACCGCCCTGATCAAGTCCTAAGAGTAATCCGGGATTCTCTGGAGTACCGCGACCGAGGATCATCCATGTACAGAAGCACCGATGCCAACCATAAATTATCCCAGCACGGCGCTCGACGTATGTGATTAGAGGATTCCAAATTAGCGAACCGTAGGCAAATATCCAGATATCAGAATTTGGTGGTTGCTGTTGTAGTGTTTCATGGAGCGATCGCTGTAACTCATCTTCGCTCAGGGTAGTTAGCTTGATTCCAGAGTGTGATGCTTCTAATAATCTCGTCTGTTCATTTCCGGCTTCGAGGTCGCTACGACTGAGTGACATAATGTAGATTATTTCCTTTTCTGTAAATCTTCAGTAATTTCACTATATCTTTAAGATAAATTAATTATCATATAATTCCCTTTTCCGTAGGATTAAGCACCTGACCGGAAGCGGAGCGTCTTTGGTTCCGCTCCTGACTCCTGGAGCTTTATGCTTATTTAGAGTTCTTGTCCCGTTGGTCGGATGAGGATTTCGTTGACATTAACGTGCGGCGGTTGGGTGAGGGCGTAAACGATCGCAGCGGCAATGTCTTCGCTTTGCAGAGGTGTAATTGACTTGCGTCGTTCTTCGATGCGTTGTTTGGCAACGGGATCGGTAATTTGGTTGTCAATTTCCGTATCCACCAAACCTGGTTCAATAATGGTGACGCGGATGTTGTCCTTGTAGACTTCTTGGCGCAACGCTTCGGAGAGGGCATTCACACCCCATTTGGTAGCATTATAAACACCGATACCAGCCCGCGCTGTTCTACCAGCCACTGAGGAAATATTGACTATATGCCCGGATTTTTGCGCCTTCAACAGAGGCAAAACAGCATGAGTAGCATATAGCAGTCCTAGTACGTTGAGGTCAAACGATCGCCGCCAGTCTGAGCTATTCCCAGCTTCAATGGTGCCGAGTAAGGCAATTCCTGCATTATTCACAAGGATATCGACCCTTCCCAATTCTGCATTTGCCTTTGCCACCAAGTTATTTACCTGGGTTTCGTCAGTCACATCGGTGACAATAGGCAATGCCTTACCACCACTAGCTTCGATGCGTTCTGCTAATGCCTGAATGCGATCGCCACGCCTAGCAGCGAGTACTACTGTTGCTCCAACTGAAGCCAAGGCGATCGCAGTTGCTTCTCCAATTCCCGCTGAAGCGCCAGTGATAATTGCTACTTTTCCTTCTAATTTACCTGTCATACGATTATCTAACTCCTTAGTAATTGAATATTGGGCATTAGGCATTAATTATTCCTCCACTGCTCCCCCTGCTCCCTGCCTCTTACTGATCCTCAAAACGGATGCAACTGCTGCTACACACAGTATTAGGGCTGCAAAGCGAAAAGTTCCTTGAAACCCCGCAACGATCGCTTCAGGAGGGGCAACCGAGACATCTGCACCCGCAGACATGCTAGCGATTAAGGCTCCAAATACTGCCCCAATCAGAGAAACTCCTACCGTGTTCCCTGAGGTACGTGACAAAGACAGCAGCCCAGAAGCAATCCCTAGCCGCTCCCTTGGTACTGCTCCCATGACAGTGCTGTTGTTGGGCGATTGGAATAAACCTAATCCAATGCCGTAAATAAAATAGCGCGATACATAGCCTAGCTCAGTAATTTTAGCATCAAAGGTGCTAATCCCCAGACAGCCGCCAATCATCAACCCCAGCCCAATGGAGCTGATCAGTCGAGCGCCAAAGCGGTCTGAAAGTGTTCCAGCTAGTGGGGCAATTAACCCACTAAGCAGAGGCGACACGGCTAGTAGCAGCCCCACTTTTAGCGTCGGATAATGCTTGACGCCCTCTAGAAAGAAAGGGACGATGAGTAGCGAACCGCCAATAACAGTGAATGCTAGCCAGCCACTCAGCAAGCCCATACTCAACTGAAGATTGCGAAACAGCTTTAGCTCTAGTAGTGGCTGCTCTCTAATCGCTTCAACAACCAAAAAGGTTGTAAAACTTAGAGTGGCGATCGCTAATAATATCAATGAATTGGTACTGCCAAAGCCCTGGCTTTGCCCTAGCGTCATACCCAGCCCAAAACTACCCAGAGTCAATAAAGCCAATATGGCTCCCAAAAAGTCAAATTTCTGTTTGCCTTGAATGCGTACAGAAGGCGGCACTACCCTAGCTATTAAGAAACTAGCGATGATCCCCAACGGTACATTGATAAAGAATATACTATGCCAACCTGACAAACTCAGGAGCAGTCCACCAGCAGAAGGGCCAAAAGCAATTCCCAGTGACACTACACTACCGATGACGCCAACAGCCCGACCTCGTTCGGAAGAGGGAAAAACTTCTGTGATAATTGCTAAACCAAGCCCAGAAATGAACACAGCACCTAGTCCTTGAAGTGCCCGAAAGCCGATCAACCACTCAATACCAGGTGCAAAACCACACAACAGCGAACTGAAAGTGAATAAAACAAGTCCCCCCTGATACAAGGACTTCTTGCCCCACATATCGCCCAGGCGCGTTGCCCCCAAAACTAAACCGGAACTGACCAACTGATAACTCAATACAGTCCATTGAGTGGTAGGAAAACTGGTGTCAAAGGCTTGCACCAATGTGGGCAAAGCAACATTGATGATGCCCACATCTAGGGTAGACATGAACACCCCAAGTCCGACACCGAGTAAAACCCAATTTTTTTGAGAGCCTGACAAAGCCAGAGGTTGTGCTTGCAATTGTGCCAACGTTTAGCCTCCGCCTTTGACTTTACGGTTGTGAATAGTTTGCATACGTATATTCATTGTAGGGTGCTATCCTCACTATCAAGTTCAGGAAACTAAATTAGCCGCTTCCATCCAAGACTATCTATGTATTTCATCCGTTATATAAAACTTATCCAAAGTTACCGAAACAAATCTTAAAAAGAAAGTTTACGAATATCTTTAGCGTTTACTTCCTACTTCACTCTGGTAGTGTCGGCACTCACCAGTCCATAGGCTAACATCATCTAACTGACGACTTTTGAGAGAATCAGTGCGGCGTTAAGATCACGATCAATCACTTTACCGCAATGCTCACAGTTAAACACTCTTTCACTTAAAGAAAGTCTTTCTTTCTTGATTCCGCAATTAGAACAAGTTTTACTGCTGGGAAACCATCTATCAACCACTACAAGTTTAGAACCGTACAGTTCACATTTATAGTTCAACTGACGGCGAAACTCAAAGAATCCCATGTCAGTGATAGCCTTGGACAGTTTATGATTAGCCATCAAACCGGACACATTTAGATCCTCAATTACTATCGTGCCGTGGTTCTTGGCAAGTAGTGTGGTGAGTTTGTGAAGCGTGTCCTTGCGGATATTGGCTATCTTTCTATGCAGTCTAGCTATTTCTATCTGTGCTTTTTTCCAATTGGCTGAACCTTTAACTTTGTGACGATGCAACCATTGCATTCGAGAAAGCTTTGCCTCAAAACTCTTGTAAGACTTTGCGCCAATAAATGCTTCACCTGTTGAAAGTGTAGCTAGCACTTTAACTCCGAGATCAACGCCGACAATAGTTGTCTTCCTGGATTCTTGCTGTTCAACATCAAATCTAAAACTGATAAACCATCTGTTTGCTTGGCGACTAATAGATACCGATTTTGGCTTAAGTTGCGGTAATCGCTCGTAGGTTTTCAGAATCCCAATTTTGGGGACTTGAATTTTATTCCCTGCAATAAATTTAATCACACCTTCGAGAGTAAAGTGATCGCGCAGTCCCTTTTTCTTGAAATTGGGAGCTAGGGATATTTTCTTAAAGCATCTATCCCATGCAGTCCTTAATGACCGTAAAGCTTCCTGTGGTGATGATTTAGAGCATTCATAGTACCAAGGACATTCAGGTTTCACCAGGACGACTAACCACTTATGTAAGTCAATGGCACTCGGAAACCTTATCTTCTTCGTTGGGTTAAATTGATTGTGATCAAGAATTTGTTTTGTTAGCGCGAGTCCCCAATTCCAAGCATGGCGCGATACTCCACAATGCTGTAATAGCTGGGTGCGCTGTGTGTTATTCAGTTTCAATTCGGTTTTGAAACCTAAGAGCATTTATCTAGCCTTGCTGCTACAATGTCTAGTATACCACACACTATGGATAGTATGGCGACTATAAAATTTAAACCAGAGAAAAAAGTAGCCTATGATAAAACACCTCTTCAGTTGAAAGTTTCACCAGGGGTTAGGGAAAAAATTAAGGGTATTTCAGGTTGGCAGGAAATATTGAGAGGATTTCTGGATCAAATGATTGCTGCAAATGAAAAACTTCCTCAAATCAAGCAAGATTGATCAGGTTTAGCTAAATATCTTGCAATTTAGTTTCACCCTACCGTTGGCGATTTTGTTCACAGCGATCGCAGCAGGCGCTTCGTTGATCAGAAATGCTCTGGATGAATTGAAAAATTCCGGTTTATGTCAGGCATTGACTTCTCAATCGGTGGGACTCTCTTTCGTGCTTGTCATATGTATGTTTAGTAGAGTACCTAGATACTCTTAACTCCAGACTCCTTCAACTAGATCAACGATAGTGTTCATTAAAATACGGTAACTTGATAGAGTTACTGTTTTTCTACTAGTTAGTAAACTATCATAGACAACTCTAAGAAGCAAGCTCTAGAGTTGATTAGAGTCTATGCCCCTATTGCTATGGGACAAACATCGAGTAATGTTAGTATCATCCAAATTAACCAAAATCGCTTCCTTCTTGCCCTCAGCAGAAAGTGTAAAGATGTGTATATTATTAATTATTTGGGAATAATAGCTCAGAGAACAACGATAATATTATTTGCGTTACTTAGTAACTTAAAGATAAAAAGGATTTATCAAAATGGATTCTTTCGGTATTTACACCCTTGCTAATGACGTAGTATTTGACCAACTAGTAGCTTTGCTAAATAGTATTGAGGCAAATGTTAGCGCAGATATTCCGATTTGTATTATTCCTTATGATGAGCGACTAGACCTAGTTAGGCAAGAAATTAATTCTCGAAAGAATGTAATCCTGTTTGATAACTGGGACGTAATTCAACGGTGGGAAGAATTTACTCACCAAGTTTGGGCGGCTCATCCCAGAGAGAAAGAGACAAAAGTATCACGTCCTAGTTGGTACAAAAGTCATTTACAAAGAAAATTTGTTGCCTTTGAGGGTATGTTTGATAAATTTGTATTTTATGACGCTGATAGCTTGGCAATGAAGCCACTCAATAATGTAATTGACAAACTAGAAACATCCGATTTTATTTTTGATGATTGGGAACATCTTAAGGATATATCTGTTGCAGCCTTAGATATTTCAGTTATAGAAGAAACTGGACTGTATACAGAAGCAGATATACGTACTAAGCTGCATTGCTCCAGCTTTTTTGGCTCTAAACGCGGGTTATTTAGTGTTGAAGAAATTGAAATAATAAAAGAGCGATTAATTACTCAGAGGGAAGTTGAATGGATTAATAGACATGGATGGTGGGATGATGCTTTTTTGTTTAATTATATGACTTTACGCTGCGATCGCCCCCTGTTTAACTTTACACTTAGCCCCAATGGTCAAGATAGAACAGGTAACTGCGCTAATGCAGATCCCTTTGTCAATATTAATAATGTTCTTTACAATCAAGATGGCTTAAAACCAATTCACCGTATTCATTATATGAGCTATTATTCTCGTGACTTTGCCCGTTTATGTCAAGGAGAAGATATCAATATCTGTTATAGAGATGAGTTCTTATACTATCGCTTTCTCAAACATCCAGAACAAAGACCAAAACAACTAAGACCAGCTAGTATGATTACAAAAACTAGTATTGTTTTCAACAAAATAGTGCAGAAACTTCAAAGAAGTATAGGCTAAAATAATTCTAGTATAGATTATGCCAAAAATTAGTGTTTGTATTCCTACTTTTAATCGTGTCTGTCTGCTGCCTTATGCGATCGACAGTGTACTAAATCAGTCTGAGCAAGACTTTGAGCTAATTGTTTGTGATGACGGTTCTAGCGATCGCACACCTGAATTGATATCACAGTACACAGACCATCGGATTAAATATATCCGTCATCTGCAAAATATTGGTAAAAGTAATAATATGCGCTCTGGCTTTGATGCTGCCAGTGGTGAATATTTTATTAAATTTGATGATGATGATCGGCTAACACCCGATTTTCTCGCAAGTACCGCAGCTATTTTTGCTCAAGATTCTAGCATTGATTTTGTTGGTACAGACCATTGGATCATTGATATTGATAATGTGCGGGATGAGGCAAAAACTCAAGAAAATTCTCATCGCTGGGGTAGAAAGAATTTATCAGCCGGTGTTGTAGATAATTTGTTGGAAGTCGTATTTATTCAGCAAAGCTTTCAAGTTGGGGCGACATTATTTCGCCGTAAAACATTGCAAGAATTAGGATATATGCAGCCAAATCTGCAAAATTGTGAGGATAATGATTTATTTGTGCGTCTGGCTTTGGCTGGGAAAAAGGGCTATTACTTACCAGAATTATTGATGGAATATCGCTACCATGCAGAGCAGCAAGGTATTAATCGAGCCATTCCTTATTTATTTGATAAACTCCGGTATTTAGAAAGTTATAAGTTTGATTCTGAAAAAATAGAGACAATCAGGAAAAATCGTCTAAGTGAAACGCAATTATTATTAGGTTTGCGTTTAATTGAAAAGGGTGAAACGCAAAAAGGCAGAGAGCTAGTTTTAGCCGGAAAGTCTTTTTCAACTACTAAGGCTTGGACTGGTTTAGGATTATCGCTGTTACCAGTTGGGTTGCGAGGTAAGGCGTTTAATGCACTGCGACAGATGCGGGGTTAGACATTATTCTTGCAAATCAGATGTAACTAAATTTTAAATAAACAAGATACGTGACCAGCTATCAACAATATCTACCATTTTATCGCCACTTATACCTTTAATCTGTTTTTTGCCACTGACAATTTTTACTCTTACTAATACATCTTTCAGAGATTCAAACTTTTTATTTTTACGTTCTTTTTCCACACTTTCAGCAATTTGAACAGCTTTTTTATCTGTAAAACCAGCAGTTCTTAATCTGAAATTAAGTTCTAGTAGACTTAAATTATTGAATGCATCTAAAGGTGAAATCTGTTTTGGTATCTGACTTTCAATCAACTTGAGAGTATCGTGTAGTTTCTGTCTTTCTTGTCTCTCTTGTGCCAGTTCTGACCTTAAATCATTAATTTGCTTTTCCAACAAATTAAAATTATTATTTTTTGAAATCGATTCAGAATGATTTGTTTGAATTGGAATTTTAATTTCGGGTTTACCATCAGAATCCAATCCCCTAAATGCAGCTACTTGCTTAAATATTTCATCCTCGTTCTTAGGAGAAATTACAAAGGCGTTGACCATTTCGCATTGACGAGGATTTTTTTCTCTTGCTCTGACAGCAGCATAATATTCAAAATGTCCATCAACCACTGTATAAGTCTCCAAGCCCGTAGTTTTCAAAATTAATGGTCTGATAATTCCCCCACTTTCTATAATCATATCAGCGAGGCTACTTAAAGCATCATTTGAGAAATTGGATGGAGGTACATCACAAGTAATACTTTTGACATCAACAGTATAAAATTTCATTATTAATTAACTCCTATTTCTTCTAAAACTTCTTTGGCTAACATCTCAAATTCCATAGCAGATTGTTGAGCAGTAGTTTTTGATTCTGCATATTTTATAACTGATTTGGGATCTGGGTATTCTAAATCTCCTACCATTATAGAATTATTCATGCATTCTGAAAGAGACGTTCTATCATAAATAACAGCTTCCATCAAAGGTAAATTGTAGCGTTCAGATATGACACTTCTTTGCCTGGGGAAAGTGTACTGCAAAAATTTAGAGTTAGTCGAAATTTTAGAAGCTAGAACTCCTATTATATTAATAGGTGATCTCCCCATCATTTCTTTGTATTCATTAATTTCATTAACAAAGTTTTTTACCGTTGGTAAACCTTGATTTGCAAATGGTTTCAAATCTGAAGGAATTATCAAATAATCAGAAGCAATCAATGCAACTTGAGCATAATAGTCTCTTGATGGAGGGGTATCAATGATTACAATATCATAATTTGTTTCTACAGGTTTCAGTTTAGAAATAAGTCTACTTCTGCTTACTGCTATTAGATTTAGTTGATCTTGCTTCTGAATTAAATTAATGTGTGATGGAACCACATCTATTTCTGGATTATTAAAATAATGAGACTGACGACTAATTTCTGGTATAAAATTAAAATCTGAAGATTCTAATAAACAAGATACATTTTGTTCGCGTAAATCATCATCTTCATCAAATTGAAATTTGATTAATCCTGTCGCAAAAGTAGTATTTGCCTGAGAATCTATATCAATCAAAAGTACACTTTTACCTTTTTTACGTAATGCTGCTGCAAGATTGACTGCAACAGTAGTCTTACCAACGCCGCCTTTATTATGGTAGATTGCAATCGTTTTCATTGAATGTTGCCTCTTTGTTTCAAAATTTGAATTATTTTCAGTTATTTGAACTTCTGGTTTATCTACTAACTGTCCTTCTTTCAGACTATCTCTACCAATTAAACCTTTAATTTTATCTAACTTTATCTCAACTTCCTTTCCAGAACACTGAAATAATAGCTGAATATCATATTGCACTTTTTGATAAATTCTGATTTCTTTGCCATTGGTCAGCAATCCATACCTGACATTCAAGCTGGTTAAATAATGCCTGAGTCGGGGGACATGATTATTTAAGTTTTGTTTGGGATGCTTTGCCTCCATGACGACACTCAGCGGTGAGTTGGCATCTAAGACAAAGGGAATCACTTGTGCGGCAAATGCTAAGAAATCTAAGCGGATGCTACCAACGGCAACTTCTTGATGCCAGGTGTCAGGAGTATAACCTAGCTGCGGTAGCAAATATTGCACTATGAGTTTGCTTTCAACTTCGCTTTCGTTACGGCACAGCTCAGGATTAAAAGGCAATATTTTTCTACCTCTAAAAATTATTGGATTTGGGACAAAACCTGATATTTGCTAGATTATGGCATAGCCTTAATTATTTTGCGTGATAAAAATCACTTAGAAAAATATAAAAATCCTCATAACACTAGTACTTTTGCTGATGAAATAACCACTTCTAAGAGCTAGCCTTATTCAAAATTAACAGGCTATGTATGTATTTCCCAATTACCCCGGTAAATGGCTAGAATCAAAGTGTTTACTTAACCTATTTGCGCTAAAGGTTTTGGCTACTGTATCTTGTCCCCACTGCCATCAACTCGTTAATAGTCAAGCTATTAATTGTCCCTATTGCCGGACGACACTCAAAGCTTACGGACATCCCGGTATTCCATTGCACCGCGCCACTGGGGACGGGTATCTGTGCGACACCTGCACATATCAGGCTGATAATACTTGCAATTTTCCCCAGCGTCCCTATGCTAAAGACTGTACCCTCTACCAAAATATTGAAGAGACAAAGTTAGAGTTGCAACAGCAGCGTTACACTAACAGTTTTGCATTAACTGTGAAAATTTGGGTAAAACAGAATCAGGCTTTGCTGTTACTTTTGGGTTTATTATTGGTCTGTTTGTTCTTCAGTCTGGTAACTTAGGAACGTGGATTAAATAAAATGCAAAACTTCATCTTGTCTCTAGCCTCCCTCTCCTTTATAAGGAGAGGGATTGAGGGTGAGGTAA
>NZ_JABXKM010000017.1 GCF_017115025.1 Nostoc sp. NOS(2021) | reverse complement strand
TTTGGCGGGGTGGGGTTCTTCGGGTTTAATAAGTAATCAAGCGGACATGATATAAAATATCGTTTTTAGCAATTGACAAACTGGCGATCGCTAGTTCGTCATATATATATAAGCTGTTATGTATACAACTTGCACAATCAGGGCGAGCAAGATGCCCACCCCACAACCATGTTGAAAAAATATTAGTGCAAATTAAAGGCGCAACAGCTTAACTAACTTTGAAGTTCGTTAGAAAGTTCTAAGAAGGAAATGCACTGAGGGATTTCCAACAAATAAATTCTCCAATGTTATGGGTTGGGCGTTTCGCCCGCCAGTAATTAACGTGAGTTCGACAAGTCTTATTTGACCTCTCAAGAGCAGCCCCTCTCCGACGCCCAGAGGGGAGCAAAAAGCTTAATTTTTCGTTGCTCCTCCCTTTCCGTTTCGGAGAGGGAGGCTGTCCGGGAGAGGTTCATCGAACTCACGTTAATTAAAGGCAGCGAAAAACGCCCACCCGACAATAAGTAGACGGTATAGCTACTTTACCAGCCTTGTTCTGCATTCTGAAAAACGTAAGCAGCTACCTCCAGAATATCCTCAGAATTTAACTTGCCTTTAAAGGCAGGCATGGCATTTTTACCATTTTGCACTTGGTGGATAATCGCCTGGATTGAGTCGCGATTATAATTTTCTAGGTACTTTGACAATGCTTCCTTTTTTAAGGTTTTCTGGCTAATCAGGATGTTACCGCCACCTATATGGCAAGAAGCGCAGTTAGCCTCGAAAATTTTAGCACCGTTAGATGTTTCGGCAGCTAATGCTGGACTAATGAATGTCAATTTGAATAGGGCGATCGCTAACAGTAGAATTAATAAAAGTATTCTCAAGAAAATTTCCTCGCAACAAGCCTCCAGCAAGAGTATAAACGCGATTAATCCCTGATTAAGTCAAATTTGATCAAAATTGGCGGTAACGAGTTCACCCCTCAATCGCTACAGGTTACTTAGCGTCTTAGGCGGGGATAGGACTCGTTACCGCTATTTATCGATTGTGTGCGTCACTCTAGAAGTGTGGCGTGTTGCTATGAGCTAATTTCACGGAGAAATCATCTTGTGTCAAACAACGGTGTTTCTAGCCTTCGACAGTGATTGTACCAATCATGCCAGCACCACGGTGAGGTTCACAGTAGAAGGTGTATTCACCAGCAGGTGCGTCTGCGGGGAAGGTGGTTGTTTCCTTTTGACCAGGACTCATAAGCAACTTCTTATGAGACAGAGATTTTGCTAAATCAGCGCTTTTCGTGGGGTTTTTAGCAGCATCAAACACAACATTATGGGGAGGAACTTTGTTGTTCACCCATTCAATTGTGTCACCTGGTTTAATTGTCAACTTTTTCGGTTCAAATGCTAGCAGTCCTTTATCGCTGCCTAATTTCACCTTGTAAGTTTCAGCCGCAGCGCTGGGAGTAAAAACAGCGAAGCTGCTAACAACTAAAAGGATTGTCAACACAGCTAAACTAAGGCGTCGCCAGCTTGCCGAAATCAATTTCATGGCTCTCTCCTAACAAACAATTTTTTTCCTTTCTCATTTTAAATAAAATCAACGCCAAATATGACAATCTGTCATAGATACATTTTTTTTTTAAGAATGGGGAGCAATTTATTGCAAAAAGCTGTGCAATCAGTAATAAATACTAGACTGCCATAGCACAAAAAGCCTGTGAAGAAAGGTAAACAGTAAAATAAGAGATTTTTATTTTTTCTTTGGGAATATCCTGACTTTTCAAAAATTTTCCGTGCCCTAACCAGGAACCTTTTGTGCTGCTGTGAGAACGAAAGCAGCTAAAGTTTGGTGAAAACTGGGGAATAGGGAATGGGGAATGGATTTTTCCCTATTCCCTATGCCCTATTCCCAATGACTCAGTAGTAATTCAAGGATTTAGTAATAGATTTTTCCGCCTCCCCACTTAGTGCCAACGATTTTGGGTTGTAAAAGAATATGACCGGCGATCGCCTCCAAGTCATCATCCGTCAGATTTCGCACTGCTGTGAAAATATCTGCGCTTTTGATACTGGGGTGTATTTCGGAAATCTCTTCTTCCCCGTCGTAAGTAGTGGGATTTTTCAGGTAATCCACTAAGCCTTCAACGTTGTTACGGTTGGGTG
Source organism: Nostoc sp. NOS(2021) (assembly GCF_017115025.1). Classification (GTDB taxonomy): domain Bacteria; phylum Cyanobacteriota; class Cyanobacteriia; order Cyanobacteriales; family Nostocaceae; genus Nostoc. Next base: position 64,970 of record NZ_JABXKM010000017.1, on the reverse strand, counting down.
TTGCCAGTGCCAGATCCTCTGGAGTCAGTCCCACGTTCTGGTTTGTCTTGGTAACTCCACCAGCATGACATTGGGCGCAAGCGTAATTAAATAAGCGTTTGCCTTCTTTGACTTGTTTAAGGCTGAGTACGACGGTATCACCTTGAGTATTTAATGGTACTGTTCGGGTAGCTTCATCCAGTTCCACTGCTGTCGCGCTACCGACAATCAACTGAAACGAGAGTAAAACAGTAACCACAACAACGCCAATTAGTCTTCTAAACATGTTTCCCCTTAAAGATTTTGACGCTCAACACAGCTAAGAAAGCGATTCTCAATCTCCAAGCTGCTAATTGCTAATGACTCATTGTTTTTTGTCATTAGCTATCAGTGATTAGCCAAAGCCGAGATAACCCTTCAGGTGACCTCGTGATCACCCACCGAGTCGCTAGTACCTTTTGGGCGTATTTCAGACGATATTTGGGAAATAATTGCCTTTGCATCTTCTAACGCCAAACGGGTCTTTTGGTGTTTGTAGGCGATTCCCAGTTGGTTGCACAGAGAAAACACTTTTTCTACAGGAACGCTGTAGTCGGCTGCTATCTCTGCGATTGATAGGTCTGCAAAACCCATAATGCTTATTAACTGATAGATAGAGATTGAGTCGCTGTAATACCAATATCACGTTAGGAGTGCAATTTGTTGCCCAAAATACTGTTTAGGGAATGGGGCATGGGGCATTGGGCATTGGGCATGAGGCATTGGGATGGGGGAGAATGACTAATGCCTATTAACCTTTTCCCCCGGTAAAGGTGACGCTTTGAATAAAGTAACGATTAAAAAAGGCGTAAATGCCTAAAGCTGGTAGGGTAAAGACCATAGAAGCCGCCATAATGTAGTTCCAATAGCTGATGTATTGACCTTTGAAGGTGTTCAGCCCCAAGGGGAGGGTAAACATTTCTGGGTCAAAGAGGATAACTATAGGCAGTAAAAAATTATTCCAACTCCCCATGAACACAAAAACCGCCTGCGCTGCTAGTGCTGGTTTTGCCAAAGGTAAGACAATATGTCGGAATATCCCAAAGGTATTTAAGCCATCCAGTTGAGCGGCTTCTTCTAGTTCTTTAGGAAAATTAACGAAAAATTGCCGCATCATGAAGATAAAAGTAGCATTGACCATGCTAGGCACAATCATGCCTTGGTAAGAATTTAGCCAGCCGATCGCTTTCAAAATCAAAAATGTTGGAATTAGGGTGATTTGCGCCGGTACTGCCAGTACTGTCAAAATTAGGAAGAACCAAAAGCGCTTGCCTACAAAGCGCAGTCTTGCCAAGGCATAACCAGCCATTGAATTTAACAACAAATTTAAAAGCGTGACGCTGACAGCGATCGCCACACTGTTGAACAACCAGCGCCAAAATAGCGGTTCTTGGAGAAAGATTTGCTTGTAGTTATCGAGAGTAAAATTCTTGGGGAAAAAGTTGGGTTCACCACTGACAATCTCTGATAGCGGCTTAAATGATGCTGAAAGTGCCCAGAGAAAGGGAATTATGGTAACGATCGCATAGAGTGTCAGCAAGATGTACAACAGGGCTTTGAGCCAGGAGAAGCCAGAGATGTTAGTCAAATCCGTTCACCTCCAAAAAGTCGCCGCTGAATTAAAGTGATGGCAATGATCACTGCTGCTAACAAAAATGCGATCGCGGCTGCATATCCCATTTGTAAATTCCGAAACACAGCTTGGTAAATTAGCAGCACCACAGTTAAGGTAGCGTTGTTTGGCCCGCCAGTACCGCCAGAGAAGATGTAAGACTGGTCAAAAAGTTGAAAAGTCCCAATTACCCCCACTGCTACCACAAAGAAGGTTACAGGCTTAAGGAAGGGAAGAGTAATGTGGATAAATTGCTGCCATCCATTTGCGCCATCGAGTTCCGCCGCCTCATAAAGTGTTTGGGGTATATCTTGCAACGCCGCCAGATAAATCACCATGAAAAACGGCGCGGTTGACCAAATGTTCATGATCATAATGCCTTTGAGCGCAACTGCTGGATCACCCAACCAGTTATAAGTAGGTAGTCCCACAAAAGCGAGAAAATCGTTTAGTAGCCCATCAGTGTTATAAATCCACATGAAGATGAGCGTCAGCACTGCTGAAGAAGTTACTGTGGGCAAAAAGTAGAGGATGCGCCACCAGTTTTTACCGCGAATCCCCGAATTCAGAGTTACCGCCAGAATTAAAGCCAGGATAGTTTGAGTTGGCACAACAATGGCTACATATTCGGCTGTGTTTCTCAAAGCAATCCAAACCCTTTGATCTTCAGCTAATCGCGTGAAGTTCCGAAAACCGATGAACTCGTACTCAATACCGCCAAGGAGTTGAACTTTTTGTAAGGAAAGAAAAACGGCGTAGAGAATGGGTAAGACTACAAAAGTCCCTAAGACCAGAATGGTGGGCATCATGAACATATACCCAGCCAACTCTTCGGTGATGTTCCACTTGGGGTTACTCCGTCGCCTGCTGATTTCAAACATTATTGAACCTCCACCTAATCTCGCACTAATCCGGCTGTAGCGATCGGTAGTGCATGATTATTTATCGTACTTCGTGTTCAGAACTCAAAACTTCGTTTTCAGAACTGAGAATGCCAAGCTTTTTTTAACCTTTACGCAAAGTGTTTCTTTAAAGAGCGATAATTACTGCTCAATGGCATTAAAAGCTATAACCCTTGTTCTCCATAGCTTAGAGCTTTTCTTAGTGCCATTCAGTACAGAGCATATTAAATTTAACTGTATACAGACACATGAATTTTTCGTGAGGTAATTATAAACTTTCATGTTAGTGTACTTAATAATATAGTATGAAAAGCTTGTACTGGTTAGGCAGTATGACTTGTAGCCCAGGTAGAAAAATGGTAGAAAAAGGCCACTTTGAGCTATGGCCGATTTTTAAAAATCACATTCTGTCAATTTTTAATGCTCCGAACTTCAAGGAGCAACCCAGAGTTATTGTTGAACTGGGCTGCGGTAATGGTCTACTGCTACAACAGATATACTTATGGATTCGAGATCATAGTCTTCGCGGTAATGTTCTGGATGAGCATGATCTGACACTAGTTGGTATTGAGCAATGCCCAGATTTAATTCGGACTGCAACTCGTAACCTTGGAGATATCCCCGCTGATGTCATTTCAATGCCTTTGAATTGCCCAGAGCAGATATTGCGTGAACTGGACGGTCGAATAACTGCGAACAAACAAGATATCTTGTTCGTTCAGTCCGTTTACCATCTCAACGATGAAGAATCTGACTTAAGCGACATCAGGCACATAACCGAATATAACAGGCAGATGTTGAGCCAGTGGAGCAACGTCGTGGGTCGTCACGGACTCATGATTTGCCAATCTCACCCTGTCTTACTGCAATTGATTAAGGACATCAATTATTTAAGCCACGACTTCAAGAACTTGCCAAACGAGGCGGTTCCCAAAACCAGCGATATCGGTGCTGAATCTTTCCTGATACTGGCAGCTAATGTTGGGTTATTTCCAGCTAGCCAACTGACATATCCAATTGATACATCGGTCGTGCATTTTAAGAAAGCGGACTATCGCATTCGCCACACTCGCTTATCAGATTTGCCCGCACTAGTGCAACTGGAAAAGGAATGTTGGTCGATCGAGTTGCAAGCTACATCTACCAACTTGGTCGATCGCCTGAACAATTATCCTGAAGGACAGTTAGTGCTGGAGTTGCCCGATTCTGATAATAATTACAAAGTCGTCGGGGCTATCTACTCACAGCGGATTGAAAGTGCCGATCAAATTCAAACCATAACCGCAAATCGAGTCTCCGAGTTGCATTCCCAGGACGGTTCTATTGTCCAGTTGCTGGCGGTAAACATTCTTCCCGAAGTTCAGGAGAGGAGACTTGGGGATCAGTTACTGGAGTTTATGCTTCAGCGGTGCAGCGCGATCGATGGTATCGAGTCTGTCGTGGCGGTCACGTTGTGCAAGGAGTTCCATCGCCACGAGTTTTCCTTTGAAAAGTACATCCGGCAGCGCAATGTCCGTGGTAAGCTAATCGATCCAATTTTGAGGTTTCACGAACTACACGGCGCGAACATTGAGTGTATTGTGGAAAATTATAGACCATTGGATCTAAACAATCAGGGGCATGGGGTACTCGTTCGCTATCCAATTGATCAGCGTAGACGTGACGATCAACGGATTAATGACGCAGCAAAGTGGGATGTTGAACCACAAGCATGGGACACCGAGTTGGCTACTGCATTTTTGGAAGCAACGGTTCAGTCCTGTCTGGGTGATGAAAAACGGAGTGGATACAAGTTTGATCGTCCCTTGATGGAGATGGGTCTTAATTCAGTCGATTTGCTGATTCTCAGCGAACAAATCAGCGATCGCTTCGGGCTTAATTTAGACCCAGCCTTCTTCTTCAGCTACACCACGCCCGAAAAGGTGTTGATGTTTCTGATCGAGAAGCAGACACTCTCGGTAACGCAGAATCAAAATGTCGCGTCCCCATTCGTCGCCCCTACAGATACTTTGTTGACGACTACTCCCAAATCAGCAAGATCGTGGCGAACCGAAGCAACCGACTCGGACGACGCGGTTGCCATTGTTGGGTTAGCCTGTCGGCTCCCCGGTGGCATTAACAATCCAGAATCGCTGTGGGATCTGCTCAAAAACGGTGGTTCAGTGATTGAGAAACTTCCAGAAGGACGTTGGCAATGGCCTAGGGACATCGACCCAGAAGGCAAGCACCAAGGTATCGATTGGGGTGGTTTTTTATCCCAAATCGATCTGTTTGACGCTGGCTTTTTCCGCATCAGTGCGATCGAAGCTCAGAGCATGGACCCGCAACAGCGAATCCTCATGGAATTAGCTTGGCAAACACTAGAAAACGCTGGCATCACTGCGAACAAAGTAGCTGGCAGCAGTACGGGAGTTTTTGTGGGTGCTAGTGGCTCTGATTACTGTCGGGTAATGGAGCGGGTAGGTATTCCGATAGAAGCTCACGTTGCAACGGGCACGTCGTTGGCGGCGCTGGCAAATCGCATCTCTTACTTTTTTGATTTGCGAGGCCCAAGCATCGTCATTGATACGGCGTGTTCCAGTTCGCTGATGGCAGTGCATCAGGCGGTTCAATCTATCCGAGCAGGTGAGTGCTTACAAGCACTTGTGGGCGGCATACATATCATGAGCCATCCAGCTAACAGTATTGCATATTACAAGGCTGGTATGTTGGCGCATGATGGCAAGTGCAAGACATTTGACGATCGCGCAGACGGGTACGTTCGCAGTGAAGGCGCTGTGATGTTTCTCCTCAAGCAATTGCATCAGGCAAAAGCAGATGGCGATCTAATTTATGCGACGATCAAGGGGTCAGCCTCGAATCATGGTGGACAGTCCGCCGGTCTCACCGTACCGAATCCGCAACAGCAGGCAGCACTCTTAACCAATGCCTGGAAAGCCTCTGGTGTAGACCCTAACACGATTAGTTTTATCGAAGCCCACGGAACGGGCACAGCCTTAGGAGATCCCATTGAGATCCAGGGAATTCAACAAGCTTTTTCGGAATGGAGTGAGACTCCCCAAGTCGCGATCTCCTGCGGTCTGGGTTCGCTCAAAACCAACCTGGGGCATTTGGAGGCGGCTGCGGGCATAGCAGGTCTGCTGAAAGTCGTGCTATGCCTCCAACATCAAGAACTGCCTGCAAATCAGCATTTCGGACATTTGAATCGTCATATCAATCTCTCCGGCAGCTCGTTTTATGTTGTGGATCAACATCAGAAGTGGGATCGCCCCAATGAATCTATTCCCCGACGGGCTGGTGTAAGTAGTTTCGGCTCTGGAGGTGCAAATGCTCACGTTGTGGTGGAAGAGTATGACGTAGGGTGCAGCGTTGAATTGGGGACTGGGGATTGGGGACTAGGGATTGGGGACTGGGAAGATAAGTCTGTGGATTCAGACCCCAACCAAATCTTGTTCGCGCAGCGTTCGCACGAGAAGAAATTTCTTGCCGAGTCCCCAGTAAAGAGTACCCAGTCCCGGAGCGGCCAGGATTCCCCAACTTCGGCCAAGCTTGTTGGGGAATCTTGGGCGCGACCTGTTGAAAAGGTGGATGACCGAACTTCTGAACCGTTTCTTTTCGTGCTGTCGGCTCAGAATATTGCACAGCTAAGGAATTATGTCAAGCAATTTGAGCAGTGGCTCAGTTCGCTCCCTGACGAGCAATGCTCCTTGGTAGAACTGACTCGGTTTCTGCAAAGCCACAGGCAGGCATTCGAGGAACGGCTGGCTGTGGTAGCCGCAAGTCGCGTTGACCTGGTTAATAAGTTGCGTCAATTTCCAGATATAGGCGAATCGGGTTTTCAAGGCAACATCAAGCATCCTAGTCGTGAGGTTAAGACTTTAATTCGGGGGACTTTGGGAGAACAGGTGATTCAAGCAGCGATCGCAGGGCGAGATTGGGAGCAGTTGGCAGCTCTTTGGGTCGCCGGAGTTTCCCTGGACTGGTGTTTGCTGAATGGAAATCAATTGCCGACGGCATCCTTAAAACATTGGCGGTTCTCTGTGCCGACCTATCCTTTTGCGAAGAATCGGTTTTGGCTTCCAGGCACAATGTCACTACAAGAGTCGGCTTTGCCAGATGCCAATGCTTCTGTCAAGCCAGAACAAGCTGATGAACAGTCTGCTTCTGAGGCGGAACTGTTTACGCTGAAGCTGGTTTGGCAACCAGTAGACATTTCAAACTACGAAAAATCTGACTCGAAGATGCCCGACGGTAAGACGGTGATTATCGGTGGCATCCCTGAGCAAAAGCAGGTTTTGCAAAGGTATTTTGCGCGATGCGAATTTATGGCGATCGCCACTGATGCGGATGTCCACGATCTCGTTGAGCAACTCAAGCTGCTGGGGCGGATTGCTCACATTATCTGGGTCGGAGCCAGTAATTCGGCCAGACATGACTTTCCTGAGAATCTTCTGGTTAATCAAGCAGGTGGTCTTCTACAAGTTTACCGTTTGCTCAAGGCGGCGGCGGTTATTTATGGAAACGAAGGGCTGCAATGGACTGCGATCGCACTACAAAGTCAAGCGGTCTTTTGTGGTGAAGATCCCGATCCCACCCAAGCGGGTATTCATGGATTTATCGGCAGTATAGCCAAAGAATTTCCCCAATGGAAATTTCGTCTGCTGGATATGGCTTCACCCGCAGATACATCATATAAATGGCCAGTGCCAGAAATGTTCGTCCCCTTTGATTCGGATGTGCGATCGCTGGCGTGGCGGGACGGCAAATGGTACAAACCGATCCTGGCAAAGCTATTTTTGTCAGAACCTGGTCGATCGGCCTATCGTGCCGGCGGTGTATACGTAGTCATCGGTGGTGCCGGAGGTTTGGGCGAGGTATGGAGCCGATATCTGAGCGAAAAATATCGAGCGCAGATCGTTTGGATTGGTCGCAGCCCATTGAATGAGACAATTCAGCAGAAACTAGAGGCGATCGCTAACTTGGGGCCAATGCCGAGATATATTTCGGCAGACGCAACAAGTCAGGAGGAACTTCAGCACGCCTATGAACAGATTAAACATGAGTTCGGCCAGGTGCAGGGTGTCGTTCATGCAGCGGTGGGTCTTTTCGATCGCAGTTTCAACGACACAGACGAAGCCAGACTCCGCACAGTTTTGTCTGCCAAAGTAGACGTGAGCGTGCGGCTGGCTCAGGTCTTTCACACCGAAGATTTGGATTTTGTTTTATTCTTCTCCTCCATTGAGGCGCTGTCACAAAGCGGCGGACTGAGTGGTTATGCCGCAGGCTGCGCCTTTAAGGATGCCTTTTCCCAGTGCCTCGCCAGCCGTTGGAACTGCCCAGTCAAGGTGATTCATTGGGGGCATTGGGCGATCGGCACCGGAGACAGAATCTCCCAGGCATCTAAGACTCGCCTTAAACAACGTGGCATCGGACTTCTAGAGTCTAGGGAGTCGATGCAGGCTTTAGAGTGCCTAGTGAGCAACAATCGCTTGAATCAGCTTGCTTTAATTAAGAGCGCAAGTGTCGAGGCAATCGATTGGTACGACGGGGGCGAATTTGTTGTTAGCTTCGAGGAAGTTGCGCCGTCAGTCATGCACGAGATTCGTCGCGACATTGATGCGCCGAACCAATTGGTCGGGCAACTACAGGCGGATAGCATCTTTCAATGCAAACAGATGCAGCCGCTTTTAATCCGCCTGCTGCGAACTAGCCTCAATGCACTAAACCTGCATTCGTCTGGTAGTGTACCTGACTTCTACGCAAAATGGCTGGCAGCTAGTAGGTCGATTCTTGCACAAAACGAAGCGGGGGCTGGACTCGAATCCCCGAACATAGTTTGGCAAGCCTGGAAGGAGGCTAGGGACAACTGGCCAGAAGCCGACAGCAAACAGCGGGCGTTTTCCTTAGTTGAGACCTGCGTTCGGGCGTTGCCAGAAATTCTATCCGGGCAGAAGCGAGGGACGGACAGTCTGTTCCCGAATGGTTCCCTACAGATTGTCGAAGGTATTTATCGTGACAATTCTGTTGCGGATTATTTTAACGAAGTGTTGGCAAAATCGCTACGGTCGGCGATCGAGGCGCGGTTGAGGCACGATCCACGCACAAAGCTGCGGATATTAGAAATTGGTGCGGGAACAGGCGCAACAACAAAAGCCGTGCTGTCCAAATTAGCCGGATTTGAGGATACCATTAGCGAATACCGCTACACCGATATCTCCAGAGCATTTCTTTTGCACGCCCAAGAGAAATTCATCCCTGACCATCCGTTTGTTGAAATCGGGATCTTTGACGTTGAACAGCCGTTGGCAGGACAGAAAATTGCAGCGGGTACTTATGACTTCGCGATCGCCACAAACGTGCTTCACGCGACTCGTGATATTCGGCAAACGCTGCGGAATTTAAAGGCTTGTCTGCGAACTAATGGTTTGATTTTGCTCAATGAGCTTTGCGACCAAACGCTGTTCGGTCATCTCACATTCGGGCTATTGGAGGGATGGTGGCGACATGAAGACCCAGAGTTGCGAATTGAGGGGACTCCGCTGTTGTCAGTTGACTCTTGGGAGCGAGTGCTGCAAACAGAAGGGTTTCAATGTCCCTGGTTCCCAGTGGCGATCGCGCGATCGCTCGGACAACAGGTGATCGTCGCCGAGAGTGATGGATTGGTACGGCAGAATCGCACGTCAGTTGGTAATGCGACTCGTACTGTTGAGAGTAGTTCTCGCGTCAGCAGTATAGGTGCAATCGACGAATCCGATGATACCAGCCTCCGCCAAAAAGCCACCCGGTTTTTCCAGCAACTAGTAGCCAAAATACTCCGCATGAACCCAGCACAAATCGAAGCTGATGAGCCGTTCCAGAGTTATGGAATTGATTCCATCCTAGTTGTGCAGATCACAGGTGCGCTACAAGAAAAATTTGGAGGAATTCATAGCACGTTACTTTTTGAAGTACAGACTCTCGGTGAACTAGTCAACTACTTCGCTGAGTACCGCCGCTCAGACTTGATCGCGCAGCTAAGTAATAATCGGGAATCTGCCGCTACACCAGATCCAAATGCAGCAAGTGAATCGCCGGATGCCAAACCTGCTGCCGTGATTTTTGCTACTAATACTTCCCAATTAGCTGCTCGGTCGAGAAGCAATACCACAGATGCGATCGCCATCATTGGGATCAGCGGTCGCTATCCGATGGCTAACGATCTGTCCACCTTTTGGGAGCGTCTGAAAGCCGGAACCGACTGTATTTCGGAAATTCCGCGCGATCGCTGGTCTTGGGAAGATCATTTTCATCCTCACGTCGAAGAGGCAGTCGAGCTTGGTAAGAGCTATTGCAAGTGGGGCAGCTTTCTGGATGATGCCAAGGAATTCGACGCCCAGTTCTTCGGTATTTCCCCGCACGAAGTGGTAAACATCGATCCCCAGGAGCGAATTTTTCTTCAGGCGGCATGGGAAGCATTGGAGGACGCCGGTCACACCAGGCAGATGCTGGAATCCCAATATCAACAGCAAGTCGGCGTATTTGTCGGCGTTACCAGAACCGGATTCGATCTCTACGGACCTGAACTCTGGAGACAAGGTAAGATCGGACACCCCCACACATCTTTTAGTTCGATCGCCAATCGCTTGTCGTATTTTCTGAATCTTCGCGGGCCTAGTATGCCGATCGATACCATGTGTTCTTCATCGCTCACAGCAGTGCATGAAGCTTGCCAACACCTTCAAAATGGTTCAGTGCAACTCGCATTTGCTGGCGGTGTCAATCTCTATCTGCATCCATCCAGCTACAACATTCTGTGTGCCAGCAAAATGCTATCTAAAGATGGTCGTTGCAAGAGTTTCGGCAACCACAGCAATGGTTTTGTTCCCGGCGAAGGTGTGGGGGTGGTATTACTGAAGCCGTTGTCTCAAGCGATCGCCGATCGGGACAACATCTACGCCGTAATTCGCGGCACTCATGTCAATCATGGAGGTAAAACCAACGGCTATACAGTGCCCAATCCCAAAGCACAGGCAGAACTAGTGTTTGAGGCGCTAGAAAAGTCTGGGGTCGATGCCAGAGAGGTGAGCTACATCGAAGCGCATGGAACGGGAACTGAACTTGGCGATCCGATTGAAGTTGCGGGTCTGACTAAGGCGTTTCAACGGCATACTCAAGACACAAGCTTTTGCGCCATAGGCTCTGTTAAATCCAACGTCGGTCATCTGGAGGCGGCATCTGGAATCGCGGGTTTGACCAAAGCGATCTTGCAACTCAGGCACAAGCAACTCGTTCCAAGTCTGCACGCTGACGAACTTAATCCGAATATCGACTTTCCTCAGACACCGTTCTACGTGCAGCGTCATCTTCAGCATTGGCCGCAACCGATCGTAGAAGTAGACGGAAAAACGAAAACAGTCCCTCGCATCGCTGGCGTATCGTCCTTTGGGGCTGGCGGTGTCAACGCCCATGTTGTTGTGGAGGAATACGACGAGGAGCCAACCAGCGAGTCCGAAATCGGTGACGCACCAGTATTAATACTGCTATCTGCGAGAAATAACGGGCGTTTGGCTGCATACGCCAATAAACTGCATCAGTTTCTAGAAGCAGGTGCGGTGAATCTCCAAAACCTAGCTTATACCTTGCAAGTGGGGCGTGAGGCACTACAGTCGCGGATTGCCATAATCGTATACTCGCAATCCGATGCGATCGCCAAACTTGATGCTTTTATTAAAGGTAAATCCGATATTGATGACTGCTATGTGGGGCTAGCTGGTAAAGATAAAGCTACAGTTCTCAAGTGGAATTCTGACCCCGATTTGCTCAAACAAATAACAGCTTGGACTGAAGAAGGCTGTTACCCTCGTCTAGCGGAACTCTGGGTCAAAGGCGTAAATATTGATTGGTCAAGGCTTCGTCGCACATCGACCATTTCCCCCCGGCGAATTTCGCTGCCAACCTATTCTTTTGACAGAAAACGGTATTGGTTGGAACTGGAAGACAACCAGTCTAGCCAAATTACTCCGACAGTAAATACACAGGCGGCAAGCGGTGAAGAAAGTAGCAAAGCCATTGATTTGAACGACCAACAGCAGACAGTAGATTCACCTAAAACTAGGAAGTTAATTACTTTGGTGGACACTGACAAGGTTCAGCGCGACAGAGTTAATCGCCGGAATCGACAACCGATTCGCCTGAGCGATCCAGCCGAACTTATACCGCAGACCAAAGTAACGTCCTCTTTTCTCAGTCTTTCCCCTAAGCTTCAGGGAATAGTCGAAATTAGGATCGCTGCCGCCGATCGTCCCTTAGATGCTTCCAGGCTCAGTACTGAGCTAAGGGATAAGATGCGATCGCTCGCCTTGAGCGACGAGGTGCGTGTCTTATTGCTGGTTGACGATCGCGGCTTGTTTTCCAGCAGCATAACTCACGACGATGTGCCAGTCATGCGGGCGTTGATTGGTTTTCTCCTGGAGTTAGAATTACCTCTAATTGCGTTACTTAAAAGTGATATTCGCGGATCGGGTTGGAACTTAGCTAGCCTCTGTGATTTCCTCATCTTCCGTGAAACAGGTCAGTTTTGTCACCGAGGTTTGACCGATCGCGATCGCTCGATAATTGAGGAGCGATTTGGCAAATTATTCGCGTCTCGATTTTTTGCTGTGCCACATCTGTGTAGCGGACAGGCATTAGCAGAAATGGGTCTGGACTGCCTGGTTGCTGCCGACGATCGGCTCGACGATCTTGCCCGCGATCTCGCAGGTCAAATTTCTCACTCACCGCAACGCTCGCTGATTGAATTGAAAAAACAGCTATCACGTAGCGTCCAAAGCCTGGTGGGTCATGCCTATTTCCCATCTCCAGCCAATAGCAATATCGGGTTGAGTGGCGTGTCGGCAGTTCCATTCTTTACCCACCAGGATCTAAAACGAATGGTGGAGGAAAATGACCAATGGCTTGACAGTCCTACCTTAGTGGCTACGTACTGCGGTGTAGTTCACGTCCATAGATTTTTGAACGGCGTTGTGCAGGTTACGCTTGCCGATACAGCCAATAAAAATATGTTCTCCAACGCCTTTAGCGAAGGATTAACTCAAGCGTTCGAGCATATTGAAAGTGTGCCCACTTATAAAGTTGTCGTACTCATTGGTTACAACCAATACTTCGCGTGTGGTGGAACAAAAAGCGGCTTGCAAGACATATATAACGGCAGGGCGCGATTTACCGACAACGATATTCACAGCCTGCCCCTGCGATGTCACCTACCTGCGATCGCAGCTATGCAGGGTCACGCGATCGGGGGCGGTTGGTCATTAGGGATGTTCTGTGACGTAAACATATTCAGCGAAGAAAGCATCTATCAAACTCCTTATATGCAGTACGGCTTTACCCCTGGAGCGGGATCGACGCTGATTTTTCCTGCACGTTTGGGGCCAAACTTAAGTCGTGAAATTCTGTTCGGAGGACGAGAATACAAGGGAGCCGAGTTAAAAGGGCGAGGTATCACGATGCCTGTGCTTCCTCGTAGCCAAGTTCTTGGTTATGCCCTGAAGCTTGCTGATCATCTCGCCAAGTTTTCCCAAAACGAGCTTGTTCAGCGAAAAAACCAGGCAACCGCAGGGCTAAGGGATTTGTTGGACACGGTTCACACGCAAGAGTTGGCAATGCACGAGAAGACATTTGTTGGTCAATCCCAGGTGCTGAAAAACATTCACGAACGGTTCGATCGGAGTATTGAACTAGGGACTGGGGATTGGGAAGATAAGTCTGTGGATTCACACCCCAACCAACTCGTTATCCAGACACTCAGAGAAACGATCGCGGCGGAATTGTTTTTAGAAGCCGAGGAAATTGACGAAGATGCAAAGTTTGTCGATCTGGGACTAGATTCCATCTCTGCGGTCATGTGGATCAAACGCATCAACGTCAAGTTCGATCTCTCTCTCCCCGCCACGAAGGTTTACAGCTATCCAACTCTGCGAGAATTCGCCAACTACGTGCAGCAGTCTAGCAACGTCCTCAATGGTTTGAAGGAGCAGACAGCCACTCCCGAAGCGATGATCGTTGGCGATCGCGTTGAGAATTGTCCGCCTGCTCCGATGCCATCAAACAGAGAGTTACCCTCATCGCCATCGATTCTGAATATCCTCACCGAATCTCTGGCGGAAGAACTATTCATGGAAGCGAGCGACATCGACGAAGAGGCAAAGTTTGTTGACATGGGGATGGATTCCATTACTGCGGTCACGTGGATGAGGAAGATAAATCAGTTATTTGGATCTTCGGTGCCAGCAACGGATGTCTATAAATATCCTACACTCAGGGACTTTGCCCGCAACATTGAGCAAACCGTTGCCAGAATGCAGTCCAACAACGGTGCGGTGGCACTTCCCCCCAAAACAGTGTCAACTCACCAAAAAAGTGCTGAGTTAGAAATGAGAAAAAATACATCCTTGCTTCAATCCCCTAGTTTTAACGATGGGGTACTATTGGGCACTCAGCACGGACTAAACGCCCCGACATTACTCAGCACTACTGAAATACCGGAGCAGTCTCTGCCTACCCCTGCCGACAGAAATTCTTATAGCAGTGACGCGATCGCTGTTATCGGCATGGCAGGTCGATTTCCGCAAGCGAAAAATTTAGCAGAGTTTTGGGAGAACATCGCCAACGGCAGGAACTGTGTCTCGGAAATAGCAAGCGATCGCTGGAACCTTGCTGATTTCTATGACCCGGACAGGAATGCAGCAAACAAGACATACTGCAAGTCGATGGGTGCGTTGGAGGATATCGATCGGTTCGATCCCCTCTTTTTCCATATTTCCCCACGGGAAGCGGAATTTATGGACCCCCAGCAAAGGCTGTTTCTCCAAACTAGCTGGCAATGCATTGAAGATGCGGGATATAACCCCACATCCTTTGCAGGCAGCAAGTGTGGCGTATTTGTAGGCTGCGAAACCGGAGACTATGGAAAGATTGTGCAGCGATATGAGTTGAACGCTCTCGGATTGCTAGGCTCTTCTGCGGCACTACTCCCGGCAAGGATCTCCTATTTCCTCAACCTCCAGGGGCCTTGTATGGCGATCGACACAGCCTGCTCTGCATCCCTAGTTGCCATAGCCAACGCCTGCGACAGCCTGGTACTGGGTCACTCCGATGCAGCCTTGGCTGGAGGAGTCTACGTCCTCTCCGGGCCGGAAATGCACATTATGATGAGCAAGGCTGGTATCTTGTCACCCGATGGCAGATGTTTCACCTTTGATCAGCGTGCTAACGGCTTTGTACCGGGCGAAGGCGTGGGCGTCGTGTTACTCAAACGCCTTGCCGATGCCGAAAAAGACGGTGATAACATCTGCGGTGTGATTCGAGGCTGGGGGGTGAATCAGGACGGCAAGACCAATGGAATTACAGCACCTAACGGACAGTCACAGCAACGATTGCAGAAAGAGGTCTACGAACGGTTTCGGATTCAGCCAGCAGACATTCAACTGGTTGAGGCGCACGGTACAGGAACGCGACTCGGCGATCCGATTGAGGTAGAAGCGTTATGCGAAACCTTTCGTGAGTTCACCAATAAAGAAAAGTTTTGTGCGATCGGGTCGCTCAAAAGCAACATCGGTCATCTCGCCACCGCCGCAGGGGTGGCTGGGGTGATCAAAGTGCTGCTTGCCATCAGGAATAAAAAACTCCCGCCGACAATCAACTATGAATCGTTAAACGAACACATCAATCTTGAGCGCTCCCCGTTTTACATCAATACAGAATGTACAGACTGGATTGTTGATGCAGAGCCTCGTCGTGCTGCCATCAACTGTTTTGGCTTTAGCGGTACGAACGCACATCTGGTCATTGAGGAATATGTTAATCGGAGCGATCAACATCCAGCTATCACAGATGTTGCACCCGCTCAACCTTATCCGATCATACTTTCCGCTAGGAACGAACAGCGCCTGTGGGAATATGCAGAACAACTGCTAAAACACCTGGAATCACAAACGCAACCTGGCGAACAGCCAACCGCCTTGGGATATCGGCTATGTGACCTTGCGTACACATTACAAGTGGGGCGCGAACCGATGGATGCCCGTCTAGGATTTGTTGCTGACACCTTGACTGAAGTAGGGCAGAAACTGCGCCGCTTTCTTGACCGCAGTGCATCTACTCCCCTGAAAAGTTTTGATGGTATCTATTGTGGCTTAGTTGGATCGGATTCCTCAGATTTTATAAAATTTGCCGCTGATGGTGACATTGTGACGACGACTAATTCTTGGTTGTCTCAACGAAAATACTCCAAGGTAATGGAACTATGGGTGCGAGGTGTGGCGATTGACTGGACGCAGATTTATACCACTGGTGTAACAGCGCCAAAGCGGATTCGCCTGCCAACCTATCCATTTGCCAGAGAGCGTTACTGGATTGGCAAAGAGATGGGAGCGATCGCGGATTTATCGGCCAAAAAATCAGAATTTGCCGATCGTCTCGACTCAGCCAGTCAACTTGAGTGGACTCCCGAAGCACTTACCGAGAACATTCCGTGGAGTGATCGCTTTGCTGATTATCAAGACCAAAAAATCGTCATCGTCTACGCCAGCGATCGGGACAAGGAAGGGATCTGTAGTCTTGTGAGACAAATTGAGGCTTCCGTTGGGCTGGAGCGATCGCTAAACTTGCAATGTCTTAGCTTCGACGCACTCGCCACTGTTCCCATTGGGCAACCATTCGATGTTGTTCTTGCCGTGGAATCTAAAGATGATACCGCACGCAACTATTTTGAGATCCTTGGCGAATGGTTAAAATCCCAGCAAGGATTGTTTGATACATATTATCTAACTGCCAATACCGAAGGTTTTGGAGATATAGAAAACGATCCGGCGACGGGCGCGATCGCAACATCGCTCTCTAACAATTGTCGAATCATTAGTGTGCAGCAGGGTACATCCTGTGCAGAGAAGTATCAGCTTCTCCTGCGGGAATGGTTGAGCCGCAACCCATTGGATGAACAGCCGAGATTGGAATGGGTACGCTACGATGGAGTCGAACGATTCGTTTTGCGTCGCCCTAAATACCAGCCTGTAGAGTCTGGGGAGAAATCAAAGCCCCCCTATTCGATCCAGAAAAAGTGGAAACAAGGCGCTGTTCGACCTACAGAAACCTCGTCTTTTCAGGGCGGGATGCTGATTTTGGTAAACGAAGAAACCGCCGATTTGGGGCAACGTTTATTCAGTCAACAACAGGCTGTGATTGTCTACTGTGCAAATAATGACTGTTACCGAAATCGTCAGATATCAGGACAGATACTTGATTTTCGCGATTCCTCCTGCGGATTGGAAAGTGCAAAGACGATCCTTTCACAACTTGAGCGGATTCGCATCGTTGTCGATCTCAGCGCTCTCTACGAAAGTTCTAAGGATTGCGATCAAGATGCACTGGGAAAAATTGCGTTTTATCAACGGCTGATAACTGTCAGTTCCGATCTGGACATATTATATGTCACAAAGGGGTTGCAGCATTTCCGCTCAGATACGATTAGTCTTGCCGGAGCGAAACTTGCCGGACTGATCAAGGTACTGAGTGCCGAACACGCATACGTCACATCTCGACATATCGATATTGATGCAGCGATGCTCCGTAATCCAGGGTTGCTCGAACAGGCACTCACTCAAGAGCTTACCGCTAACCTGGAAGAAACGGAAATTTGTTATCGCCAGCAAGAACGGTTCGTCCCATACCTGGAAGCTGAACTTGCAGAACCAAGGGCGGATTTCTCGATTCGTAGCGACGGAGTTTACGTGATCAGCGGCGGAACGGGAGGAATCGGGCTGGAAATAGCCGATTATCTTGTCGCCAAAGGCGCGAGGAAACTCGTCTTGATGGGACTGAACCCGCTACCACCCAAAACAAAATGGGGGGACGATCGCGAACAATATTCTGAACACCTAAAGGTGAAACTTGGCAAGCTAGCCTCGTTAGATCGCCAGGTTGAGCATTTGAGCATATATACGGGATCGTTAACCGAACCTCAGCAGTTAGCGAACTTCTTTGCTGAAATTCGCGATCGGGTTGGTTCGATCATCGGTGTGATTCACAGTGCTGGTATCACTTCTGACTTCAAAAAGCCCGCTTTCGTAGCCAAAGATTTGGCTGGCATAGCTGCCGTCCTCGAACCCAAAATAGCAGGACTCGAAGCACTTGCCACCGTTTTTGCGAACGACACCCTCGACTTCTTCGTGGCCTTCTCTTCATTGACGGGATTAATCCCTCGGTTCGCAAAGGGAAGTTGCGACTACGCCTTGGCAAATGCTTATGTTGACTGGTTCATGGCTTATCAAAACACTCAAAATCATAAACGGGGTTATAAGTCAATTACCTGGGTGGACTGGCACGAAACTGGAATGGCGGCACGGGCACCATCATGTATCTTTAAAGCCATGCAGAACAATCTTGATAAAATTGGCTTGTTTACACATTCCAACCAAGTTGGTAAGGTCTTATTTGAACTTGCGCTTCAGCAGAAGGAAGCAGCCTGGGTTCTGAATACTGAGCTAGACCCAACAAAGTTTGGTGAGGCTGCTCCCACGCTGCTTTTTGCGCGCGATCGCTCTGCAAGCAATTCTCAGACCGAGGTTTCAAGCATCCAGCACCAGATCGAGCAGTGGGAATCTCTGGTTCAGAAGCAAGGATTCATTGCCCCAGAATGCGTCACAAAGATCATCAGTTTGTCAGAAATCAAAAGGCTCGATCCGCAACTGATTCAACGCATTTACCGTCTGTTGTTTCCCCAAACTACTGCCAAAGCTTGCGACAACGACAGCCATGAAGCGATCGCCTTCAACGCTGCAAATGACTCCCAACCAAACCAGCCAGACGCACCCGCCATCGACGTGATTCGAGAGGTTGCAACTCAGGTTCTGAAACTCAAGGGAATTGATGATAACAAGAAGTTTCAAGATTATGGGCTGGATTCCATTTCGGCAACCCAACTCGCAATTCGCCTGGAAAAACGTCTTCAACAAGAAGTGCCACCCCAGTGGCTCCTTGACTTCCCGACAGTCAAGCTTTTGACCGACTGCTTGCAACGGCAGCCAGTGCCACTGGCAGTACACGGTGAATTGATTGCCAAGGCGCTCCAGAAGGCAGTGATGGAAGTATTGAAGATAGGCAGTATTGATTACAACCAGACTTTCCAGAACTACGGATTAGACTCCATTTCGGCAACCCAATTGGCAATTAAGCTTGAGAAGCAGTTGGAGCAAGAGATTCTGCCACAGTGGCTGATTGACTATCCAACGATTACATTGCTTGCTCGTCACTTAATTACCCAGAGATAAGTTGTAAAAAGCATGACTACTTCCATCGAAGAACTGCTCGGTCTACAGCCCCCGACTGCAAACTGTAAAAAGGAAAGTAAGAACCAAATTTCGTTCAGCTTGCTGTTTTTCTCTGACGTGAGGAAGGATGTGACGGACAAGCAGAAATATGAATTCGTGCGCGACATCACGGTGTTTGGCGATCGCGCAGGGTTTACGGCAATCTACATACCTGAGCGACACTTCTACGAGTTTGGTTCCATCTTCGCCAATTCGGCGGTGATGGCATCCTATTTGATTCCGCAGACGACCCGTATTCGGTTTAGAACAGCCGGGATTTCCCTACCTCTGCACCATCCGGCTGAAATCGTCGAGTGGTGGGCGATGAATGATATATTATCTGGTGGACGAGTGGATCTTGGTTTTGGGTCGGGATGGAACAAGCCGGATTTTATTTATGCGCCCGCAGAATATGCTGAACGACGCAAGATTTGTAGTGAGTGGATTCCGCTGGTGCAAAAGCTTTGGCGTGGCGAAACTGTCGCCTTTCCCGGCCCGGACGGTGAACTCATACCGATTGTGGTTTATCCACGTCCGCTGCAAAAGGAACTGAACGTCTGGCTGCTTATCACAAAGAATGATCACGGGTTTTTCTACGCAGGTCGTCAAGGCTACAACGTTTTCACCATGCTCTACGGAAATAACTTTGAAGCTATGCGAGAAAAGATCGCATTATATCGTCAGGGACGCAAGGAAGGGGGTCACGATCCCAAGGAAGGCATAGTAACCCTAATGTTACATACGTTGGTTCACGAAAGCCGTGACTTGGTGCATAAGGTTGTTGAATCACCCTTTAAGGCGTATATCAAAAGTTCTCTAGACGCGCACGTACAGGCACTGGATGAAAGAGGTGTAACGAATGAAGGTGTCTCAGCGAAAGAGAAGGCCAAAATACTCGATTACGCATATCAACGGTATGTTAAAACAGCAGCTATTTTCGGCACTGTGGACGACGGCAGGAAAGTCATTGATGAAGCGATCGCGATCGGTGTTAACGATATCGCCTGCTTGGTTGATTTCGGAGTGGATTACTCCTTGGTAAAGGAGTCGCTCTCCTACCTGGAACAATTGATTTCGCATTATAGCAACAGCCAAGGTGGTCAGGACATCAACAGATGATACAACTTAGACACAAAAAGACTTTTCACCCAGTCCCCAGTCCCCATTCCCCAGCCCCCAGCTATATTTGCCATATACTAAATAATTAATTATGGATACGGAATACCAGCTTAAATGTATTGAAGAGGCATTTTATCGGGACTCAACGCAGTCCCTCCCTTCCAGACAACCAGAATTGATTGTGCCGCCTTCGCTGCAAATTGAGCCGATCGCAATTGTTGGACTATCCGGCTACTTGCCTGGTTGTATGTCCGTCCGTGAATTTTGGCAAGCTTTAGACGCAGACCGTTCGTTGATTCAGGAAATCCCTGGAGAACGCTTTGATTGGCGCAAGTATTACGATCCCTCAGGCAAAGATCCGGGAAAGACGCGCTGTAAATGGGGCGGCTTTATTCCAGATGTTGCCGGCTTTGACGCGCATTTCTTTAAGATTCTTCCCTTCGATGCGAAGCAAATAGACCCAAGGCAGCGGTTGCTGCTCATGTCGGTGTATCAAACTTTATGTGATGCCGGATACGCCCCCGCAACGCTGAAGAAATCCCGCACCGGAGTCTATGTTGCTCATCAGGACGATGATTACCTCCAGATATTGAATGAACGCGGACTCGATCCGGGTGAAGGGTACGGGCAGGCATCGCTGCTGGCTAATCGAATCGCGTACTTTTTTGATTTTCGAGGCCCCAGCGAGATCGTAGATGCACAGTGCGCTGGTGCGGCAGTCGCTCTGCATCGAGCTGTATCGGCACTACGATCCGGTGAAATCAGCCATGCCATTGTGAGTGCCGCCAACTTGCTTTTGCGATCGCAGCCTTTCTTGGCACTGTCGCGCACCAAACAATTGAGCCGCAGCAATACCGTGAAGTCATTTCAAGAGAACGCAGACGGACATTTGCGGGCTGAAGGCGTTGTCAGTGTGATGTTGAAGCGCCTCACACAAGCCGAAGCAGACCGCGATTTTATTTATGCGCTGATATCGAATACGGCGGTCAACTTCAATGGTCAAGGGGGTACATCAAGTGCTTCTCCGAACATAGAGAGTCATGTAGACTTGATCGAGCGATGCTATGGAGAAGCTGGTATTGACCCGCGTAACGTCAGCTATATCGAAGCTCAGGGCATGGGGAATCGTCTTTCCGACTTGGCGGAATGGGAAGCCTTTAATCGGGGGTTGCGATCGCTAGCCAAAGCTAGAGGTGTAACTTTGGATCTCCACTCCTGTCGAATTAGTACGCTCAAGCCTTTAATCGGGCACATGGAATCGACATCTGCTCTGGGGGCGCTGCTGAAGATCGTCCGTAGTTTGGAAACCGAGCGGATTCACAAGATTCTTGGCTTTTCTGGCGCGGATATGGCGCTGGACACAGACAATCAGCCCTGTGTGCTTGCCAGCGAGACATTGCCTTGGAACAAAACGGACAAGCCGCGCCTTGCCGGACTACATTCTTTTGGGATGAGCGGCAACAATGCTCATATTTTAATTCAGGAGTATCGTCCGTCAGATAAAGAACATTCCCCGACTCAATCCTTGCCCGTCATTCAAGAGTTTCTCATCGTACTTTCTGCGAAAAGCGAGAAATCGTTAAAAGCCCTCGCAAGCGAACTCAACAAGTTTCTTGCTACTTCCTTAGTCCCTGATTTAAAGGACATTGCCCACACATTGTACAATGGGCGCGAACACATGGACTATCGAATGGCGATGGTCGTCCGCGATCGCGAACAACTGAGGGCTGGACTGCAATCGTATATCGAAGCGCCCGATCGCATTTCGACGAAAAAAGGGAATCCCAATGTCTTTATTGGCACAGTGAGTTCTCCTCAAGAGCAAGATACTTCAAGTTTTGCAGGAATGCAAGCGATCGCGGCAGCGTGGGTGCAAGGCAGTGCAATTTCATGGCCGGAACATCCCACCGCCCGCCGGGTGCCGCTTCCTGGTTATCCTTTTGAGACACAGCGCTATTGGCTGGATGAAGGAATACAGCCCGCTCCATCTCTGGCCGCAATGCCTAAGACGGGGTTTGAGGACTTGGCGATCGATCCAGGGCAATCCAGCGAAGACAACCTGCGTCGATATCTCACCTGTATTCTAGTCGAGTTCCTTGACCTACCACCAGATCGAATCGACGAGAATAAGCATCTGCAAGATTACGGCATCGACTCTCTTGCGGGAATGCGGGTGATTCGCAGTCTGTCGGAAACTTTCGACATCGAAGTTTTAGGTCGAGATTTGCTCCAGCATCCCACAATCCGATCGCTATCAAAACACCTGAGTCAAAGAATCGACTTGGAGGCGAACAGCCCGAACTCCAATCCACAGGTGAGTGAACCGGAGAACCGAGAGTTGGAATTTCCGCTCTCGGAAGGTCAAAAAGGATTATGGGCGTTACAGAAGTCCTTTCCGCTCATGACTGCCTACAACATCCCGTTGTGTCTCAAGATTCGGAACACCATCGACACTTCGATTTTGTCAAAGGCTTTGAAGTCATTACTCAGACAGCATCCTGTTCTCGGCTATCACCTGTCTGAAAAAGACGGCATTCTCAGACAAGGGCTCGCTCCGGCGACTGAGATCGGCATCAATACCGAAGATGTTTCAGTCCTCGATGAGCAAAGCATCCTATCCAAACTCAGGAAAAAGTCGAAACAGCCCTTCGATCTGGAGCAAGGCCCGTTAATCCGGGTTGATCTGCTGCAAAAATCTTCAACGCAAACCTACCTTCTGATTTGCGTACATCATATTGTGTTTGACGGTGGTTCGTTCCTACCGTTGGTTGATTCACTTTTTGATGCTTATCGCCGCTTACTGCACGGAGAATCGCCGCTTGCTGTGCCGATCTCCACAACCTATCAGGATTTCGTTCTCTGGGAGCGGCAGATGCTGAATGGTGCTTGGGAAAAACATCGATCTTATTGGCGGCAGACACTTTCCGGCAACCTTCCAGTACTTGAACTACCCACCGATCGCTCGCGGTCAAAAGCACAACAGTTTTCTGGCGCAGTGATTTCGACATCGATTGAGTCGTCACTGGCGGCTCAAATCCAGAGTTTTAGCAAAGCGCAACGAGTCAACCCCTCTACCATATTTCTGGCTCTATTCAAAATCCTGTTACATAGATATACCAACTTGGATGACATCATCGTTGGGATGCCAAGTATGGGACGACCGCAAGAACGATTCCGCTCGGTCGTTGGTTATTTCATCAATATGGTGGCGATCCGCAGCAAAGGCTTCAGTCAGCAGACATTCGCAACTTTTCTGGAAAATCTCAAGTACACCATGTCCGATGGTCTTGACCACGCCAGCGTTTCTTTTACAACCGTTGTCCGAGATATCGGCATTCTCCCCAATGCGATCGCAGCCCCCGTGTTTCAAGTTGCGTTTGAGTATCAGAACGGTCTTGCACCTAGCGATTTGCAACACTTATGCAGTTGCTACGGCGACCTTTTCGATCTAGAAATTAGCTTCGACATCCACCAAGAAGGTGAATACGAGCTGGTATTGGAGGTGTTTGAAGCAGCAAATGGTTATCGAGTCAGTTTTAAATATAATCCGAGCTTATATGACGCAACAACGATTCAACAGATGCTCGGTCATTATTTGCAGCTGACTCAAGTGGCAATTTTAAATCCGAATGCCTTGGTACACAAGTACGAAATGATGGACGAGGCGGAACTACGGTTGATTCAGTGGGATTTGAATGCAACTTCCGAATATCCCAGCAATTGCGTTCACCAACTGTTTCAAGCTCAAGTCGAGAGAACTCCGAATGCTGTGGCGGTGGCTTGCGGTGAGCGGACTCTATCTTATGAAGAACTGAATCGCAAAAGTACAGCTTTAGCCAAATACTTGCAGCAACAAGGTGTCCAGTCGGAAACCTTGGTTGCAGTTTGCGTCGAGCGATCGCTTGATATGATCGTCGCCTTGCTTGGGATTATGAAGGCTGGCGGTGCTTATGTGCCTTTAGATCCGCAATTTCCCCAGGAGCGTTTGACGTATATGTTACGTGACTGCGGTGCGCCATTCCTCGTTACCCAGTCGTGGCTGAACAATCGAATCAGTTTTATAGATGCACAGTACATTAACCTGGATCGACAATGGGACGAAATCGAACAGGCTGCGGAATCGGTCGAGCCTCTAAAATGTTTGGCAGGTCTGGGAAATCTCGCGTATGTCATTTATACATCGGGAAGCACTGGTAAGCCCAAGGGAGTCACGATCGAACATCGGGCGCTGACCAACTTTCTCTGCGGCATGGCAGACCAAATCGGCAAGCAGTTCGTGGCTGATTTTCTGGCAGTTACAACCTACAGTTTTGACATCGCCGCGCTGGAACTGTTTCTCCCCCTAATTCAGGGTGGGCGTTGCACCATCTGCGATCGCGATCGACTCAAAGACGTTGAGGCGATTAAGGCGGAAATCCGGCGATCGAAACCGACTATTATGCAAGCTACACCCTCCTTCTGGACTATGTTGCTCCAGT
Organism: Nostoc sp. NOS(2021); assembly: GCF_017115025.1. Lineage (GTDB taxonomy): Bacteria > Cyanobacteriota > Cyanobacteriia > Cyanobacteriales > Nostocaceae > Nostoc. The sequence goes on along the minus strand of NZ_JABXKM010000017.1, from coordinate 40,498 downwards.
CAGGATGGAAAAATGACGAGAACTTAAAAATTCTCTGTGGCGGTGAGATGCTAAACGATTCCCTGCGATCGATGTTTGCGTCCATCGGCTGCGAAGTCTGGAATCTTTACGGCCCCACCGAAACCACAATCTGGTCGATGCTTGCGAAGATCCAACCCGGTGATTCAGTCACCATTGGCAAGCCGATCGCCAATACCCGTGTCTATATCCTGGATGCCCACGACCAACTGGCTCCGATGGGTGTCCCCGGCGAACTTTGCATCGCTGGCGCGGGTTTGGCGCGGGGGTATTGGAACCAGCCGGAACTTACCGCCCAAAAATTTATCGATCATCCCCTAGAGGCGAATAACGGCAGCAAGCTGTATCGCACGGGCGACCTGTGCTGCTGGCTACCCAACGGCACCCTCCAGCATTTGGGTCGGTTGGATCTTCAGGTGAAGATTCGCGGATTCCGAATCGAACTGGAAGAAGTCGAACGCGAACTGAGTCGCCATCCCGCAGTAGCTGAATGCGCGATCGTGGCAAAGGAACGCCAGGGAGTCCAGAGTCTCATTGGCTATTACGTTCCAAGGCAAAGCGACGAAAACAACTGGCCACAGGACTTCGATCTCATCGCCCATCTGAAGCCGCGTCTGCCCGATTACGCGATCCCAACAGCATTTGTCTCACTGGATGGCATACCTCTAACTGCCAACGGCAAAGTTGATCGAAAATCCCTCGCCAACCGAGAGGTTGTGATTCAACGGAAGACAGAGAAAGTGACTGCCAAGACTGAAACTGAGGCGATTCTGGCAGATATTTGGAAGAATGTGCTGAATGTCACGGATATTAGCATTAACGACGGGTTCTTTGCTACTGGCGGCGATTCTGTTCTGTCTGTGATTCTGGCGGATCGTATAGCGCAAAGATTTAACCGAGAGTTTTCAGTTACATCCTTGTTCAAGTATTCAACAATCCGAGATATTGCCGCCTATTTAGGAGACAAACAGGCTGAGATTTTTGAAGAAACTCCGTTACAAAATCCCATGTCTGCGTCAGAGGAAGACGGGCTAGACCGATCTGCGCTAGCCTTCGGCAACGCCAAAGGCGAAGCGCTGCAAGATAGCCTGGCCATAATTGGTATCTCTTGTCACTTTCCCGACGCCCCAAATCATGATCAATTCTGGCAGAACATCTGTGCCGGCAAGGAAAGCGGGCAATTTTTCTCTGAGGAAGAACTACGCCAAGCTGGTGTATCAGAAGACTTGATCCGAAATCCCTACTTTGTGGGAGTCCAGCGAACGATTGAAGGTAAGGGCAATTTCGATCCCGAATTCTTCAACATCTCGCCACGCAACGCCGTGTTCATGGACCCACAATTTCGTTTGCTGCTGATGCACGCTTGGCGGGCGGTGGAAGATGCGGGATATGTGTCAAGCGAGATACCTCGTACCAGCGTGTTTATCTCCGCCAGCAACAGTGGTTACAACACGTTGGTTGACAAAGCTGGAATTATCGAAGCAACGGATGAATACACCGCCTGGATGTTGAGTCAGAGCGGCACGATTCCCACCACGATTTCTTATCAGCTGGGCTTCATTGGACCGAGCTTATTTGTGCATACGAACTGTTCCTCGTCCTTGGCAGCACTTAGTGCCGCATATCAAAGCCTCAGCCTGGGTCAGTCCGACTACGCGTTAGTCGGCGCATCAACCTTGTTGCCTAAGTCTGAGATGGGATATCTGCATCGTCCCGGTTTGAATTTATCCCGTGATGGTCACTGCCGAACCTTCGATGCGGCTGCTGATGGACTGGTGGCAGGTGAAGGTGTAGCGGTGTTATTAGTGAAAAAAGCTCCTCTAGCCATTGCCGACGGCGATCGCATCTATGCCCTGATCCGAGGAATCGGTATCAATAACGATGGCAGAGACAAAGCTGGGTTCTTCGCGCCCAGCGTGCGCGGTCAGTCCCAGGCGATCGATATGGCACTGACTTCTACAGGTATTGGGGCAGAGACGATTGGCTATGTCGAAGCCCACGGCACTGGCACCAAGCTAGGCGATCCGATCGAGATTCAGGCGCTCTGCGACAGCTATCAAAAAGATACCAACCAAAGGCAGTATTGCGCCATTGGTTCGGTGAAGCCGAATATTGGGCACTTGGATACAGGCGCAGGGCTGGCAGGATGCATTAAGGTGGCGATGAGCCTCTACCACAAAAAGATTCCGCCGTCAATCAACTTTAGCCAGCCAAATCCCGCCATTGATTTTGAGCGATCGCCATTTTTTGTCGTAGATCGTCTGCGTGAATGGGAGGCAGCGCCCTGGCCCCGTCGCGCGGCTCTCAGCGCCTTCGGCATTGGCGGAACCAATACCCACGCGATTCTGGAAGAATATCTGCCAAGTCCAAGGTTATCGCCAGAGAAACTCAATAGTCCGGTTCTGATTGTGCTGTCAGCCAGGAAAGACGATCGTCTTAAAGAATACGTCGAATCACTGGTTAATTATTTAGAGCAGGGCATTGCCAAACCTAACGATTCGAGCGAAACCGAGTGGTTAATAAACCTTGCCTACACGTTGCAATGCGGTCGCCAGCCGATGGAGAGCCGGGTCGCCTTCATTGCCAGCAGCGTTGAAGAATTGATCGCTAAACTCCGCAGGTTTGCTACCCACTGGCAGCCTTTTGAGGGTTGCTATTTCGGTTCGCCATCTACGGAGAATCAGATTCTCAAACTGTTCACAGATGATGAGGACATGCAAGGATTATTGGCGCAGTGGCTGGTGAAACGGAATGTAGCCAAGTTAGCGCAGGTATGGATTCAGGGGGTGAAGGTGGATTGGAGTCGATTATACTGCGATCGCTTGCCGTCCCGAATTAGCGCCCCCACATACCCTTTTGCATCAGAGTACTATTGGCCGGCGCCTAATCCTTCGTCGGTCAGCTTTTCGACACTTGCACCAAGCCATGCGATCGATCCGTTGCAGCACAGGAATGTTTCGGTGTCGGCGCAACATTACAGCTACGAGTTCACTGGGCATGAGTTTTTTCTAGCAGATCACCAGATTCGGCACACTGGTTCTGGGAGAAAAGTATTGCCTGCTGTGGTATACTTGGAAATGGTTCACCGCGCTTTCTGGCAAAGCATCAGCCATTCGCTGCCAAACTTAGAGTATCCAGTCAATAACGACAAGGCAGTAATTGTACTGAGCAATGTTGGTTGGGTACAAGCTCTCTTTGTTGACGAATCACCAACAGCCGTAGAATTGAAATTGTTCGACGGGGCGCTGAACCAAATGCGCTTCGAGATCGGCAGCACATTCAAAGGCAAAACTTCGCTTCACTGCCACGGTGACGCAGCAGTGCGTTTTAATACCGCTCCTGTTCTCAACTTGCTCGAACTACAGCAACAAATACAAGACCGTCAACTTTCGTCAGCAGAATGTTATGAAATTTTTCGCACATTAGGCGTGGATTACGGCCCTGCCCACCACGCCATCGATACTCTGTTCCTGTCCGCAGGCAAAGCTTCAGATCGACAGGTATTGGCAAAGTTGGTTATTCCTGATGCCGTCGCTCAAGAGCAGTCTCGATATGTCTTGCACCCCAGTCTGTTGGATGCTGGGTTGCAGTCGTGCGTCGGCTTAGTGCTACAGACCAATTCCCAGGAGTCGCTGCGGTTGGCGTTGCCATCGTCCCTGGAACAGATAGAAGTATACGATTCCTGTGCTGCCCTCATGTGGGCTTGGGTTCGTTTTGCGCCCGAAACCAAAAAAGACAGCCCGATTCAACGAATAGACATCGATTTATGCACTGACGACGGTAAGGTTGCAGTTCGGATGAAGGGCTTTGTCGCCCGCGAAATTCGCCAGCAGGACTCCGATGCAGCAGTCATTCAACATCAACCAAAGCCTTTGATAAGTAACGAGATGCCGCCCGGATTGGGTTCTGTTACCCTGAAACCAGTTTGGGATCGTGTGGCGATCGCACCTGAAGCAAAGCGCTCAAAAGACAGCCTCACAGTAGTTTTCGGTGCAAACCAAACCTGGAAAGACCAGATTGCCGAACTCAACCGCGCCGCAGTGCTGGTTGACTCGGCAAAGCCGCAATCTGTTGAGGAATTCTCCAAACAAATCGAATTGCTAGGATTGATAGACCGCTTACTTTGGCTTGCTCCAGCACCGATTAAATATGCCTTAGATGACGATCGCGTTGTCGATGAGCAGGAGTCTGGCGTTCTTCAGTTGTTTCGCTTGCTCAAATCGCTCTTTGAGAGCGGTTACGGAAAAAAGTCCTTAGCGCTCACTGTGGTGACGAGTCAGAGCGTTGCAGTTCGGCCATTTGAAACCGCAAATCCAACTACGGCAAGCATTCACGGTCTAGTTGCAACGCTCAAGAGTGAATATCCACATTGGCGCGTTCGGTTACTGGATATTGACGGGGGCTTGCCATCTCTCGGTGAGTTATTTCCTGACAATGACACCGCAGATTTCCCGTTACTTGCGAGGCGAGACAAGCAATGGTTTGCCCGCAAGCTGATCCCGATCGCCTTTGAAAGCAACGGTTTTCCTGCTTACAAGCAAAAGGGAGTATACGTAGCGATCGGAGGTGCTGGCGGTGTTGGCGAAGTCTGGAGCCGACACATCATTGAGAACTATCAAGCGCAAGTAATCTGGATCGGTCGGCGAGAACTCGACGATCAAATCCGCGAAAAACAGGCGAAACTAGCTGCATTCGGTTCAAAACCGCTCTACATTCAGGTGGACGCAACAAACAAAGCCTCTTTGTCAAAAGCTCTCGACGAGATTCGCCAAAGCTACAGTTGTATAAATGGCGTGGTACACACTGCGATCGATCTCCAAGACCAGAGTCTGGCGCAGATGTCCATTACCCGTTTTCGGACTGGACTGCTAGCCAAGGCTGAAACCAGCGTTCGCTTAGTTCAGGTTTTCCAGCACGAGCCGTTGGACTTCGTTCTCTTCTTCTCTTCCCTGATCTCTTTCGGTGAGTCGCCAGGACAAGCCAACTACGCTGCCGGGTGTACCTTCCTGGATGCCTACGCCGAACAGCTTGGCAAAGACTGGGCTGTGTCGGTGAAAGTTATGAATTGGGGATATTGGGGCAACGCTGGTGTTGTGGCTGACGCTACCTATCGAGAACGAATGCGGCAAAACGGCATTGGCTCGATTGAATCACAGCAGGCAATGGCGGCTCTAGATCGGCTGCTGCAAGGACAAATCGATCAATTGGCATTCATCAACCTGCTCAAACCTCAAGCACTTGAGTTTGTAATTGAAGATGAAGTGCTTTCCGTAGTCGGTTCCGCCCGCAGTCAAACGGCTGATCCTATAGTTGAGAATGTTGCGGCGGAAATCCGCTATTCTCAGCAATTGCAATTAATTAGCACCCATCGAACGGATGCCCGTGACGCGCTGCTGCAAAACTTGTTGCTTGCCAATTTGAGCGAGATGGGAGTTCTCAATTCCCCTCAGGCGCGATCGCTCCCTGTTATCTACTATCATAAGTGGCTTGACGAGAGCATCCGTCTGCTTCAACAAAATGGCTGGTTAATTCGTCAGGAAAATGTCAGCAGCGTCGAAGAACTTTGGAGGACTTGGCAAAAAGCGCGGCGGGACTGGGAAGGAAGCGCAAGCGTTACAGCAGAGATAAATCTTGTGGAGAGATGTCTGCGCTCATTGCCAGATATCCTGAGTGGTAGAAAACTTCCCCAGGACGTGATTTTTCCTGAATCTTCGCTGCGGCTGGTCGAGCCGCTATACCGAGGCAATCCGGTTGCAGATTTTTTCAACGAGGTGATTGCCGATGCAGTTGTGGATGCTATCAACAGTTTGGACAAAGGCAACGGGTCTATCCGAATCTTGGAAGTTGGTGCGGGAACAGGCGGAACCACCGTTGGTTTACTGCAAAAGCTTGCGCCTTATGGCGATCGCATCGGCGAATACTGCTATACCGATATTTCCCAGGCATTCCTCATTCATGCCCAGGAGCATTACGCGATCGACTACCCATTTCTTAAGGTCGATCGCTTTAATGTCGAGCAGCCTCTTTCCACTCAGTCGATTCAGCCTGGAAGTTACGACATTGTAGTAGCAACGAACGTCCTTCACGCAACTAAAAATATCCGTCAGACTGTACGTAACGTCAAGGCCGCGATGCGTGAAGGCGGACAAGTCTTTGTCAACGAGATCAGTGGAAATTCTCTATTCTCCCATTTGACTTTTGGCTTGCTGGAAGGCTGGTGGCGTTTTGAAGATGCCGAAATGCGTATCCCAGGTTGCCCTGCCCTGAATTCTCACGCCTGGAAACAGGTTTTGCAAGAAGAAGGTTTCGATGCCGTCAAGTTTCCGGTGGAGTTTGCCCATGATTTAGGCCATCAGATCGTCGTTGCTACCAGTAATGGCGTTATTCGTCAACCTTTGTTGGGTAAGCCCCATGCCGAGCCGGAATCTGTCGCCCAGCCACAGCCCGATGATTCATCAAATGTGCAAACAAATAGTGTTGTGTCATTGAAGGAGCGGACTACAGAATTTGTTCGCCAGACCTTATCAGAGGCAACACGGACTCCAGCAAACAAGGTTCGTCTCGATGCGCCCTTCGAGCAGTATGGTGTGGATTCAATCGTGCAGGTGGGGCTGATCCAGAAACTGGAACAGGTGACTGGATCGCTTCCCAACACCATCTTGTTTGAATACAGCACTACCCGCGAACTCGTTGACTATCTATTAGCCCATCACCAGGTGTTCTTAACCGCGTCCTTTGGCGAACAGTCGAACACCTTCCCGACTCGAATTGACGAAACGAAGCCAGCAAGCAGCGATTCCGTCTCACAATCCACTAACGAAGATTCGCCATATCCCAGAGTCTCTCCCCAACCTGCCCAAAACAGGATTGCGTCGGATACCGCGAACGCCGCGCAAAACGCGAGTAGGTTTGTGCAGGACGACATCGCCATCGTTGGCATTGCTGGTCGCTATCCAGGTGCTAAAAATTTAGATGAATTGTGGGAAGTTCTCAGAACAGGGCGTAGTTGCATTGTCGAGGCGGACAGGTTTCGGCGGTGGAATTTGTCAGATCGCAAACATTCTGGGACTCTGGCGCGATCGCACTTCGGCGGGTTCCTCAACGATGTTTACCATTTCGATCGTCAACTATTCGGTGTTTCCGAAGAAAGAGCGATCGCCATGCCGCCAGAGGTGCGTTTGTTCCTAGAAATTGCCTGGGAAACCTTTGAAGCTGCGGGCTATTCACGGGCAGCCCTAAAACAGTTCCAGCTTAGGGAGAAGAAAGGCATCGGTGTTTTTGTCGGCTCAATGTACAGTCAGTATGCCTGGACTAATCCTTCTAGAAATGAAGCTCTCCTCAGTTCCAACGGTACGGAATGGCAAATTGCCAATCAGGTGTCGCACTTTTTTGATTTGACTGGGCCCAGCCTGGTGCTGAATACCGCTTGCTCCAGTTCGTTGACCGCAATCCATTTAGCTTGTGAAAGCTTGCGACAGGGCAGTTGTTCGATGGCGTTGGCTGGCGGTGTCAATTTGACTTTGGAACCTTCAAAATTCCTATCCCTGGAGCGATCCAACTTCCTTGGTTCTGGACAACACAGCAGAAGCCTTGGCGACGGCGATGGCATGATTCCCAGCGAGGGTGTAGGAGCGTTGCTGCTGAAACCACTCAGTTTGGCAATTGCGGACAATGACCGGATCGAAGGCATCATCAAAAGTAGCTTTGTGAATCACAGCGGCGGACGACAGGCATTCACGGCTCCCGATCCAGCCCAACAAACTCAACTGGTGTTGGATTCTATCGCCCGTAGTGGGTGCGACATTGAGACGATTACCTATGTCGAATCGGCGGCGAATGGCTCCAGTCTCGGCGATCCCATCGAAATCATTGCGCTGAAGAATGCCTTTGCAAAGCTAACTAACAAGACAGGTTTCTGTGCGATCGGTTCGGTTAAATCTAACTTGGGCCACTTGGAAGCGGCATCGGGCATTTCGCAAATCGCCAAGGTACTATTGCAGTTCCAGCAAAAAACCCTCGTTCCCACCATCAACGCGACACCTAGAAATCCCCGCATCAAACTCGACAATTCACCATTTTACCTACAGGAACAATTGTCGCCCTGGATTCCTCAGTCGAATTCCCACAATAGCGACCTACCACGCCGTAGCCTAATTAACTCTTTTGGTGCAGGCGGTTCTTACGCAAACCTAATCGTGGAGGAATATCAAGAGAAGCCGTCAAATACCATATCTAGACCTCATCCGACCGAAAAGTTACTTGTATTTGCTGCCGCAACCCAGAAAGGACTACAGAGTTACTTGACACGGCTTCAGATATATTTGCGAGAACATCCCGCGATTTCAGTAGCGGATCTCGCTTCGGCTCTACAGTTACGAGATTGCAACCTTAAGTATCGTTTAGCCGCGATCGCATCCTCAACGAACCAAGCGCTCAATGTAGTCGAGCAGTTAGCAGGTCACAATGTCGATGTTAGCAATCCGGGTATCTACGCATCTTTTGGCGGCGCAGACTTACCGATACCAAAAGATGCTGAATTGCAATCCGCTATTGACGATCGCGACCTGATCGGATTGGCACGTTACTGGGCTGCTGGTGCAGACATCGATTTTGCTCGGCTGAATCGCGTTGATCGCAAATCGTGTGTAGTGTTGCCCGGATACGCATTTGAGCATGACAAGGAGTTTTCCTACATCATCTATGATTCCCAGGAGGATACCCAAGCAACGGCAGAGCCATCGGTATCACAGACATCAGGGGGGATAACCGCAACATATCTTTACGACGAACCGTTTCTGCAAGACCACACATTGTTGGGCGATCGGGTTCTGTTAGGAGTTACTCATGCCAGTCTAGCGATGACAGACTTTTTCCAACGGTTTCCGCACCAGCGTGCCCTTTGTTTGAAACGCCTCACCTTTGTTCAGCCGGTAATTGTTGACCGAGGGGAAGCAGTTACCGTTGAAATCCACACCTCAGAAATCCCAACAGGATTGAATTTCGAGGCTAGATACCACCGCACCACCTCAAAACAATTGGCGCAAACTGCGGCGACAGGACACTTACAGCCGGATCTGTACAAAGAGGAATACTTGGACGTAGAACACCTACTGGAGTCTTGCACTCCAATTGGCAATCTGGAATCGATCTACCAAACTGTTCCCGCAATTCGCTTGGGGTCTAGTTTCAGGACGATTGAAAGGTTATTCCGCACCAGTGATGGTATAATTGCCAGAGTTTGTTTGAGCGAACAGAGCCGTCAAGAGTCCCATACTTATGCTTTACATCCTCTGGCGATCAACAGCGCTTTCCTGGCCGCAGCACCCCTGCTTGCAGATGCAATTGGTAACGATTCTAACTACTTGCCGTTTGGCATCAAAGAAATCTATTGTGTCAAAGTTGACAACGGGCGAACGCTCGATTGTTGTTGGGTACATACCCGATTAGTCAAGAATTCTGGCGAACTGATTCTGTTTGATGCAGATATTATTTCTGATAACTCATTAGTGGTTGCCCGCTTGCGAGGTTGTTCGTTAAAGCTTCTCCATGACCGAAAAGAACCTCAACAGGCTTCACCGGAATCACCAAAAGCTGATTCAATTGACGCATCGATCCTTGAGACAAGTCTGGCTACCGATGTGCTGCGTTATCTCATCGACAAAATCAACATCACGGCGCAGATATCGATCACCGAAACAGAGGTAAATACCAATTTGATGCAGCTAGGTCTGGGATCGGCCGAATTAGTGGCGATCGCAGCCAGCATCGAACAGGATACTGACCTGGAACTAAATGCCACATTGTTCTTTGAGTATCCCAGCCTCATGGAAGTGACAAATTTTTTCGTAGATTCCCATCCTACTGCTTTTCTACAACTACTTGATGAAAAAAGAACGAAGCACAGCACCACTCCAGAAAAGTTAGATAGATCGAGATCGGAACGCCACGAAAAGTTGTCAGCAAACCTGCACGGCGATATTGCAGTCATCGGTATGCACAGCACTTACGCCGAATGCGAGGATCTCGATCAGTTTTGGCAGTTGATCCGTGACGGCAGAGATGTAATCCGGGAAGTGCCTGGCGATCGCTGGGATTATCGTCCCTGGTTTGACCCAAATCCTGGTTCCGAAGACAAAACCTACTGCAAATGGGGCAGTTTCATCAAAGATGCAGACAAATTCGATGCCGCCTTTTTTAATATTTCCCCGCGAGAAGCGATGTGGATGGACCCGCAGAACCGCTTGCTAATGCAAAGTATGTATGCAGCAGCAGAAGATGCCGGGGTGGTTAATCAGTTGCGCGGCAGCAACACGGGTGTCTTCGCCGGAATCTGTTTTGATGATTACGCAGAGAAAATTGTCGAGATGGGCTTGCCGCTTGATATTTATACCGGGACGGGACGAAGCGGCATCAGCGCCAACCGGATTTCGTTCTGGTTCGATTTCAAGGGGCCGAGTATGGTGATCAATACAGCCTGCTCTTCGTCTTTGGTGGCGCTGCATTACGCCTGTCAAGCACTGCGAAACAAGGAATGCGAAATGGCGTTTGTGGGTGGTGCTAACCTGCTACTCTCGTCGCTGCACTACCGCTATTTTTCCAAACTGGGAGCGTTATCTCCAACTGGGCATTGTCATACATTTGATGCTGCCGCTGACGGTTATGTGCCAGCCGAATGTATTGCTAGTATACTGCTCAAACCTCTGGAGCAGGCAGAGAAAGATGGCGATCGCATCCACGCAGTCATCAAGGGATCTGCCTTTGCACACGGAGGCTACACACCGTCTCTGTCTGCGCCTAGCGTCGCAGGTGAGGAAAACGCGATCGTCAAAGCATGGGAAGATGCCGGGATCGACCCCGAAACGCTAACCTATATAGAAGCTCACGGTACTGGAACCAAGCTCGGCGATCCGATCGAAACCAACAGTCTCAAGAATGCATTTGCCCGGTATACTAGTAAAACCGGATTTTGCGCGATCGGCTCGGTGAAAGCAAATATCGGTCATGCAGAGGGTGCTGCTGGCATCACCGGGCTGGTTAAGGTAATACTACAGATCAAACATCGCCAGATTCCTCCTCTCGCCAATCTCAACCAGCCCAACCCTTACCTGAAGTTGGAAGGCTCACCGCTTTATATCAATCGCGAACTGACTGATTGGGAGAGCGAAGGCGTTAGACGGGCGGGTATCAGTTCTTTTGGTTTTTCCGGTGCTTTTGCACACGCCGTTATTGAAGAATATCGTAGTTATGCTGATACTATCTGCGAGTTTTCTGGCCCATTCCCAATCCTCCTTTCTGCAAAGAACAACGAGTGTCTTAAGGGTCAAGTCGCCAACTTGGTGGCATTCTTAGAAGAGAATTGGTCTAAAAATCTCAATGACGAAGAAAACTTCCTGGCAAACCTCTCTTACACGCTGCAAGTTGGGCGAGAAGCGATGCAAACACGTCTCGGCTTTGTGGTTGAGTCGATGGCCGAACTGAGAAATAAGCTGCAAATGGCCTGGAAGGATTCGGATACCAAATCGGGATTGTTCTACGGAGACATCAAGTCTGGCAAGGAATATCTGGCTAGTCTTTTGGCAAACAGGGATGTGTCTGAAGTAATCCAAGGTTGGATGAATAACTGTGAATACGCCGCTTTAGTTGATGGCTGGACTAAGGGCATGACCGTTGATTGGAGCAAACTTTACACCAAGGGATTTCCCCAGCGAATTAGTCTGCCTACTTATGCTTTTGCCCGCGAAAGTTATTGGATTTGCCCGCTTGATGGCGATGAGGAGGATCTAAAGGCAAGGCAGTCAGATTTGGCGCAAGATGAGGCGCAGGCGAAGTTGTACGCCTTGGTACCCTGCTGGGATGCAATACCTTTACTGAAAGCGAAGCTGCCTTTTAGCGATCGCACACAGCGAACGCTGATTATTGGTGTAGATGCGGAACTCAAAGACGATCTGAGAGCTTGCTTTCCTAACGCATCCTATTTTGGAGACATGGCAAAAAACCGGATTGAGTCTCTCAAAGGCAGGTTAGAGACAGATTCGCCTTGGCAGCACATTATCATTGTCGTTCCTGAAGATAACTGTTCGTTGCTAGATGATGGTACAGTGTTATCTGCACAAGAGGGCGGGATACTTTCGGTTTTTCGGATCGCCAAGTCTCTGCTCTCGGCTGGCTACGCTACAAAAAATCTGGCTCTTACTTTCATGACGACGCAGATTGCTGCTATTAATAAAGATGAGTCGTCAAACCCGGTGCATTCCGCCGTGCATGGTTTTGCAGGTGTCCTGGCCAAAGAACTGCCTTCTTGGAACGTCCGCGCTTTGGATCTGCAAAAAGGGCGATCGCTTTCATCTGTCGATCTAGAACATTTTCCCGATGATCGCGCAGGCGAAGTTTTCGCTTGGCGAGACGGGGAATGGTATCGACAGACTCCGATCCCAATGCGGAACGTTCCGACCCCTGAAGCTGATGAGTTTCATTCTGCTTATAAAAACCGTGGTGTCTACGTCGTGATCGGCGGGGCGGGTGGCATAGGCAGTGCTTGGTCGCGCTTCGTTATTGAAAATTACGATGCCAAAGTCATCTGGATCGGTCGTCGGCAAATTGACGATGAAATTCGTCAAAAAATTGACACGTTAAAACAAATTGGTCACGCCCCGGAATATTTACGGGCTGACGCATCCGATCGAGAATCACTTACTGAAGCGTACAAGTCCATCAAGTCTCGGTACTCCCAGATACATGGTGTCATTCATTCGGCTGTTGGGCAATTCGACCAACGCCTCAGTGAAATGGACGAGAACCGATTCCGCTCTATTTTGTCATCCAAGATCGATGTTAGTGTGAATATGGCAACCGTGTTTAAACACGAGCCATTAGATTTCATGCTGTTTTTTTCCTCTATTATTTCTTTGACTCGCGGTGGGGGCATGAGCGGTTATGCCGCAGGCTGCGCGTTCAAAGACTCTTTCGCAATCGAGTTGAACCGTTGCCTCCCATTCCCTGTAAAAGTTGTAAATTGGGGGTACTGGAACGTCGGCACTGGTAACACCATCCCTGACGCTACGAAAATCCGCATGAAACAATGCGGGATTGAGCCGATCGCATCGCAACAGGGTTTAGAAGCGCTGTCAGCCTTTCTGGTCAGCCCTTTGCATCAACTTGCTCTCTTGAAAACCACTCGTTTAGACAGGCTCGATTTGGTCAAGCCCGACGAGTGGCTTGATGTTTATCCCCCGGTCAATCCGTCTTGTATTGAGTCGGCACTCAGGCAAGTTCCTTGGCATTCCGATCGCGTTGCAGCCATAGCAAAGCAATATCTAGAACCGATTGCAGCAATAGAAACTTTGCTGCTGAGATTGCTGTATGGCACACTGACAAGCCTCGACTTGCTGCATCCACGCGCCACTCTGTCACCCGTTCTTCCAGAATTCTATCAACTCTGGCTGCAAGAGAGTCGTCGAATGGCGATCGCGATCGTCCCCGATAGCGTGCAAGGGAATCTCGGTGATATCTGGGACGAATGGAATCGCCAGAAAATCCATTGGGACAGTATGCCTCACATCCAGGCAATCGTCACGTTGGTAGATGTCTGTATGCGCGAACTTCCAGCGATTCTGAAGGCCCAAAAGCGAGCAACAGATATCATGTTCCCCAATGGTTCCATGTCACTGGTAGAAGGAATCTACGAAAAGAATGCGATCGCGACGCATTTCAACGAACTGCTTGCCCAGACTGTAGTTAACTACCTACAGGAACGATGCCGGGTCGATGCGTTGACACCTATACGAATTCTGGAAATTGGCGCTGGCACAGGAGCAACGACAGCAACTGTATTACACCATCTCGAACCTTTTGGCAATCTGGTTGGCGAGTATCTTTATACAGACATTTCCCCAGCATTTCTGGTTCGCGCAGAAAGACACTTCGCACCCAAGTATCCGTTTTTGCGGACACAATTGTTTGACGTTGACCAGCCTCTATCGAAGCAGGGCATTCCAATCGGCTGTTTTGATATAGTTATTGCCACCAACTGTATCCATGCAACAGCCAATATTCGCCGATCTCTACGTAACGCTAAAGCCGCCTTACGCGGACGAGGCGTGATTTTCCTGAATGAAATTACCCAAACTTCATTAATTTCCCATCTCACTTTCGGTTTGTTGGCAGGATGGTGGTTGGCTGAAGATGCATTACGAGTGCCTGGATCGCCGTTCCTGCTAGCAGAAGACTGGAAACGAGTCCTCCAGCAAGAGGGCTTCCAAGCGATCGCTTACCCGGCGCGTTCGGCTGATTCGTTGGGACAACAGGTGATTGTCGCTCTGAGTGACGGTGTTGTGCGCCAGCCAGAATCGATCTCTTCCGTACCTTCTCCAAAACAGCAAGCACTTAACAGTAGGCAACCGAACGACAAGGGAGGCGCTTCATCTGCACTGAAGGAATTGAAGGAAAAGGGGACGACTTACTTCAAACAACTGATCGGTGAGGTTCTGATGATGGATGGAAACCGAATCGATTCATCAGAACCCCTCGCCGTTTATGGTGTTGATTCCATAATCATCGCGCAGTTGACCAATGCGCTCAACAAACACTTTGAAGGTGTGAAGGCGGGATTGCTTTTTGAAGCATCAACGATTGATGCCTTAGTCAACCATTTTGCTGAAACTCAACGGACAAACTTTGCGAAGCTGGTAAAACTGGAAGACCATCCTGAGCCGAAAGCGGCCATCCAAGAAAGCACTGCAAATAAGCAGCCGTCTAGAGATTTTGCAGCCAAGACGATCGCCTTACATCAGTCGCGTCACCCAATCGAAGATGCGATCGCCGTAATTGGGATGAGCGGTAGATTTCCCCAGGCTAATACTCTAACAGAATTTTGGGAAAACCTGCAATCGGGAAGAGATTGCATCACTGACTTGCCAGACAACCGATGGAACATGGATGGTTTCTTTGAAGCCGATCCCAAGATGGCACGGGAACAAGGAAAAAGTTACTGCAAATGGGGCGCATTTCTAGAAGACTTTGACACTTTTGACCCGCTATTTTTTAATATATCGCCACGAGAAGCAGCTCAAATCGACCCCCAGGCAAGGATATTTTTGCAGGAATGCTGGCGTGCATTTGAAGATGCGGGATATTCGCCGTTAGGACTCGACGATGCGGTGCGCGATCGCATAGGGGTATATGGTGCCGTCACCAAGGTGGGATTCAACACTTCTTTTGCTGCTATGGTCAATCGCGTCTCCCATGCGATGGATCTCCGAGGGGCAAGCGTAGCTGTCGATACAATGTGTTCCTCAGCCCTCGTAGCGCTGCACCAGGGGTGTGAAGCACTGCGTCGCGGCGACCTGCAAATGGCGATCGTGGGCGCGGTCAATCTGTATCTCGATCCGAGGAATTATAAGTATCTCTGCGAGGTCGGCTTGCTGGCTGAATCGAAGATGCCAAGAGTCTTCGGCGAAGGCGGAACTGGCTTTGTACCCGGAGAAGGTGTAGGAGCTGTTGTCCTGAAGCGTCTTGAGGATGCACATCGGGACAACGATTCTATTGTTGCGATTATTCGCAGCAGTGCCGTCAATCATAGCGGTCGAGCCAACGCTTACGGTGCCCCAAACCCGCTTCGCCAAGCTGAGGTTATTAGTCAGGCGCTCGATCGCGGTGGCATCGATCCCAGGTCAGTGGGTTACATCGAATCAGCAGCAATGGGATTGGAGATGGCAGACTCCCTGGAGTTGAATGCACTGAAAAAAGTGTTTGGCGATGGCGCTGAGGATCGTTGGCAATGTTACCGACTGGGATCGCTCAAATCGACCATCGGACATGGCGAGTCCGTTTCGGCAATGGCGCAGTTTATGAAGGTCGTGCTACAGCTAAAACACAGAAAACTTTGTCCGACAAAAGTGGTCAGACCGCTTAATCCAGATATCGATTTTGCCTCACTTCCGTTTCAGTTGCAGACAGAACTTGAGCCTTGGTCGCCGTTGACGATTGATGGCATCTGTTTGCCTAGACGAGCGGGCATTACTGCGATCGGATCTGGTGGTGTCAATGCCCATTTGATCGTTGAAGAATATCGGCGAGAGCCAAGTGAAGAGACTCTGAAACTTGCCCAGGATTCGCCCCAAATCATCGTTTTATCTGCTAAGAACGACGATCGCCGGGAAGCTCAAATATCTCAATTGAGCGAGTTTCTCGATCGCAATCAAGACGTTTCCTTGGCGGATCTTGCCTTCACGCTCCAGGTAGGGCGCGAGGCGATGGCATCGAGAGCGGCACTGGTTGTCAACAGCATTGATGAGTTGAGGAGTGGGCTGAGTTATCTTATACACAGCCAAGAAAATTTGTCAAGCAATATTCCTATTTATGTCGGAAATATTACCGAAACCGACAACTCATTGCAAACGCTACTGGCTGGTGGTGCCGACGCGATGGTGTTACAGCTATTCCTTGAACAACGGAACTACGAAAAACTTGCCCAGTTCTGGGTTCAGGGTGGCAAGATTCCTTGGGTGTCGTGGGAACAGAAACAAGTTCAGAGGATTTCTTTGCCAACTTATCCATTTGAGAAACGGTGTTTCTGGAAAGCTGCCAGCAGTGCTAATTCAGATGAACCGAAGTTTAACGGGGCGATCGCACCTGACAAGTCCAACCCAAACGACGCAAGTCAGAGCGTGCAGGAAATTGTCACCGCAATTGTGGCTAAATCCATTGGCCTCACCGAAAGTGAAATTAGACCGCACCTATCCCTCTGGCAACTAGGCGTTGATTCGATTCGCAGTATGGAAATCGCCCGGCGGCTACAAAAACGTCTCCACGTCGAGATCGGGCATCGTGAACTAGCAGACTATGGAACCGTGGAGGCTCTGTGCCGACTAATTGAGCAAAAACGGGCAGCGATCGCTCTGAATATGACAAGTGAAACAGAGTCAGTTTCCAAGCCACAAACAACCAGCAAGGTGCGTGCATCGACTTTCCCTCTGTCTGAAGGACAACGCGGATTGTGGCTGTTGCACCAGTTGGTACCGAAGATGTCGGCCTACAATGTGCCTGTAACGCTGCAATTCGATCGGCTCGTTAATGTCAATGCAATCAAACAAGCAGCATCCTTCCTAATGGAGCGTCACCCGATGCTGCGATCGCAATTCCACACCGACGACAAAGGAAATCCCATCCAAACCATTCGTCCGCAGACGGAGTTTTTCTTCGAGGATGGCGATCGCGATTTCGTAACGGATGCAGTGTTACAAGAGCGGTTAAGATCCGCCGCCGATCGAGTTTTTGATCTCGAAACCGATCCACTTGTTCGCCTTCATCTCTTTCACCAATCGCAGAGCCGCCACAAGTTGCTAATTGTGATTCATCATCTGGTAGTTGACGGATCGTCTTTGCCCATTCTGCTGCACGACTTCCTGCACGCATACGCCGCGTTTTCACAAGGAAGCGAACCCGCAATTGCTTCGCCAGAGAGCGCCCACTATGCAGATTTCGTTGCCTGGGAACAAGCACTGATCTGTAGCGAACGAGGCAAAGCCAGTCTATCCTATTGGCAGAAGCAACTGAGCGGGACTCTGCCACTGCTGGCGTTGCCATTCGATCGGGAGCGCCCCCCCAGCCAAACCTATGCAGGCACGACAATCTCCACCAAGTTGGAGTCAAATACGACCCACCAGCTTCGTTCTCTGGCCAAGAATCAGAATGTCAGCTTGTTCGTGTTACTGCTCGGAATCTATCAGGCGTTGCTGGCTCGATATACGCTTCAAAGCGACATCATTGTTGGGGTTGCGAGTGCCGGCAGACCTGAAGATCGATTTGCCAACACTGTGGGCTACTTTATTAATATGGTTCCGATTAGAACGCAAATTAACGTCAAGGAGCCATTTGCTGAGTTGTTGCAGCGCCTCAAAATCACGGTAGCCGATGGACTGGATCATGGACACTTTCCGTTTCCCAAACAGGTTTCTGAACTTTGCATTTCTCGCGATCTAGCGCATTCCCCGGTATTCCAAACCTCCTTTGCGATGCAAAGTTTCTGGAGACCAGAGGTAGAACAGACATTGCAAGATAAGTTGGAGGGCGTTTCGGTAGTAGCAGGGCCTAGTCCGGCAGGGGAAATTGAACTCCGCCTGGAAATTGTTGAGCAATGCAACGAAATCTTGGTGAATATGGCGTATAATACCGACCTTTTTCAGCAACCCACTATCGTCCGGCTAGCAGAACATTTTGGCAACCTGGTAAAAGCAGTCTGCCAAAACCCCAATCAACCGATTCATAGCTTGGAGTTACTGAGTAACGACGAACAAAGAAAGCTGCTGAATGAATGCAGCATTGGCGATCGCGTCGGAAAAAAAGCTGATAACCTACAGAAATGCGTCCACCACCTATTTGAGATCCAAGCACAGAAAACACCGTCAGCAGTCGCAGTTATCCACAATCAGCGATCGCTGACGTATTTGGAATTAGATCGGCAATCTGCTGGATTAGCTAACCGTCTGCGGGAGATGGGTGTTTTACCTGGCATGATTGTGGGTATATTCACTGAACGCTCCATTTCGCAGGTAGTGGCGATTCTCGCAGTTCTGAAGGCGGGGGCTGCCTACTTGCCGCTCGATCCGGCTTATCCGCAGCAACGTCTGACTTTTGTCATCGAAGATGCAGAGCCGATCGTTATATTGACTGAGGAAAAGCTCCGCGATCGACTGATAAATCTGTTCGGGTCTGAGAAACAAGAACTGCCGATTTTGTACGTAGAGCAGGGCGAACTACCACAGGAGATTTCGCAGTCTCCCCTACTACCTGCGAACTCTTTGGTTTATGTCATTTATACATCGGGTTCTACCGGACAACCCAAAGGGGTAGCTATGGGACATGGAGCCGTGATGAATTTGATCCAGTGGCAGATTTCTCAAGCCGGAGAATGTCAAACACCTCGAACCCTGCAATTCGCATCACTGAATTTTGATGTCTCATTTCAAGAGATATTCTCCACTCTGGGCGGCGGAGGTAGCCTGGTACTGGTTGACGAGAACGTGCGTACCAACCCGGCTGAATTAGCTAAGTTAATAGAAGATCGACAGATTCAGCGTTTGTATCTTCCCTATGTTGCTCTGAGCAGTCTTGCCGAACAACTTCGGATCTCAAAACGTTCTTTGCATACCTTGCGCGAAGTGATTATCGCTGGCGAAGCTCTCAGAATCACGTCAGCAATCTCCCAGATGTTTCGAGATGCGCCTGGATGCGTTTTACAAAATCAATACGGCCCATCGGAAAGTCATGTCGTCACGTCATTCACTCTGGAGCAGGATGTCAACTCTTGGTCGGTCTTGCCTCCCATTGGATGTCCCATTCCTAGTGTCGCCATTTACATCTTGGACGAACACTACAATCTAATGCCCATTGGCATCGCCGGAGAAATTTTTATCGGTGGTGAATGTCTAGCGCAAGGCTATCT
Source organism: Nostoc sp. NOS(2021) (assembly GCF_017115025.1). Lineage (GTDB taxonomy): Bacteria > Cyanobacteriota > Cyanobacteriia > Cyanobacteriales > Nostocaceae > Nostoc. Next base: position 21,039 of record NZ_JABXKM010000017.1, on the reverse strand, counting down.
CAATAACCCGGAACTTACTGAGCGCAGATTTGTCACCAATCCATTTGTTAGTCCGCCAGAAAGCTCTATTCGAGAACGAATTTACGCCACGGGCGATCTCGGTCGTTACTTACCCGATGGCAATATTGAATATCTTGGTCGCCGCGACAATCAAGTTAAGATTCGCGGCTTCCGCATCGAACCTGGGGAAATCGAAGCTGTACTAGAGACACACCCGAAAGTCCGCTCAACTGTAGTGATTGCAGAAGAAGACAATCCCAATTTTAAGCGTCTGATCGCCTATATTGTCCCCCTTCACCCCCCCAGTACTAGCGAGTTACGGAGCTTCCTCAAACAGAAATTACCTGATTATATGGTGCCTTCTGCTTTTGTGTTCCTCAAAGCACTTCCCGTAAACCCCAACGGAAAAGTAGACCGTCGCGCCCTTCCGAAACCAGAGCCAACTCTTTTAGATGAAGCTAATTATGTAATGCCAAAAACAGAGGTGGAAAAAATCATTGCTGAAGTTTGGCAAAAGGCGCTACAAGTAGAAAAAGTGGGAATTTGCGATAATTTTTTTGAACTGGGAGGTCATTCGTTACTTCTGGTACAAATTAATCAACAATTGCAAGCAGTATTGAGTTCGGAACTGTCAATAATTGACATGTTTAAGTACCCAACTATCCAGACTTTAAGTCAATACTTAAGCGGGAAGTTGCCTAAACAAGATACATCCGATAAAAATAATCCTCGCAACCAAATTCAGAGTGATGGTAAAGCTTTAAAAAATCGACAATTCCAAAACAGGCAAAACCACCGTTCTCGTAATCAGTAGTGAAGATATGGCAATGGATAATGTCAATAACAACGAAGAGTTAAATAATTATGAAATCGCCGTTATTGCAATGGTGGGTCAGTTTCCAGGAGCCAAAAATATTGATGAATTTTGGCAGAATCTATCTCAAGGGGTAGAATCTATCACTTGGTTTACAGACGAGGAATTGTTAAAGGCTGGCGTCGATCCAGATTGGCTGAGTAACTCCAACTATGTAAAAGCGAATGCTGTTCTGTCAGACATGGAGTTATTTGATGCGAATTTCTTTGGTTATAGTGCTAGAGAAGCTGAGATCATCGATCCGCAACAGCGCCTATTCTTAGAATCGGCATGGACAGCTTTAGAACAGGCTGGTTACAATCCCCAAACTTACAAAGGTTTGATCGGTGTTTATGCGGGTCTGGGTCTGAATAGTTATTTGCTCAACAATCTAACTCCAAACCGCGACCTTTTAGAGACAGTCGATCCTTTACAACTACTAATCTCCAGCGACAAAGATTTTTTGCCGATGCGGGTGGCTTATAAACTCAATTTGACAGGGCCGGCGGTGAATGTGCAAACGGCCTGTTCTACTTCTTTAGTTGCTGTTCACTTTGCTTGCCAAAGTTTGCTCAACGGGGAATGTGACATAGCTTTGGCTGGTGGAGTTTCTCTCAGTTTTCTGGAAAACACGGGTTATTTGTATCAAGAGGGAATGATTCTATCCCCCGATGGACACTGCCGTGCTTTTGATGCCAATGCACAGGGAACTATTGGCGGTAGCGGTGTCGGAATTGTTGTTTTAAAAAGGTTAAACGAAGCTCTAGCTGATGGAGATTGCATTCAGGCAATCATTAAAGGCTCGGCAATCAATAACGATGGTGCCCTGAAAGTGGGTTACACTGCTCCCAGCATCAATGGTCAAGCGGCAGTGATTGCCGAGGCTCAAGCTGTGGCTGGAGTAGATGCCGAGACAATTTCCTATATCGAAGCCCACGGAACTGGCACGCCTCTAGGAGATCCGATTGAAATCGCTGCTTTAACGCAAGCTTTTGCTCAGAGTACTGATAAAAAAGGCTTCTGTGCGATTGGTTCGGTGAAAACAAATGTCGGACATTTGAATGCAGCAGCAGGTGTGACAGGTCTGATTAAAAGTGTAATGGCGCTACAACACAAATTGCTGCCTCCTAGTTTGAACTTCTCGACACCCAATCCCAAAATTGATTTCGCTAATAGTCCTTTCTACGTCAATACGACTCTTAGTGAATGGAAAACAAATAACATTCCTCGCCGGGCTGGGGTTAGTTCTTTTGGAATTGGGGGTACTAATGCTCACGTAATTGTTGAGGAAGCCCCAGTTATTAAGAGGAGAGGGGGAGAGGGGGAGAGGGGGAGAAAATATCAATTATTGGTAATTTCTGCAAAAACTAACTCTGCTCTGGAAACAGCGACTGCGAATCTAGCTGACCATTTACACCGCGATCGCAAACTTAATTTAGCTGATGTCGCTTATACTCTCAGCATTGGTCGCTGGGTTTTTAACCACCGCAGGATGGTAGTTTGTCAGAACTTAGAAGAAGCCGTCAAAGTTTTAAGTAATTTAGAACCAAAACAAGTTTTTAGCAACTGCACTGAAGTTGCAGATCGGTCTGTTGTCTTCATGTTTCCCGGACAGGGTTCTCAGTATGTGAATATGACGCGGGAAATTTACCAAACCGAGGCAATATTTCGAGAACAAGTTGATTTATGCTCAGAAATTCTCTTGCCTCAATTAGGACTCGATCTGCGTCATCTAATCTACCCTGATGAGGAAAAGAGCGATCGCGCATCAAAGCAACTTCAACAAACAGCGATGTCTCACGACAAGCTGCTTCGCATCTACGCTCAACCAGCTATTTTTGTCATTGAATACGCCTTAACTAAATTATGGCAGTCTTATGGGGTGAATCCTGTGGCTGCGATCGGTCACAGTATTGGCGAATATGTAGCCGCTTGTATCGCCGGAGTTTTTTCCTTAGAAGATGCCTTATCTCTGGTAGCAACACGGGGGCAGATGATGCAGCAACTTCCCAATGGGGCAATGCTCGCTATTCCCCTGCCCGAAGACAGAGTAAAGTCTCTGTTGGGACAAGAACTCTCATTAGCAGCAATTAACCAACCGTTCCAGTGCGTAGTTTCTGGTTCCACCGCAGCAGTAGATGCCTTAGAAAATCAACTGGCTACACAAGGCATTGAATGCCGCCGTCTGCATACGAACCATGCTTTCCACTCCCAGATGATGGAACCAATCTTGGAAGCATTTGCACATCGGGTAAAACAAGTTACCTTAAATCCTCCAAACATTCCTTATATATCCAACGTTACTGGTACTTGGATTACCGCGACACAAGCCACAAATCCTGACTATTATGCTCAACATCTGCGTTCCACAGTGCTATTTGCCCAAGGTGTAGAGAAGTTGTTGGCAACACCTGAGCAAATTCTGTTAGAGGTGGGGCCAGGCCCGACGCTAACGACATTAGCTAAAAGGCATCCAGACAAGGTAGCCGCACAAACGGTGTTAACTTCAGTCCGTCATCCCCAAGAGGAACAATCGGATATAGCTTTTTTATTCACCACACTGGGGCAACTCTGGCTTGCTGGGGCAAAGGTGGATTGGTTTGGATTCTACAAGCAAGAGCAGCATTATCGTCTTCCCTTACCTACTTATCCCTTTGAACGCCAACGTTATTGGATTGAACCGCCAAGAAAAGATGTACTTGAGTTTCAAGCAACACTAAGTAAAAATCTGGATATTGCTGATTGGTTTTATGTCCCATCCTGGAAAAGGTCGCCGCTTTCTGTTAGTCAACTAGAGCATTTACAGGGCAGCGTTCTGCTGTTTATCAATGAGTGCAACTTGGGTTCTCAACTGGCAAAACAACTTCAAAACGAATCTCAAAAAGTGATTGTTGTCAAGATAGGAGAGTCCTTTAAAAAAGAGAATCAAGGCTCATATACCCTCAATCCTCGACAACCCAAGGACTACGAAACTTTGTTGGCAGAATTGGGAGACATCCCTAAAACCATCGTTCATTTATGGAGTCTAGCCGAAAAAAGTCACGCCGCATCAGAATTGGCAGGAATTGACCAAGCTTTAGATTTAGGATTTTACAGTTTGCTATTTCTTGCTCAGGCATTTGGTAAACAAAATGTTACCGATCAGTTTCAATTGATAGTTATATCAAATAATATGCAGGACGTAACCGCAGAAGAGAAGCTACGTCCTGAGCAAGCCACTTTAATCGGCCCGGTGAGAACTATTCCTAAAGAATACCCTTACTTAAGTTGTCGTAGTGTTGACGTAGTTATTCCGCAATCAGAAACCTGGCAAGAGAAGCAACTGATCAGACAGCTGCAAGCAGAATTAAAGGTTAAATCCGACCAACAAATTATTGCCTACCGTAAACAACATCGTTGGGTACAAACTTTCGAGTCAGTCAGATTAGAGAACTCAGATGCGGGAATACAAAGGTTAAAGGAAGGCGGAGTCTATCTGATTACAGGTGGGCTTGGAGGTATAGGACTGGCACTAGCGGAATATTTGGCGCTAACAGTTAAGGTTAAATTGATCCTGACAGGGCGTTCTGATTTTCCGGCTCAAACTCACTGGGAACAATGGCTAGCTAGTCATGAGGCTCAAGATGATACAAGTTGCAAGATCCAAAAATTGCAAGCAATAGAGAAGCTGGGTACCAAGGTTTTGATTGTCAATGCAGATGTTACCAACCTGGAACAAATGCAAAACGCCATAGCTCAAGCATTAGAGCGATTTGGTCAGATTAATGGTGTGATCCACTCAGCAGGTGTTCCTGGGGGAGGCGTGATTCAGCTAAAAACGCCAGAAATAGCACAAAAAGTTCTTGTTCCGAAAATCAGGGGAACCCTCGTACTTGATGCTCTTTTCAAGGATGTTCAGCTAGATTTCTTTATTCTCTGTTCATCACTCAGTTCAATTCTAAATGACTTTGGACAGGTAGACTATTGTGCAGCCAATGCCTTTCTTGATGCCTTCGCTCATCATAAAACCTCAGAAAATGGAACATTCACAGTAAGTATTAACTGGGATGGCTGGCAAGAAGTCGGGATGGCCGCAGCGGCGGCAAAACAACGAATCGGAACCTTGGATCTTCCCTTAACACCCGATCAAATTGATCAAAGGGAAAAAAACTTTTCCGCTTCCCAAAGCCAGAATTTTTGTTTGGAAATATCCTCTCCTGGTATTTTAGAAACCTTGAGATTTCAAACTGCGAGACGCCAGAAACCAGGTGCAGGTGAGGTAGAAATAGAGATATGTGCTGCCGGACTCAACTACAAGGAAGTGCTTGTAGCGCTGGGGATGCTTCCAGTGCAATCTAATACTCCTTTAAACTTCGGTTTGGAATGTGCAGGAAAGATTGTGGTGCTGGGAGAAGGTGTCGAGGGTTATCAGATAGGAGATGAAGTCATTGCCTTTTCTTCTTCCTGCTTTAGCGCATTTACAACAACTTCCGTCTCCTATGTCGCACCCAAACCAAATCATCTGAGTTTAGAAGAGGCAGCAACAATTCCGATTTCCTTTATGACAGCCTACTATGCGCTGAATAAATTGGGCAGGCTTTGCAAAGGGGAAAGTGTTCTCATCCATGCCGCCGCCGGAGGTGTGGGCATGGCTGCAATCCAAATTGCTCAGATGATCGGCGCAGAAATCTTTGTCACAGCTGGCAGTCCAGAAAAACGGGCGTTTCTGCATTCTCTGGGAATTGAATATGTGATGGATTCAAGGTCTTTGGCTTTTGCCGATGAAGTGATGCAACACACCAACGGCAAGGGTATTGATGTAGTTTTGAACTCTTTAGGGGGAGAATTTATACCCAAAAGCTTGTCAATTCTGGCACCTTACGGACGTTTTCTGGAACTTGACAAGCAAAATATCGATGAGAACAGCCAGGTGGGTTTACGGCTTTCTGAGAAAAGCTTATCCTTCTTTACCATAGATTTAGAGCCGAATATCCCTAACTTTAATTCCATATTCCTGGAAGTGGTGCAACACTTCAAAAATGGGAATCTTAGTCCCCTTCCTCATCAAGTATTCCCAATTTCAGAAGTGGCGATCGCTTTTGAGTATATGGCACAAGCGAAGCACATCGGCAAGCTTGTTGTATCATTACAGGATAAAGAGGCGCTGAAAAAGGTAGCATCTGAAGTGAAAAACTACGTCCACTCAGATAATCTTTACCCAAATATTAGTCAACCTGCTGATTCGGGTCTGTACGAACAAGCGATCGCAACTACAAATATACTTCACAAAGACCATAAGTTAGGGCTATTACCCGCAGAGGGCATAGATGTTTTTCGTCGTCTTTTGTGTAATACACTGCCTCAAGTTATTGTATCGACACGAGATTTACAGTCTCGGATTGAGCAAAACCAAGTCTCTACACTACTTAGTTTTTTAGAAGAATCATCGAAGGAGGATCTACCCAAACAGGTACACCAACGACCACCAATAACTCAGGCTTATGTTGTTCCCAGAAACAAGCTTGAGCAGATTATTGCTGGTATCTGGGAGGATGTTCTTGGGTTTGAGCAGGTGGGAATCCACGATGATTTCTTTATGTTAGGAGGAGATTCCCTTGTAGCAGTGAGGGTCATGGCTCAAATAAAGAATATATTTCAGGTAGAGTTGCCCTCGGCTACCCTGCTCCAAAACCCCACTATTGCACAACTATCCCAACTGCTCAAAGCCAGTAATCATTCTGCTATTAATAGACATCTCCAGAAATTAGGTTTTCACCAAGACAAGATAAAGGTTTCAGCTTCTTTTTCGGAGATGTCTAATGCTATTAATTCAGTATTAATACCCATTCAGCTTAAAGGAGAACAAGTTCCTCTGTTCTGTGTCCATCCGGTAGGTGGGAACGTACTGTGCTATGCAGCACTCTCCCAACAGTTAGGGCAGGAACATCCTATCTATGGACTGCAATCATTAGGCTTGATAGAACAGCAGCTGACTTTGACCACCATTGAGGCAATGGCCAGTTACTACCTTGAGGAAATCTTGACGGTGCAACCTCAGGGTCCTTATCACCTTATAGGCTGGTCTATGGGAGGTATAATTTCCTACGAGATAGCACAACAGCTTATTCATCGAGGGGAGACAGTTGCATTGTTAGTTCTGATTGATAGCCATATACCGACTGCTGAAGACATACCGGCTAAGGATCAACTCCTTGTGGAGTTCATAAAAGATTTAGCTGGGCAGTCGAGACAAAGCTTGCACTCAGTTCTAGAGTCACTAGAAGGAAAGCTGGTTTCTTTAGAGCAAGTATTCAAACTTACCCAACATGATCAACTTTTCCCATCTGAGTTGTCTTTGGAGCAATTACAGCGCTTATGGCGTGTTTTTCAGGTAAATATGCTGGCCCTAACCCAGTATCAGCCACAGTCATATAACGGGGCAGTTTTATCACTTCTAGCAAGTGAGTCAGTCGCACAAGCTTCGCATACAGTCAGTAATGGTGGAGACAGAGTTAGATGGGACACCCTAATTAAAGGTGAACTGAGTGTACACATCATTAATGGAGATCATTTTACCCTGATGCGAGAGCCAAACCAAGTTGCCCAAGTTGCATACTACCTTGGCTGCTATCTCTAGGATAGTTGTAAAAAATGTAGACAAATATCTAACAACTTTTACTTAGGAAGTTTTACCTTCACTGGGGAAACTACAATCCCCTTTATCCCTTGGGCAAACGCTTCAGGGATTGCTTTTCTCAAGATATTTAACGATGCATTTATATCTGCATTAAGTAAACTACCTCCTTCAGATTTGTAAAGACCTCGCTTAATTCTTTTACCAGAAAAAGTATGAACACTACCTTTTTTGTAGCTAGGAATTAAATCTTGATCTAGAAAACTTGCCTTAGATGTATAGCTTTCCTCATTGACAATTACTTGAATTCCAACTAACTCGGCTTTGTAAGTAATCTGGTCAATAAATCTGGCGTGAGGTACTTGTACAAAGTTTTGATTGTTACGACTGCCTATAGCAATTTTTTGTTTCCAGCCATCGTTTTTACCAATAACTAAAGTTCCTATATTTAATTCAATTAATTTATTGATTAAATATCTGCTGGCTTTGTGCAAGTAATCATCAACTTTAAAATTACGTTTACTACAAAGCTTTTGTAATTGCTTAGAAGTGCCAGTTTTCAGAATAGCTTGTAACTCTGCTTTTTGTTTATTGAAAAAGTGATTGATAGATTTTAAAGGTCTGCCATTGATCAGGAACGGTACGAAACCGGACTGATTGAAAGTTACAGCCGCTAAATTATTCAATCCTAAATCTATGCTAGCAATTTTACTTTGATCTAGTGGCTTTGGTTCTATTTCCTTGTTGTAAACAATTTCAACAATATAATGATCAAGCTTTGGTACTATCCTAACTTGTGCAATCTTATTAGCTTTCGTTGCCAGTACAATTTTAGTCTGACTTAACTTAATCAAACCTTTTACTAGGGCCGGTTTTGACAAAGCTTGAACAGTATAAACAACTAAGTTTCTACCTTCAACTTTATTTTTATATTTTGGCAGCTTCGGCTTACTTAAAAACTTGGATGGATTCTTTTCATAAGCTTTGAAAGCAGCTTGAAAACTTTTCCAATTTCTGTCTAAAACCATTAATATTTGTTGACTTACTTTAGCAGGTAAAGCTTTATAATCAACAGATTCTTGAGTGAGTTTTTGAACCTGATTATAATTAAGAATTTTATTTGTCTTAAAGAGGTTTTGTCTAATCAAGTAGTTAGACGCATTGTAAAGGTTTTTAGATAAAAAGCATAAGCTATCAATTTCTTGGTAGTACTTATGACCTCTCTTAATTACGTGCTTTTCAACTAACTGCATTCCTCCTCCTGCAAGCATTTAACAATACATTCAGTTTTCCGAGTGCGTCGTCTAATTGAATAAAGTCTTGCACAGAAAGAGGTAATAATAGAAACAAAGTCATGCATTAAATCATCTGTTCTTTCTGTAGCTGAGTTGCGTTTAAATCTCCGCGTTTCCACATTCGCCAAGCTGTTTTATAGCTCACACCTATTGATTTAGCGTAATCCGATAATTTCATAGTTGTTTTTCGACAAATTTAGCCATTCCCAAGCATTTGGCTGCATTTGTCAATACTTACCTATAAAATCAGCAAAGTTTACCAATATTTTGCCTAAAAGGAAACTAAGTAGACAAAGTTGAAACTGGGGTCTGACCAGAGACTCCAGTTAAATCTTCCTCAAATTTTTTTGCTCTCAGATAAAACCGCCCTACTAAAATTATGCTGGAAATTGCCGGAGCCATAATTAAACCGTACCATAAACCAGTTCCTCCCCATCCTAAAATTATTCCCATTAGATAACCTCCACTCAGCCCAACACCCCAGAAAGATAATGTGTTAATTATCATAGGTACGCGGGTATCTTGCAATCCTAACAAAGCCCCAACTGCAATTCCTTTAATACTAGAAAAAACTTGGTAGACTGCAACTAATTTTAGGAAATTTATTGCCTGAGTAATTGCTACGGCATTATCGGGATTATTAATGTCTAAATAAAGGGTGGCAATGGGTTGGGAAAACAGTTCAAAACCTATCGCTACAACGAACGCGAACAGTGCGCTTAAACTAAGATTAACAAAGGTTGCCCTCATTACTCCCTTAGGGTTCTTCTCTCCCATCATCTGCCCTACTCTCGCCGTAACCGTGTAAGAAATTGCCATTGTAATTGCTGAAAATATACTTGATGCCTGGAGAGCAATTTCATGAGCTGCTAAACTGGAGGTTCCCAACTTTCCCATTAGCATTGCCGTGATGGTGAACAGCCCCATTTCAATTGCTAATTGAATTCCCGTCGGCCATCCGATCTGAAAAATTTTACCAAATATCTCTCGATCAAACTCATCCAAATAGCGAAAAAGCTTGTAGTCTCTACTTTTAGGATGAAAATAAATCAGCATAACTGAGGCTAAGAAACTCACCCAATAAACGAGCATAGTTCCCCAGCTTATTCCAGCTAAACCAAGGGCAGGGAAACCTAAAAAGCCAAACATCAGTACGTAATTGACAGGTATATTCAGCAGTAAAGAGACAACTATAATTACCATGCCAAATTGGGGAAAATTGATTGCAGCGGCAATTTGTTTTAAATATAAAAAACCCAGCATAGCAGGTAATCCCCAAACCAGAACATGTAAATAGCTTTTTGTCAATAGAACATTGCTTTCTTCTTGACCTAGTAAGGGCAGTATAGAATCACAGTTCCATAACAGAAGCATCGCGGGTAAAGATAGGGCAACTGCCAGCCACAGTCCCTGACAATTAATCCGGCTGACTCTATCCAGATTGTTTGCTCCAAAAGCCTCGGCAGCGAGCGCCCCTGCTGCTCTGAGAATACCAATGCAAATAGATGCCAGAGTCAGAAAAATAACTACACCCAAAGCACCCGCCGCTAAATTTTGAGTGCCAAGTAAACCCATCATTACCGAATTGATCACAGGTATGGTAAATTCAGCTAGTTGAGCAACTGCTAAGGGTACAGCCAATCCTAGACTAACTCGTGCTTCAGTTAGAAAATCTGACTTAAATTCTGTTGAGGTTATTTGCTCCATAAACTTGATATAAATTAATAACGGGAATAATCACAAGTGTAAACATTCACAAAGGTTTAAATTCTTTTACCTACCTGCTTATAACGTATAATGCCTTTAGCAAAATTAGGTTCATAGAATCTAAATCCTGTTTATAGGTTATGGGGGACTCAGTGAGTAAGTCTGATATTGAGGAAAACGGGGCAACTATAAGCAGTCCAATACCAGAAAAGGTAGCAGAAATGTATAATGCGCCCGGAGGTCAAGGAGGGCATCTCATCTTTGACGGGCAGTTTCATTGGGGCTACTGGGATGAAAATAATTCTGACGCCAGTCTTGGTGAGGCCGCCGATCGCCTGACTCAGATTATGATCGACAAGTCGGAGATATCTCAGGGAGAACGCTTCTGCGATCTGGGATGCGGTGTTGGTGTCCCAGCTATGCGGATTGCAAAAGCGAAAGAATGTTTCGTTGATGCAATTACCATCAGCAAGTACCAATACGACAAGGCGAAGCAGCTAGCCGACGAAGCTGGTATGTCCGATCGAGTCCGCTTCATCCAGGGCAATGCGTTGGAAATGCCCTGCGACGACGCAACCTATGACGGAGGCTGGTTTTTTGAAACTATTTTTCACATGGGACACCGCGAAGCCCTACGAGAAGCTTATCGAATCTTGAAGCCAGGGGCCACATTACTGATCGCTGACTTGCCAACACGGTCAAACATTACCAAAGAATTTAAGACGTTTGCCAAAGAAAAAATTCATTCGGTCTTTATTCCAAAGGAAGATTATCCAGGACTGTTGGATGAGGCTGGGTTTGACCTGATCGAAATTGATGACGTAACCGAATTTGTAATTCCTCCTCTGGTTCCAAAGGTTAAAGTCGCCTTCAAACAGTATGAGACCGAAATTCTGCAATACGTTGAGAGTCAAGCGATCAACCGCTGGGTCGGAATGTTTGAGGATATGTGTGAGAATCTTGGGTATATGCTGGTAAAGGCAAAAAGGAGAGCATAAATACTGGTTCAATTAAGTGCAATTGACCTAGAAGAAATGAGAATCGAGATGACAACAGAGATTACAAGGGATAGTATCTTTAACATCATTGTCCAACACACTTGTGAAGTTATTCCAGAACTGGAGAGCCATTCTATTGTTGAGACGGATCGACTTGCTGACTTAGGAGCCAACTCGATGGATCGAGCCGATATTGTCATGATGACGCTGGAATCGCTATCGCTACAAATCCCTCTAATTGAGCTTGCAAAAGCCAAGAGTATAGGCGAGTTTACCGATCTGCTGTATGAAAAACATCAGTTTACCTAAAATACTTATTACAGGAGTTGGAGTCACCACTGCGATCGCGCAAGGAAAAGTTAATTTTTTAGAGGCGATACTTGCTGGGAAATCTGCTTTTGCTGAACTCAATCGACCTGGGCGAAAGATCGTTGATGCCAATCTGCGTCTGTTGGGTTGCGAAATTGACAATCTCGTTATTCCTGATGGGATTGCCGAGAGAGATTTACGGACAGCCTCATGGTCGGCTCAAGTCGGAGTTTCTACCCTGGATGAAGCATGGCGGGATGCCCGACTCGATGATGTCGATCCTTGCCGCATCGGTCTAATTGTTGGTGGATCGAATTTCCAGCAGCGTGAATTGGTGCTGATTCAGGAAAAATATGCAGATCGGCCTCATTTTCTCAGACCGAGTTATGGCACGACATTTCTTGACAGTGATATTTGTGGACTCTGTACCCAATATTTTCCTGTGAAAGGATTCGCGCATACCGTAGGGGGCGCGTCGGCTAGCGGTCAGTTGGCAGTCATTGAGGCGAGCGAAGCTGTTGCAAGTGGTAGAGTTGATGTCTGCATCGCTATGGGAGCTTTGATGGATCTGTCCCATTGGGAGTGTCGAGGACTGCGAGCTATGGGGGCTATGGGGTCAAATCGTTATGCGAATGAGCCATCATTAGCCAGTCGCCCTTTCGATCGCGATCGTGACGGATTTATTTTTGGCGAATCTTGTGGCGTGGTGGTGATTGAAAAAGAGGATACAGCGACTCGTTCTGGCGTTTCGCCCTATGCCAAAGTTTTGGGGTGGGCGACCAGGATGGACGGAAACCGCAACCCCAATCCATCCAAGTCAGGTGAGGTGTCTGTGATCTGGGAATCATTGGCTCGTTCTGGATTGTCGCCGCCAGCGATCGACTATATCAATCCCCACGGTAGCGGTTCGATCGCTGGCGATGATACTGAAATTTCAGCCATTCGTGAGGCAGGTCTGTCCCACGCATATATCAATACAACCAAGTCACTGATCGGTCACGGACTGAGCGCCGCAGGAGCTGTTGAGGTGGTGACAACAGTTCTACAAATGCGTGCTGGAATGCTTCATCCATCAAAAAACTTAGAAAGTCCAATCGACTCAAGTTTTAACTGGGTTCGGGAAAAATCTGTTACACATCAGATCGAATATGCGATCGCCCTGAGTATGGGGTTTGGCGGAATCAATACGGCATTATGTCTCGGACGATGTTAAGGGAGGAACAATCATGATATCAGTTGGAATCGAAAGCATGAATGCTTTTGGCGGTAGTGTCGTCCTTGATGTGATGGATCTGGCTCGTCATCGACAGCTAGATATGCGGCGGTTTGAAAATTTATTAATGAAGGAAAAAGCCGTTGCCCTCCCGTTTGAAGATCCCATCACTTTTGGTGTCAACGCTGCCAAACCTTTAATCGACTCCCTCTCAGAAGAGGAAAAAGGACAAATAGAATTGCTCATTACCTGCTCAGAATCAGGGATTGATTTCGGTAAATCCATTAGCGCCTACATTCATCAATACCTGGGTTTGAATCGATGCTGTCGCTTATTTGAGTTGAAGCAAGCGTGCTATGCGGCGACTGCCGGACTACAAATGGCCCTTAATTTCATCCTCTCGCAAACATCACCGGGTGCTAAGGCGTTGGTTGTAGCCACCGATATTTCCCGATTCGTTGTCACCGCCGGGGGTGAGGCACTCACCAACGACTGGTCTTATTTTGAGCCAAGTTCAGGTGCAGGGGCAGTAGCCATCCTCGTTAGTGATGACCCAAAAGTGTTTCAAGTCGATGTGGGCGCAAACGGCTATTACGGCTACGAGGTCATGGATACCTGCCGTCCCGTGCCAGACAGTGAATCGGGAGATGTCGATCTGTCTATGATGTCATATCTCGACTGCTGCGAGAAGGCGTTTATTGAGTATCAGAAGCGAGTTTCAGGCGTAGACTATCAAGACACCTTTGGGTACTTAACATTTCACACGCCTTTTGGTGGCATGGTCAAAGGGGCACACCGCATGATGATGCGTAAATTCACTCAGGTAAAGTTAAACGATATTGAACTTGACTTTAATCAGCGAGTTGCACTAGGACTTCGCTATTGCCAACGGGTGGGGAATATTATGGGCGGAACAGTCATGTTATCTTTGTCCAGTACGATCGATAATGGTGATTTCACGACACCAAAGCGACTAGGTTGCTTTTCCTACGGTTCGGGCTGTTGCTCCGAGTTCTACAGTGGTGTGGTAACAGCAAATGGACAACAGTGGCAGCGTCAGTTTGAGATCGCGGCGATGCTAGACCGACGCTATCAGATTTCCATTGAGGAATACGAAGACCTTTTCCAGGGCAATCGCAGTGTCCGGTTCGGAACGAGAAATGTGACTTTAGACCCCACAATGCTTACGGGTATGCGATCGGCCTGGAAAGATAAACCATTGTTGAGCTTACGCGAGATTCGAGAATTCCATCGTGAGTATGAATGGGTGAGCTAACGTATCAAACTATCAATGTCCGGTTTCAGGGGTCAACCTGTCGCATTCAGCTGTGTCAGTCAGATTCGGAGAATGCGATTACCAACCATCTCGTAACCGAACTTACAGATGTCCTTGCCATTTGTGAGAATAGAACTAGAGAGAAATCACAAGCGGTTTGTGTCGTTGTCATTGAAGGACTACCGGATGTTTTCTGTACTGGTGCAGACTTTCGCCAGATCGCTGAACAGAATGATGCTGCTGGGAGGGTCGATGCTGAACGCTTGTACCATTTATGGATGCAGCTGGCGATCGCTTCATTTGTCACAATTGCCCATGTGCGAGGTAGGGTGCGTGCTGGTGGAGTCGGATTTGTTGCCGCCTGCGATATCGTACTGGCGGATGAATCAGCAACTTTCGCGCTCTCAGAACTCATGTTCGGTCTGTTTCCCGCCTGTGTGTTACCATTTCTAATTCGCAAAGTGGGTGTGCAAAAATCTCATTACATGACGTTGACGACCATGCCGATTTCAGTCCAGGACGCATCCGCCAGTGGTTTAGTGGATGCCTATTCCGAAGACAGCGAATCTCTATTACGTAAGCATCTGATTCGTCTCAGCCGACTGTCGAATTCAGCCGTATCTGAGTATAAAAAATATATGCACCAGCTAAACGATATTCTGATGCGATCGCAATCGTTGGCAGTTTCGACAAACGAGCAGTTGTTTTGCTCTCAAGAGAATCTCGACAAGATTCGGAGATACGTTAACGAAGGAAAATTTCCTTGGGAACCATAGTGCGGAACTTATATGCTGAATAGCAACTTAATTTATAATGGTTACTTATCTTTTCCCTGGGCAGGGTTCACAAACAAGAGGAATGGGAAAACAACTGTTCGCAATATTTCCAGAGGAAACGGAAATTGCCAGTGACATTCTTGGGTATTCAATAGTTACATTGTGCATGGAAGATCCAAACAACCAGCTCGATCAGACACAATTCACACAACCGGCGCTTTTTGTGATTAATGCGCTGTCGTACAAACTGCGTCTAGCCGAATCTGGAAAGCTACCTAATTTCTTAGCCGGTCACAGTCTGGGTGAATACAACGCACTTCACAGTTCAGGAGCCTTTTCCTTTGAAGATGGTATTCGCCTAGTGGCAAGGCGCGGAGAACTCATGAGCCGTACACCCAATGGTGCGATGGGAGCTGTAATTGGCCCTGCGGCAGCCGACATTCGGACAATGCTAGACTTTCATGGACTCTCAGCAGTTTATATTGCAAACTACAATTCGCCTCACCAAACCATTGTATCAGGTCTGAAAGCAGATATCGAGAAATCCAAGCAAGTCCTAGTAGATGAGGGAGCGGTTTACGTTTCTCTCAACACAAGTGGCGCGTTTCACTCTCCCTATATGGTTTCTGCAAGAAAAGAGTTTGCCCGGTATCTGGAAAACTTTTCTTTTTCAAAACTGACGATTCCTGTGGTATGCAACGTCAATGCACGACCCTATCGACAAGAAGAGATTGCGTCCCAGTTAGCAGAGCAGATTACATCTCCTGTGCGCTGGTCTGAAAGCATCGGTTATCTGCTGTCCCAAGACGAAATGCAGTTTGAGGAACTAGGTGTCGGTAGAATCTTAACCAAGTTAATCCCAAGTATAAGACGAGAATATCAAGCGCAGCCAGACGATACTCCAAAAAATTCTAATATTCAACGCGATCGTCAAGTCGATCCCTCCTTGGCAAGTCAGTTCTCTATGAAGGACGATCGCACTGATGAACGTTCCAGCCAATTTAATACCCAGTTTACGGTGGATAAAGAGAAACTAGCAGCTGAGGCGCGAAAAAAAGTCGATCGCTGGAATCGCTTGTACCCAGTTGGTACAAAAGTGTGCATTCCTGGATATGACATGGAATTGATGACCTGCACTCCCGCTGTCATTCTCTTTAGACATCGAGCAGCCGTTTATATGCAGGATTACAACGGCTATTTTGCTTTGGACGAAATATCATCACCCGCCGAGCGGTGATAGTCGCTCAAAAAGGAGACGGCTATTGTCTGACTCAAGCAGATCATGTAAAATCACGCAGTGTGTCGAAGCCATCCACCTATCATTTGTCCATGTTTTCGTCAAATCACGGCTCTGAACAATGCTTTAGCGCTAAAGCGCAACTACGAGCCAAATACAGAGATTTTACTTTTCGTTACATAGTTTGGTTTTTTCTCGGCGACTTACTTAGGTCAATCTTGAGGAGTGAACGAAATGAAATATAATCTATCAGATAGCCTTGAAAATCCTTCCTCTTTGAAATCAGGAGATCCGATGCAACTCCCACCTGTACTCAAAGGGGGGTGGCCGATTATTGGGCATCTTCCACAATTTATGCACGACAAAGGTGCTCTGTTTTACAAGGGCTATCAGGAGTTAGGTAATGTATTTACTGTTAAGATACCCAAACCGATAGTGGTGGTCACTGGCAGTGAATACCATCAATGGTTTTACAACGAAACTGACAAAAGCTTAAATATCGCCAAGGGCTATGAAATCCTGAAATATGCCATAGGTGAAATATTCCTTACCGCCTCAAAGGAGCAGTACAAAAAGCATCGCATTTTTCTACCAATCATCTTCGGCAGAGAACGTAGCTTGGGCTACTTAAATGCCATGAACTACGAAGTTGATGTCTGGCTTGATCGTTTAGGGGAGTCGGGCGAGATGGATATTATGGACGAGATGCGCCTAGTAACGCGGTCTATTGCTGGGCACGCCTTTGCTGGATCAAATTTCCGAGATGAATTAGGTTCGGAATTCTGGGAAGCATATTCGGATATTGCCAAGTCCGTGAGCATCATCTTACCCCCTGACTGGCCACTGCCTAGATATAGACGTCGCGATCGCGCTAGGGCAAAGATCCGAAACATTCTAGGTCGCCTTTGCCAACAACGTCGTCAAGCTCCTGAGTCCTACGACGATGTTATATCTTTGTTACTCAATACTCCTTTGGACGATGGAACCTACCTCGACGACCAGAAGGCGGCAGACCTCTGGCTGGGTCTGATTTTTGCCGGAAATGATACCACCGCACGGCAAGCCGCCTGGTGTGTTCTCCTCACCCTCCAACATCCGAACATTTTGGCACGCTTACAAAGTGAAGTTGAGGTTCTAAATGACAGCATCGATGCCATGAGCTTTAGAAGCTTGCCACTAACCTTCCAAGTAATTGATGAGACCGTAAGGCTGAAACCTTCCGCAGATATGTTGCTGCGGGTCACTGAAGAGGAGGTTCAAGTCGGGGATTATCAAATTCCCGCAGGCTGGCGTGTGGTTATAGCTGCCGGAAGTTCCCATTATCTAGAAAGCAAGTTTAGCAATCCACCTCTTTTTGACCCCGATCGCTTTAGCAAAGAACGGGGCGAAGGCAAAGACCAGTATGCTATTATGGGGTTTGGCGGAGGTGGGCGTAAATGTCCAGGGATGAACTTTGCCAAAAGTGAGATGGCCATCATCCTCGCAAAGTTGCTACGTAACTATAATTTGACCCTACTCACACCAAACCCAAAGACGATAAGCGTACTCGGCGGTGCGCCTCGGCCATCACCCACGCGCATCAGTTATCAACGAAAATGACGATTCGTGTCCACTGAGCAAAGCTTTGAGGATAAATTCAAGTTAGCACACTAAGTACGGAAGATCCACAAACCCAAAGTTATGAAATTAGCAAATAGTCCGGCAACTCCAACCCTGATACAGATACTCTAATGAATGTTAACTCCCATATTAAATATTGATGATTGCTGATGGGTGGGTGGGAATTGAGACTTATGGTTGTGCAAAATATGAATGGTTAAAAACATTTTTAGAACTACCAAATAGTATTCCGTCACACGATACGCCAGTTCCTTCAAGGGGGGGAACCCCCGCAACGGATTGGCTCACATTTGCACGTGTATTTGCACAAATAAATCCCCAACAGTTTCAGTCATGTTTTCTTGATTGGATGAAATCAATTATTAAGATAACGTCAGGTGAAGTGGTTGCAATTGATGGGAAAATGTTGCGTGGTTCTTATGATAAAAGTAGTGACCAAAGTGCAATCCAAAGGCTTGACCCAGATTTACTTGACACTCATGAAAAGCAGTTATCCAATTTGGGCTGTGTAAACCTATCCAAAAATTAGTGTGTTATTTGTAATTAACCTTAAAAAAATCAATTTTCAAAATAACGACTGAGAGAAGGCAACATAGACGAATGGCACTAAGAAAAGCTGAAATACTTGCCTGGTAAGGGGTCTATAAAACTAATAGTTTTAAGGTCGGGAATCAGAATAATCTGCAACTCTCAGTTTGCGATCGCTGCAACATTTGCCGGATGTTTTTCCAAAGTGATGAAACCCTTGTAAATAATACATTTGCGCTTTTCTTAGTGCCATTCCAACATAGACAAAGATAATTTGTAGCAAAAAAGTCGGAGAAAGATTGATGTGTGGAATTGTTGCATTTTTCTCAAAACAGGAACCAATTTCCAAAGAGGCATTGAAACGGGCAACCCAAAGCTTACATCATCGGGGACCAGACGGACAAAACCATTGGATTTCTCCCAATCAACGAGTTGGATTGGGTCATGCCCGACTCAGCATTATTGATCTGACAACCGGCGAACAGCCGATTGCTAACGAAGAGGAGAACTTGCATATTGTCGTTAATGGAGAGTTTTATGACTTTGAACAGATACAGGCTGACTTGAAACGATGGGGATATAGGCTTCGTACCCGTTCTGACAGTGAAATTGCCCTTCATCTTTACGACGAGTTTGGTACACAATGCTTACAGCGTTTGCGAGGCGAATTTGCATTTGTGCTATGGGATGAACGTAATCAATTGCTATTTGCGGCTCGCGATCGCTTTGGCATCAAGCCGCTCTACTATACAGTAAATGGTAATACTCTCTATTTAGCATCCGAAGTCAAGGCTTTATTTGCAGCAGGTGTGCCTGCTCGTTGGAACCCAGAGTCTTTTTTCCAATACAACAGCGCTGTACTAGAAGCAGATCGGACTTTATTTCAAGACATTTATGAGGTTCCCCCTGGTCATTTTCTGCTGGCTTCGCACTCTGGCTGGCAACTGATGCGCTACTGGGATTTTAATTATCCCCGCATGAACGAGCCTCTTACTCAATATAGTGAAGGCGAATACATTGAAAAACTTCGCTACACATTGGACGAAGCGATTCGACTTCGCTTGTGGGCTGATGTACCAGTTGGCTGCTATCTCAGCGGTGGTATCGATTCGTCTACTGTCTTGGGAATGGCAGCTAGACATACCTCTGGCCCGATACAGGCGTTTACTATCGCCTTTGATCAACCCCCTTATGACGAACAAGCTTTCGCTCGCGAGACAGTCGAACACGTCGGGGCAAATCTTCATATCCTTCCAGTCAGCCAATCCGATCTTGTCAGCAACTTTGCCGATGCCGTTTATTACGGTGAGAGGCTTTCCAATACTATCTCCACGGCTGGTAAATATCTATTGAGCAAGGCGACGCGAGATATGGGTTACAAAGTTGTACTCACGGGTGAAGGTTCTGACGAAATCTTCGGAGGATATGTCGCTATGCGTGAGGATATGTTGCTCTACAATCGAGAAGGACAAGATGAGCAAACTGTACAGCAGCTATTAGCAGAATTGCAATTGAACAATCCAGCTTCTGCGCTTTTATTAGAAACTGATGCATCAGAGATGCCTTTAAACAGCGTGCAGCGGACTTTAGGTTTTGTACCAACTTGGCTCAAAAATATTTCAGTTGGCCTGATGAAAGCTGGTATAAAGAAACTTTACCCTTTTTATACGCCTGCATTTGCTGCTTTTGTGGCAGAACGCGATGCCTTTCGGATTTTTTTAAATCGCTTAGATGTACAGGGTCAACTAACTGGGCGGGAACCCGTCAATCAATCCCTTTATTTGTGGTCTAAAACGGTTTTGCCAAACTACGTTTTGAGAATGCTGGGCGATGGTGTAGAAATGGCACATTCTATTGAGGGGCGTCTGCCATTTCTTGACCATCATCTGGTTGAGCTAGTGCGCGACTTTCCTGTTTCACTCAAAATCCGTGGTACGACCGAAAAATATGTGCTGCGAGAAGCGGCACGTCCTTTCTTGACAGACACGATGTATCATCGTAAAAAGCACTCGTATTCTTCTCCACCTTATGCTCTGCAAAGCAATCAGCCATTGCAAGAACTACTCCAGGATACTCTGCGAGGCGAGGTGATGAAATCACTACCGTTCTACGACCAAAAAGCAGTTATTGCACTCCTAGATCAACTGCCCCAAATGGATGACAGTAAACGCACTCAAGTAACTTTTACTCTGACAGGAATGGTAAGTGCTTGTATTTTACAAGAACGGTTTAAACTTACGGGATAAATAAAAGGTAAAACTAGGGTTTGTGTCCTCACCTCTGCTGAGATAGCTTTACTGTTAAGGGATTACCAGAATATGTAATTGAGCAAGCCTTTGCGAAACTGAAAATTAGATACAAGAAGCGATTATTTGATCAGAGTTAATGTGACTTAAAGTCAAAGATTGCCGAAAATTAAAGGATAAGCTTGCCGAACCTATAGCCTGACTGGTTTTGTGACCAAATACCCGTTTTGCGAGAGTGCGATCGCCTCCGGCGGGCGGGTACGCCATCGTAAAGCACAATAATTCTTCTAAAGCCTATATTTAGCGTGGAATTCGGGACTTAAACAACAAAGGAGACTAAAAAGGAGTATAATGCTCAATTAGCATAG
>NZ_JABXKM010000031.1 GCF_017115025.1 Nostoc sp. NOS(2021) | reverse complement strand
GGGGGATTGGGGATTGGGGAGATTTTTCTTCAGCACCTAGTCACCCGAAGGTTGACGTTAGGAACGTCGCTAACGCTGACACTAACGCCAGTCGCTCTAAGTCGGGAAATCCGATGCCAGTCGCTCATAAAGGAAATCTTTAAGACCCTTCGGGTGACGCTCGTACCTCGCTGGCTCACCAGTACCTAGTCGCTAGTCTCGAATTTTTTGCCTGCTGCTTTTTCGCCATTTTTAACTGAATCATGACAGATCATACACGTAAACGCGTTGTTGTAACTGGTGTTGGCGCGATTACACCTATAGGTAACACAGCAACAGAATATTGGGATGGATTATTGAGTGGACGCAATGGCATTGACTACATCACATTATTTGATGCGTCTCGCCATGATTGCCGCATTGCTGGTGAAGTGAAAAACTTCGATCCACATGATTACTTGGAACGCAAAGAGGCCAAGCGCATGGATCGATTTGCCCAATTTGGGGTTGCGGCAGCAAAACAGGCTCTATCTAACGCGGAGTTAGTGATCAATGACCTGAATGCAGAACAGGTAGGTGTCATGATCGGTTCTGGCGTTGGTGGCATCAAGGTATTAGAAGACCAGCAAACTATCTACCTCAACCGTGGCCCCGATCGCTGTAGTCCATTCATGATCCCGATGATGATCGCCAATATGGCCGCAGGATTAACGGCAATTCACACGGGTGCTAAAGGGCCAAACTCCTGTCCTGTAACTGCCTGCGCCGCAGGCTCCAACGCCATCGGAGATGCTTTTCGCTTAATTCAAGGGGGGTATGCCCAGGCGATGATTTGCGGGGGAACGGAGTCAGCTGTAACACCATTGTCGATAGCTGGGTTTGCCGCCTGCAAGGCACTATCTTTTCGCAATGATGATCCAGCTCATGCTTGCCGTCCCTTTGACCGCGATCGCAACGGATTTGTCTTGGGTGAAGGTTCAGGAATTTTAATTCTAGAAGAACTGCAACATGCAATCAGTCGCGGCGCTCACATTTATGCCGAAATGATCGGCTATGGTATGACCTGTGACGCCTACCATATCACCTCCCCCGTACCTGGTGGACTTGGAGCAGCTAGAGCGATCGAACTAGCCCTCAAGGATGCACGAGTAACGCCCGAAGAGATCAGCTACATTAATGCCCACGGCACTAGCACCCCAGCTAATGATTCAACTGAAACCTCAGCAATCAAAAAAGCCTTGGGAGAATATGCCTATAAGGTGGCAATTAGCTCCACCAAATCAATGACAGGTCATTTATTGGGCGGTTCTGGAGGTATTGAAGCAGTAGCAACAGTACTAGCGATCGCTAATGACCAAATTCCACCGACAATCAATCTGGAAAATCCCGATCCAGTGTGTGACTTAGATTACGTGCCTAACTCTAGCCGCGCTCAAAAAGTCGAGGTGGCAATATCCAATTCTTTTGGGTTTGGGGGTCATAATGTCACACTAGCCTTTAAGAAATACCTCTAAAAATTTCCCATTTGATTGTTAGTCGGCTCTCCTGAGATGACTGTGCCAAAAGTATCAGAAATATCATTCCGATATAACTTAAGCGTTCAGCATGACCCAATTATCAGCTTGATTTATCACCACAAACTCAGGAGATCCCGCTTGTCCATCCACAAGCGGGAATGGGATGATGAGGATACTGTGGGGAATCTAAAATAACCCCAGCAAGAGAAGCTACCAACAATGCTAACCCGTCGTTAAAAACAAGAGATTATGACTGTTGCAACCCAATCCCTCAAAGAACTGTCCCTCGAAGAACTTTGTATTAACTCGATCCGCTTCTTGGCTGTTGATGCCGTAGAAAAGGCAAATTCGGGACACCCAGGACTACCAATGGGCGCGGCTCCGATGGCTTTTGTACTTTGGGATCGCTTTTTGAAGTTTAACCCCAAGAATCCCAAATGGTTTAACCGCGATCGCTTTGTCTTGTCTGCCGGTCATGGCTCGATGTTGCAGTACGCCCTGCTTTACTTAACAGGCTACGATAGCGTCAGCATTGAAGATATCAAGCAATTCCGTCAATGGGAGTCCAAAACCCCTGGACACCCCGAAAACTTCATGACCCCAGGCGTGGAAGTCACCACCGGGCCACTAGGTCAGGGAATTGCCAATGCAGTCGGTTTAGCGATCGCGGAGGCGCACCTTGCCGCTAAATTTAACAAACCCGATACCAAGATTGTTGACCATTACACCTACGTAATTGTAGGTGACGGTTGCAACATGGAAGGAATTTCCGGCGAAGCTGCTTCTTTCGCGGGGCACTTGGGATTAGGTAAACTCATTGCTCTGTACGACGACAACCACATCTCCATCGACGGTTCCACAGATGTGGCATTCACCGAAGATGTTTCCAAGCGATTTGAAGCATACGGTTGGCACGTCCAACACGTCAAGGACGGCAATACCGATTTAGCGGCGATTGAAAAAGCAATTGAAGCAGCCAAAACTGTAACCGATAAACCTTCTTTCATTAAGGTAACAACCACCATTGGTTACGGTTCACCCAATAAAGCAAACACTGCTGGTGTTCACGGCGCTGCCCTTGGTGGAGACGAAATAGCATTGACTCGGAAAAATTTGGGTTGGGAATACGAGCCTTTTGTAGTCCCAGAAGAGGCCCTCAACCACACGCGGAAAGCAGTGGAACGTGGCGCAGGTTACGAAACCGAATGGAACAAAACATTTGCGGACTACAAAGCTAAGTATGCCCCAGAAGCCGCTGAATTTGAACGCTACATAAGCGGCAAGCTGCCCGATGGTTGGGATAAAGTACTACCCACCTACACCCCCGAAGACAAAGGATTGCCCACCCGCAAACACTCAGAAACCTGCCTCAACAAACTAGCGGCGGTTTTACCTGAATTGATTGGTGGTTCAGCTGACTTGACTCACTCCAACCTGACAGAAATCAAAGGCAAGGGCGACTTCCAAAAAGGGCAATACCAAAACCCCAACATCCACTTTGGGGTGCGGGAACATGGTATGGGCGCAATCTGTAATGGTATAGCGCTGCACGCTTCGGGATTAATTCCCTACGGCGCTACCTTCTTAATCTTCACAGATTATATGCGTGCTGCCATCCGCTTATCCGCCCTTTCCCAAGCTGGCGTAATTTGGGTGATGACTCACGATTCCATTGGACAAGGTGAAGATGGCCCCACACACCAACCCATTGAAACTCTCGCTTCCTTGCGAGCCATTCCTAATTTAACCGTGTTTCGTCCCGCAGACGGTAACGAAACCTCTGGCGCTTATAAAATAGCGATCGAAAAGGCGAAGCAAAACGCTCCGTCTCTGTTGGCGTTCACCCGTCAAAACGTCCCCAACTTGCCAGGTACATCGGTTGAGGGCGTGGCGAAGGGTGGATATACCGTGGTGGATAGCCAAGGTACACCTGAGATTATCTTGATTGGCACTGGTTCAGAACTGAGCCTCGCCGTTAGCGCAGCCGAAAAACTCACGGCTGAAGGTAAGAAAGTTCGTGTCGTCTCGCTACCTTCGTGGGAACTGTTTGAAGCACAGGATGCAGCTTATAGAGAGTCTGTTTTGCCGAAAGCTGTCACCAAGCGTTTGTCTGTAGAAGCTGGTAGCAGTTTCGGTTGGCACAAGTACATAGGTACTGAAGGCGATACTGTTAGTATTGATCGCTTTGGTGCTTCGGCTCCAGGCAATGTTTGTTTAGAGAAGTTTGGCTTTAGCGTTGATAACGTGTTAGCTAAGGCTAAACAATTGTTGGGTTAATAGCAACAGAATATTCTCAAAATTTTTTTTGTGGGGTGGGCATCTTGCCCGCCTTTTTTTTTACGAAGCTTTTTTATTTATGTAAGCTTTAATTTTTATATTTATTTTGGGAATAATGAAAATGTAGAGAATCAAACCTAACTATGTCTGTAGATTGTATTCTCAATCAAATTTTTGTCGTGTTGGATTTGAATAATTAAGCATCATATTTAAATCGATTAGGGTAGACAATGAAAAAGTACCGATGTGAATTTTGCCATGAATGGTTGGATGAAGAAGATTACCTAAGGCATCACCAAGAACATTTAAAGTTACGTCCAGATGGTCAACAAAATGAGTATGTCACCTTACCCCCGGACGAGTGCGAACAAGCTTCTCTAGAATTCCATGTATTTATTATCATGCTAAATGCGATAGTTACACTGGAATGCCAGAAGAGATTATTCGCAGCTATTTAAAGAACCCATATTTATATTCAGCAGATATGAGCTTTTGTACAGGTTGTAAAACTCATGTACCGTGCCTTGAACTTGTTTGGACGGAAACGGGTGAGAATATGCAAGTTTATAACGATCGGTTACGTGCAAAATTCTCATACTCTCAAGAACAATCGTTTTTGAAGCGTGTCTGGCAATGGTTCAATCAATCTATTTGAAAATACAGCGATGTATGATTTTGTCAAATCCCCAATGTGTTAGCAACAGCGAAGAAAGTTTTGGGTTAATAGCAACAAATTAATTTCTAATTTATGTGGGTGGGCATGATGTTCACCCTTTTTTTCAATTGAGGTAAAGTAATTATAATTATAGTAAATCAGTACAAAAATGACAGGGATTTATACAGGAATTTTATGGAGAGAGAAGCAGCGATCGCACACGGTTTAATTCTCGTTTCAAATGATTCTGATTTGCTGAGAGTGCAAGGGATTAATTTAGAAAATTGGGTGTTAATATCAGAAATATAATATATTTAATCCAAATTTTGGAGGTCTTTATGCAGGAAGTTGTGCAAGAATATAGCTACAATCATGAGCTTATAAACCGCATCTCGCCAATAGTCGAAAATTTATTTAAAGGTAATAGTTTATATCAAGTAAAGTTAAACCAACGAGAAATGATTCAAATGTTAGTTGAACTATTTTGGCAATTCTCACCAGAAGAAATGAGGCAAATTAAAGATGATGATTTGACAGACAGAATTGATAGTATCTTAATTTTAGAGGGAGTTTCAGGTACGTTAAATGATTTAACTCCAGAGCAAATAAAAATGTACGATGAAGCAGTAAAACGAAAATAGACAAATATATTTAATCCCAAACTTGGAGGTCTTTATGCAGGAAGTTGTGCAAGAATATAGCTACAATCATGAGCTTATAAACCGCATCTCGCCAATAGTCGAAAATTTATTTAAAGGTAATAGTCTATACCTTGTAAAGTTAAAAAAACAGGAGATGATTGAAATGTTGGTAGACCTATTTGGGCAGTTTTCTCCTGAAGAAATGAGAGCTATTAAAGATAATGATTTAACACGCAGAATTGATAAGATTATTGTGTTAGAGGCAGTTTCTGGTACGTTAAATGATTTAACACCAGAGCAAATCAAAATGTATGATGAAGCAGTAAAACGAAAATAGGCAAAGTGACTTATTTATTAGATACAAATATTGTTAGTTACATTTTGAGGAGAAATGCAACTGTTGCTAATAAACTACGAGATGCTAATCGTTCGGGACAAGAAGTGTTTATCAGTTGCATAACTTATTATGAAGTTAAAAGAGGGCTTTTGTATGCAAATGCTACGAGGCAGCTAGCAGAATTTAATCAGTTTTATAGAAAATATGAAGTTTTATTCTTGGATGATATAGAAATTATTGAGAGAGCATGTGAAATCCATGTGGATTTACAATGTAGGGGGTTTACTATCCAAGAGCAAGATATATTGATAGCAGCGACAGCGATCGCACGCGGTTTAATTCTGGTTTCCAATGATTCTGATTTGCTGAGAGTGCAGGGAATTAATTTAGAAAATTGGGTGTTAATATCATAAATATAATATATTGAATCATTTGGAGGTCTTTATGCAGGAAGTTGCGCGGGAAAGAGATATTGCGATCGCACGTATATCAAAAATTGTCGATAACTTGATTCAAGGTAATAGTCTCTATCAGGAAAGATTAGATAAACAAGAAATTATTCAACATTTAATTAGATTGTTGGATAAGTTTTCACCAGAATTTATAAATGTTCTTTCTGATGGGGAATTGACAGACAGAATTGATAGTATTTTAGTAATAGAGGCAGTTTCTGGGACATTAAATGATTTAACAGCAGAGCAAATAGAGATGTTTAATACAGCAGTAGAAAGGAGATAGGGATAAATGGGCTATCTTCTCGACACGAATATATTAACGGCTATTTTGAAGAAGAATCAAAAGATAAATAATAAGCTAGAGGACGTGCGTTTTCTCGGAGAAGAATCGCCGATACTCTGTCAATGAACGCGGACATTATCCTATTGAACCGATGGGCGTGGAATTAGGAATTTGGCAAGGCCGCTATCAGAATCTAGAATTACCTTGGTTGCGCTGGTGCAATAATCAGGGTAATTTGCTACAAACAGGATGGGAGCGATGTCTACAACGGGCTACGCCTACGCAACGCTTGGCTGCTAAACTAAGAGAATTAAATATTAACCCCGATGAGTTAGTTTAATTATTTTGGCAACTATCTTTAGATAGATAGGGTAAACACGACGCGATTTATCATTATAAATCCCTTGCTATTAATGAAAAAATCGACACTGCATATTTGATTAATTTTGTCAATAGGTAATCCCCAGCATTACCTAATAAATCACCAAGACCTTCTCTGGACTGAATCTATATTCATGCTTTCAGTAGATGCAGTGATGAGTTTCCAAATGCGATGATATAGATGTTCTCGAACAATAAATAGTTGCTGTTGTTCAGATAAAAAAATCAGATTTTATCCGACCTTAGTAACTTTGGTTTTTAGCCAATTGTTTGATGTTTTGAGAAGGTAACACAATGAATAATATCCTAAAACGCACACTTCTACCCAGCCTCATGGCTGCAAGTTTAGCTGGTGTCACCTTAGTTCCCGCCAAACCTGCTGCTGCTGATGACCAAGTACTAAGAGATGTAGGTATTGGCGCTGTTACCAATGTTGTAACCGGAGCTGTTAGGGGAAATGGTAGTGTATTAGGCAATGCTGCGAAGGGTGGTGTGACTGGCGCAGCCGTCAATGGTGCCAATGGTCTGAGAAACACTCGCAATCGCCGTCACCGGAACCTTGGTCAAGATGTCGGAGTTGGTGCAGGGGCTAGCGCATTGACTGGCGTAATTACTGGCGATCGCAAAGATACCCTTGGCAATGCTGTCGATGGCGCGGCTGTAGGTGGAGCAATTCATCTATTAACCAATGGCCACTAATTCGTAAATTCATCAGTTGAAATATTTTCCAACGGTTAACGAACTTATCCCTCCCTAATTCCTCTGCTTCCTAAAAGGAGCAAACCCAACCTCCCTTGCCTACTAGGGAAGGGAGGTTGGGGGGTTAGATTTGTATTGAGATATATGCCACCGTCAGCATCGGATGACATTAGACTTAATAGTAAACTCTAGCCCTTTAACGCCTTTCTAAAGTTTCGACGATAGGATTGATTTGTAATAAACAAAGCTGGCCATAGCAAAGATAAACCAATGCGATTAGTCCAAGTCGGATTAAAATTAGTCCGCGCAAACCCATTCCAAAACTTCCAAACACCGCCTCCGTAAACCACTATCAAGCCAATAACAATTAAGGTACCCATTCCTATCAACTCCGTTAGTAACTGACAGAATTTAAGTTAAGTTTTACCACACGAGGTAAGCACTTCATAAGCAACACCGAGAAGCTATGACAAAACTCCCCAGTTTCTGACATCCTAAGTCAGTTAAACACAAATTCTCTTATTCGAGTGTAGAATAGCCTCACGTCTTGCACCTCGTCGCCTAAACCCTAGAAGCCTTGGGCTAAATGTACAAAGCCTTCTAAAAAACGATAAATTATCCTAAAAATTATAAATTATCCTAAAAATTAAACTTAGACAAGACCAAAGCGCATCTGAAATTTAGACGTTTTGCGATCGCTCGCTGTCAAAAACCCACATAAAGACTTTTCACTTTAAATGTTGCTACAAATGGGCAGCAGAGACATTTCTTCTACTTATCATAACTTTCTGGCATACCCACTGGTGATAAACCCGCGATCGCTCGTAAGTTTTGGCAACGAATCAACTCAGTAAAATTTAAACTGGAATGTCCTTCAATTTTAGCTACCGCTTCAATTGCAGATAACAGGTGTTGTGCTGCTTCTGCTTCCGAATAACCGCGTCGTTGTGCTATTTTAATTGCTGCTGCATCGGCATTTAACTCTGACTCTTGAGATTTATTAGTGCGCCAGATCCTCCAAGCGGCGATCGCACTTAATCCCCCAGCTACGGCTACACCTACCACATCTGGCTGTGCTGCTTCCAAGAATCCGCCTAATAGCCCAGCCAGCACCACACCTTGATAAATGTCAGGTTTAAACCACTTCACCCCCGTCAACCAGCTAACCATCTGCAACAGCAGCAAATCTCGTTGCGGCTTTGTCAAGCGATGCCACAAATCAAAATTAATATATATCGGTCGCGCCTGATTCCAGGGTTGGGGAAAAGAGGCATCAATCACTTTTGCTTGCTGCGGCTTACTAACAAGTTTTGTCGTCATCCGACCAGAAGCAGGCATCACATCTAACAAACGGCGAATTTCAACATTTGGCTCCATAAATTTAATTATTAGCCATAATGTGCATGTTGACACTCCCTGACAATCACAGGTACAGGGATTCTTCTATCTACGAGACAGCTTGCTCTAACAGGATTACTCCAGCTAAAGTAGAGGTTGAATCTCTTGAAGCGTTGCTTGCGTCCAGCGCAAAGGTTCCGGTATGCCCTACCGTACCCAATCCTAAATTAAGAATATTTAGAGAGGCGTTGTGATCTCTATCCAGTTTGCATCCGCACTGACAAACGTGTGTCCGAGTAGATAGTGACTTTTTGACAATGGAGCCGCAGTTAGAACACTCCTGCGAGGTATAGGCAGGATTTACAGCAATAGTAATCCGTTTAAATACCTTTCCAAAATACTCCAACCAAACTCTAAATTGATACCATCCAGCATCATTGATTGACTTCGCTAGACAGTGATTTTTTGCCATGTTCTTAATCCTCAAGTCTTCATAGACGACTACATCGTTTGATGTGATTACGCACCTTGCCAACTTCACGGCATGGTCTTTACGCTGTCTACTTATTTTGAGGTGAACTCTACCTAATCTAGTTCTAGCTTTACGTCTGTTACTAGAACCTTTAACTTTCCGAAAAACAAGTCTTTGTGACCGTTTCATTTTCTGTTCCGCAGTTCGATAGAACCGAGGATTTTCAACTTTATTTCCAAGGGAATCGGTATAAAAGCTTTCTAGTCCTACATCTAGCCCAACTGTTCGATGAGTCGGATCTATGTCTTCTTTGCGATCTACGGATATGGAAAACTGGACATAATAGCCCTCTGCACGTTTCACTAACCGGACACGCTTTATTTGCTCGGGCTGATAAAAATTCAGGTCACGAGTACCTTTTAGTTTTAATTTACCAATCTGATTTTTATCGCTAAAGACAATAGACTTTCTGTTTTCTGACAACTTCCAGCCAGTTGATTTATACTCCACGCTTCTACAATCTTTTTGAAAAGTTGGATACCCCTTTTTACCTAATATTTTTTTCTTGCAATTGTCGTAGAACCGAGATATAGCAGCCCATGCTCGTTCGGCTGCCGCTTGTCTAGCCATTGAGTTTAATTTATTTGCAAAAGGAAACTCTTTCGCCAATAATGCACAATGCCGTGAGAGTTCAACCCAAGACGAAGCTTGACCGTCCATCCACAATCTAATCGCTTTATTCCGAATAAACTGGGTTGTTCGGATAGCTTCATCAATTGCTTTAAACTGTCTTGCTTTGCCGTAGGTTTTGAACTCAAAAACTAACATGGAATTTTCTGTTTATCTTGCTCTTATGATAGCATAGTCTTCATAAGATAATCAAAAATAGCAAGAAAATACAATTATATTGCCGTCCTGAAAGGACGGGGCTTTTACTCAAATTTTCGGTAACTATTTTAGTTATCAATCGTGTTAATCTTTGATTTGTGAGAATACTGATTGTGTCGTTTAACAGCGTTTTTCAATACTACTCCCCACTCCCTACTCCCTACTCCCTGTCCTAATCAATCATGGACGCTTTTGTTTCTATCCCGCCTGAATGGACGAATGAAGCAACACACGCCTACGAGTTTTGCTGTCCTAGCTGCCGCTCAAGTAGCCTGGAAGCTGAAAAAGTTTGGCTAAATCGGCGATCGCCTGTACTTACAGAAGACCATCGTCGCAAATGGCAGGAGTTCTACTATTGCCACTGTGGTTCTGTGTGGTGGGCTTGGAGTAGCGATCGCCCCCCAAAAGATATATCTAGTCAACCAGATTATAATCCCACATAGCCAATTTTTTCAGATGAATGTGGATTTATTAAAATGCCAAACCAGAGGTATGGACTATGATGATGGTTCCCCTAGATTGAAAAATCTAAACAAAACCCCACTTAAAGGTGGGGTTTTGTTTATCTAATTCTGAGCTTTATATTTCATCACCAATTTTAGAAGCTGAAGGTAGTACGTAGAGTGCCTACATATTCAGTGTCATTGTTGTCGTTATTCTCTGGATTGAAGATTACCAGCAAGCCAGGGGTGACTTGAATATTATCGGAGACCTTGAACTTGTAAAGACCCTCTAAGTGATAAGAAGGATTGCTGTCGAAGTTATTACCTGTTTTTATGCTACCACCAGTGACTCTGGGTGGTTGACCAAAGACAATACCCAAGACGTTGCCTTTTCCACCAAAATCCCTCAGAGCAAGTGATCCAGCCCAGTACCAAATATCTGCGTCTCTACCAGCATTAGCACCAGTAATAGCATCAGCTGTTGTGTAACCTCCCCAACCACTAAGAGCAAACTTAGAGCTAAATTGGAAAGTACCCTCTACACCGTAATTGTTGGATTCAGTGCGAGTAGCAGCCCCAAAGGGATTGTTGGCAAAAATACTACCTGTAGATTGGAAGAGGTTGTTGTTAGCATTGCCAGCCTGGTAGGTGCGGGCGTAGGTCAGACCAATATTAAAAGCTTTGTTGAGTTTGAAAGATAACTGTCCGAAGATAGTATTATCACCATTGAACAGCCCGTTATTAGGGCCGGGATTATTAGGACCAAAGGCATTAACAACATTACCGTTATTAGTGTTTTCTGCTAGATAAGCACCAGTCAAACTAATAGGACCGTTAGGATTCAAAGTCACAGTCAATCCAGCACCATTCTGACCTTGACGGTAGATAGGGCTGAAACGTCCATACCGAGAAATAGCACCTGTAGCACTGCTCCTAAAGTCCGGGTTGAAGACTTCGACGTTTTCGTATAACTCACTATTGCTAACATCAACTTTGACGCGTACTGCATTGCTAAAGTTGAAAGCATAATTTATTTTATCAATGATAACGCTGTTGTTGTTGGGAGCACCGACATCAAAGCCCAAGCGGGTCTCGTTAGTACCCGTGATAGTGTTGTTTGGGAGTATATTCCCAGCTTGCAGACGGATTTGCAACCGATCTGTACCAGTGAAACTGCTGTACAAGTTTAAACGCACCCGGTCAGAGAAAACAGTGTTGGAATCCAAGTTTCGAGTTGGATTACCAACTTGAGCTGCGGCTCTATCACCAAAAGCATCAGACACGTTGAAAATTGCTTCCCCAACCAACTTGGTGGTAGTAGAGAACTGATTAGCTTCCAACTCCGAAGTGCGGGCTTCTAATCCATCGACACGACCGCGGAGGGTTGCTAGTTCAGCAGAATATTCTTCTTGTAAGCGCTGTAAAGTAGCCAGGTCTTGTTTGCTGACCAAATCGGCAGTACTTGTCGCAATCAGTTCATTCACCCGGTTTAGACAGGCATTCAAACCTGCGGCAAATTCATAACGGGTCAAAGCACGGTTCCCGCGATAAGTACCGTTGGGATAACCTGCAATACAGCCGTAGCGCTCAACTAAGGATTGTAAAGCTTGGAATGCCCAATCTGTGGGCTGCACATCCGAAAATTGCGAAACTGATGTTACCTGACTCATGTTGTTAGACTCTTGAGCTTCAGATAAATCGGCAACATTTGTTACCTGTTTGTTGACTTCAGCAGCTAAGGCGCTATTCGCAACAAAAAACGTAGCAGCTACAACAACCGGACTAACCTTAAAAAGATTCCAGAATCGTTTTGTCATATTTTTACTCTCACTCACACCTACTAATCCAATCACGGTAAAATGCTTAAAACACTTTACTTTCAGGAATTTTACACACAATCACCGTCATGATTATACCGATCTCATGTGATAAATACAAGTCATTTAGCATACTGCTGAACCATAATTTTTAATTAATTTATTTGGTGAGCGCAAAATAATGCGGCGTTTGTGACGTAAAACTGTTCCTTCTTCCTCCAACTGTTGTAGGAGCCGGGTAACTGTTACTCGTGTGGTATTTAAGACTTCAGCAATATCTTGATGGGTAACATTTAGATCAATTAGCTTGCCCTTATCTACATCACGTCCAAATTTTTCACTTAACCACACCAAAAACTGCCATAAACGTAGCGAAATTGGTTTTCGATGCACAATGCTTAGTAGATCCTCTGCCTGTTGAATGTGAGACAACAAAGCATTAATATCTTGATGCCACAGATGAGGTGGCACAATGCTTACTTCCACGCCAGTGAGACATTCAATCTGGTAGGGCTTGACTTTAGACAAAGGATAGCCAATCAGATCCCCTAAGCCCCAATAACCGAGAGTGATGAATGTTCCGTCTTCACTCCACGTTAAGGTACGAACTGCACCGTGCTCAATACGCCAAAGTACGTCATTTTGAAGTGGAATTACTTCCCTACGGGTAAATATCTGCTGGGGTAATTGTCCGCCCAAAGCAGAGCTATTAGACACGGCAGAAGAGTTTGAAGTCGGACTTGTGGAATATATCATTAACAGTAACTATATAATTATCAGGGAATCTCGCTATTTACAATGATTAATAAACTCTAATAATTTATATCCAAATTTACCTATATATCTGAAGGTGTATTCTTCTCAATCAGAGCTAGAGCTAACTCAAAATTTTCTCATGGAAACAACTTCTGGTTTGAGGTATCTATCAGTGAGATTAGACCCGGAATTTTTTAGTTGTTTATCCGTTACTTTAATTGTGCAAGTTTAAGAAGAGGTAAGCTTTTAGTAAAATATTTAGTTAACTTATTTTTAATTATTTAGTATTTTCTGAAGACTAAGTAAATATGTAGGCGCAAATAATTATGAAGAGAGTAGGTGGAATGGTGTTTACTTCAACTGAATTTAGAACCCCGACTTTTTCAAGAAGTCGGGGTTCTGGACAGCACGTCAATTAAGAGCGTTGACCGGTGACTATATATGCTACCCTTTGACCGATATTAGTGGCATGATCTGCCATGCGTTCCAGACAACGAATCGCCAGTGCTAGCAGTATAATTGGCTCGACTACGCCTGGGACATCGCGTTGTTGGGCTAAAGTCTGATAAACGCGATCGTAGGCATCGTCTACAGTATCATCTAGATGCTTTAAACGCCGTCCACCGGCTTCATCGAAATCTCCCAAAGCCTTCAAGCTAGTTGCTAGCATCGCCTGCGCGTGAAGGGACATAGCTTCAATGTCTGGCAAAGACGTATGAGGTGGATAAGGAAAAATTTTAATCGCAATCTCAGCTAAATCCTCAGCATAATCGCCAATGCGCTCTAAGTCTCGCACCAGTTGCATAAAGGCACTCAAGCAGCGCAAATCTTGAGCCGTAGGCGCTTGCAGCGTCATAATCGCCGTACAGTCTGATTCGATTTGTCTATAAAAGCGATCAATCTTTTTATCTAATCGGGGAAGTTCCTCAGCTGCTGTTAAGTTACGAGCAAATAATGCTTGGTGGCTGAGGCGAAATGATTGTTCTACCAAAGCACCCATGCGTAATACATCACGTTCTAAGCGCCTAATGGCGCGTGCGAGTTGGGGTCTTTGAGGATTGGGACTATAATCGATAGCTTTCACACTTATTGTCTCAAAGGTGAAGATATTACTAACTATAGTCTTGGCTTAGGGAGTTTGCCATAACTTCACGAAATTGGAGTTGCATCCACGCACCACCAGTTTCTGGATGGTTCATCGCTTTGATTGAACCACCGTGGGCGATCAGAATTTGCTCAACGATCGCTAAACCTAACCCATTTCCAACGATCGCCCCTATGGAGTTACTATCTTGGGGGGAATGCGTTCGCGCTTTATCTCCTCGATAAAATCGCTCAAAAATGTGGGGTAAATCTGCCTCAGAAAACCCGACTCCAGAATCAATAAGATTTATTTCCAGGATTGGGGAAGCAGTATCGCCCCCATTATTCGTTGATTGAATTTTTGCTTGGACGTGAATGCTTGTACCAGGAGGACTGTACTTAATGCTATTGTCCAGCAAGTTGAGAAAAACTTGGTAAATACGGGCTTTATCTGCCTTAATCCACAGATTTTCTGGGCCCGAATAAGAAAAAGACAGACTTTGGCGCCCTGCCAAGGGTTCTAGTGTTTCCCAAACAGATGCAATCAGCGATCGCAATTCTACAGCTTTGGCTTGCAATTGCATGTTTGGGTTTGCTTCCATTTGGGTAAGTTCTAACCAGCTTTGTACCAAGTTAATCAGTCGGTCAACTTCTTGCATTAGGCGGTTAACCCAGCGATTTAAAGGTGGTTCCAAGCGGTTTTGTAAAGTTTCTACAACCAAGCGAATCGAAGTTAGCGGCGTTCTGAGTTCGTGTGCTAGATCAGAAAAAGAGCGATCGCGTATTTGATTTATATCTAATAGGGGTTGACGATTTTCTAAAAAGACTCCCACTTGTCCATTGGGTAAAGGCAAGCTAGACGCCCGTAAAGCCAAAGATTTTATTGTTGGCATCTCTGCCGCATCATCAAAAGATGGATGAAATACCCATTCTCCCATCTGTGGTTTTTGCCGATCACGAGTTTGCTCAATTAAATGGTCAAGTTCGTAAGATCGTACCAACTCTAGTAACAAGCGCACCTGTTCTGGTTGCCACCTTTGCAGATACAAAATTTCCTGCGCCTGTCGATTACACCACAGCAGTTGATTTTCCTCATCCACCTGCAAGTATCCCACTGGTGCAAAATCTAGCAGGTCTTGGTAAGTTTGCAACGACTGCTGCAAATCTTGCCGGTGCTGTTTCACCATCGCTATTTCCTGCCGCAACCCAGGAATCAGCAGCAGTCCCATCTTGTCAGAATGCGAGGTTAACGGTCGGAGTAAGCGCCCCATGTAGCGCTTAAGTTGAACCTGTTGCCAAACCCAAAACCCAATGCCTACCGCTAAACCCAGAAAAAATCCCAATAAGAGCATTTGAGTTGTTAGTTTCTTGGTGACTATTAAAAACTAACAACTATCTAAACTAATTATCCAAACCTATAGCCAAAACCTCGTACAGTCACAATATATTCGGGATGACTAGGATCTTGCTCTAATTTTTCGCGCAACCACCGAATGTGAACGTCTACGGTTTTACTATCGCCGACGAAATCTGGCCCCCAAACCTGATCGAGCAATTGTTCCCGTGACCATACCCGACGGGCATAACTCATAAACAGTTCCAGCAAGCGGAACTCTTTGGGGGAAAGACTCACCTCTTGACCACGAACCAGCACCCGACATTCTTGGGGATTCAAGGTGACATCCTTGAATTTTAATACTGGTATTTGTGGTAAATTACTTAGGCGTTGGCGGCGGAGTAAAGCGCGACAACGAGCCACTAACTCGCGCATACTAAAGGGTTTAGTCAGGTAGTCATCTGCTCCCACCTCTAACCCCAGAACGCGATCGGTTTCACTACCCTTAGCACTGAGCATTAAAATTGGTACTGGGTTTCCTTGATGACGCAACAAACGGCAAATATCTAGCCCATTGATTTGAGGCAGCATCAAATCAAGGATAATCAGATCAAAAGGAAGTTCCCCTGAGTTAGTTTCAAAACTTTTGAGATACTCCATAGCAGACCGCCCATCGGGGGCAGTTATCACCCCATAACCTTCCTCTTCCAGGGCTACAGCTAGCATTTCCTGGATTAATTCTTCATCTTCTACTACTAGAATACGGCTGGTTTGTCCAATGTCCGTTCTGGCAGAATATTTGGTCGATTCACTGGTATACATTGATATCACAAAAGTCTGGGACTGTGCTTGTATCAATTAGGATGATTGAATCTATTATCTAGCCTTACTGCAACCGCGCTTCTACTAGGGTTAATTCTTTTAGATTTTATTTACAAAAAGTAACATATACCACAGCGGCCTCTAAATCATAAATCACTATGGCTGTAATGGCACGCTTGTAAAGCCTAAAGGCTTGTGTAGCCTCGTTCCCAGCCTCCCGGCTGGGAATGTATTCTCATAGGCTCTGCCTCTCGTCAAGAAAGAGGAGGCGGAGCCTCCCAGAATCGTTTCCCAGCCTCCAGGCTGGGAACCAGTCAGGAAGTAATGTATGCCACAGCGGCGTGCTAAATCATAAATCACCGTGGCTGCAAGCTTTTAACAATAGGGAGCAGGTGATAGCCGCTTTCGATGAAGGATTGTCTTGACAAGAGCAGTTTAAGTTGGGTATATTTGCTTTAGTACAAAAGTACTAAGAAGCTCAAAGGAAAAACTATACCTGAAAAACAGAAGGACACGTATGTGGAAAAATCGTACCCCAACTAAGTGTCAGATGTTGAAAATTTCAGTATTTCCACTGCGCTAAAAATGTTGGTTCAAAGGCTACCCTGATGTCTGCATAGGGTAGTCCTTGGTATGGCTTGCTACCCAAAAAATTATTGCCTATCGAAGGGGGTTGGAAGATGACTATAGTTGGAGTCAAGGACAGCAAACAACAACTAATGCAAGCATTTCAACAAATTATTATCCAAAGAAAAAAGCTGGAATCTAAAATAGCAACCAAACAAGAGGAAGCAGAAAAGGCAAAAAGTCAAGAAATTCTGCAAGCGGCTTCTGCATACACTGTTGATAGTATTGTCAAAGGTTTAGCTGATTTACAATTGGAGTTTGGCAGTATTCTCAACGCATTATCTGAAAAACTAGCTGAGGAAAATTCCAAGTTAGATGAATTGAACCGAGCTATAGAAATTGAAACTCAACGCCTACAAGAGTTTCAACAAATCAGAGTTGTAGCGGATACTCTAGACATTTTAAGTCAAGAACACCAAGAAAAATTAAAAACCCTAGAACAAGATACTATCAGCAAAAGGGAAGCACTAGAGAAAGAAATTACAATCAGGCGGAAAGAATGGCAAAGAGAGCAAGCAGAATATGAGGAAGAACTCCAAGTATATAACGATTTATTAGCCAAAGATCGCCAGCAAGAACAAGAAGAATCTCAGTATAAGTTAGAAACTACTCGTAAACTCAATACAGACAGCTACGAAGCGATAAAACGCCAACAACAAAGGGAAATACAAGAAAATTCTCAAAATCAAGAGAAAGATTGGGCAGAACGAGAAAAGATATTCGCTGAACGTCAACCACTCTTTGCAGACTATCAACAAAAAGTAGCTACATTTCCTAACGAACTGGAAGAAGCCGTTAAGAAAGCTAGAGAAGAGGCAATTAAAGAAACAAGTCAAAAAGCTAAAGTTGAGGCTGATTTATTTGATAAAGAGTGGGAAGCTAATAAACAGAGTTATGAACTAAAAATTCAATCTCTGGAAGAAACAATTAAGAAACAGTCTGAGCAAATAGAAGGTATTTCTGCTCAATTGCAAACTGCATTAAAACAATCACAAGACTTAGCTATGAGGGCTTTTGGTAGTTCTAATCCTAAATAGTTACGAGTCTGTAGGATCTTAATCATTTTTAATTCCTGAAGAGGAGGTTTGTTGTGGTGGTAAAAAAACCGAGTGATAAGAATACTAAAGTAGAAATTCTTCAGGCGTATGAGGAGTTAGTTCAAGAAAAAGCAGCGCTGAAATCGCAACTCGATGAAGTTGGCAAAGAAAACCAGTCTGGAACTAAAGAACAGCCTAAATTA
This sequence comes from Nostoc sp. NOS(2021), assembly GCF_017115025.1. Taxonomy (GTDB): domain Bacteria; phylum Cyanobacteriota; class Cyanobacteriia; order Cyanobacteriales; family Nostocaceae; genus Nostoc. Next base: position 1,070 of record NZ_JABXKM010000031.1, on the reverse strand, counting down.
GAACAAAAAACAGCTATGAATCAGCTTTCTAGTGTCCAAGAAAAGATGAATAATACAATTGAAAGCTTGGCGAAGATTCAATTAGGTTTTGGTAGTTCTGCTAATGAATTATCGGAACAGCTAACCACAAAAGCCTCTAAGTTAGAAGAAATCAGGCGAACTTTAGAAGAAGAAATCCAACAATTAAGACAGTTGCACAATTTGGAAATTTCTGATGATATCTTGGATACTCTCATCCAAGCCTATGAAGATAATACCAAAGCTTATCAAGAAGAATATAGCCAGCGTTCGGAAGTGTTATTCCAAGAAATACTAGAACAAAGGAATACTTGGGGAAAAGAACAAGAGGAACAGCAACGGGCGATAAAAGAACGGAATGAAAACTTGAATAAAACTCGACAACGCGATGCGTCAGAGTATAAGTATAATTTGGAACTCCAGCGACAACTGGCAAGTGGCGAATACGAACAAGAGCAGAAAGCACTATATAAAGAACTGGAAGAATTACTACAAGAAACAGAAAAACAGTGGGCTGAACGAGAGAAAGTAATTTCTGAGAGAGAGAAACAATTTGAAGAATTAAAAGCTCAGGTAGAGGCTTTTCCGAAAGACAAAGAAGCAGCGATAAAGAAAGCTACAGAAGAAGGCAAAGGCATCGCCCACTACCAAGCTAAAGTAAAATCAGATTTATATTCTAAAGAAGTGGAAGGGCAAAAGCGTTTCTCTGAACAAAGACTGCAATCTCTAGAACAAACTATTACTAATCAAGAGACGCGGATTCAAAATCTTTCTAAACAACTTGAATCGGCTCTCAAACAAGTTCAGGATTTGGCGGTTAAAGCTATTGAAGGTAATTCAAATGTTAATTCATACCAGGCAATCAAAGAAATAGCTTTAGAACAGGCGAAGACTCAAGTGAAAAATAAATAAGCTGATTTCGTCAGAATTTAGGAGTCAGAATTCAGGAATCAGGAATCATCTCATGTCCGCTTGATTACTTATTAAAATTAAACTCGAAGAACCCCACCCCGCCAAAGCTACGCTTCGTCTCCCCGCCTGCGGGGAGGGGT
>NZ_JABXKM010000056.1 GCF_017115025.1 Nostoc sp. NOS(2021) | reverse complement strand
GCGGGGTGGGGTTCTTGGGGTTTAGTAAGTAATCAAGCTGACATGATATCACTTACTTGCAAACTGCTGTTTGGCATAAAGAACTCTCTCCCTGAGTCAATACACAAAACCTCGCATCTCTACAAAATGTCTTGTGGTGCTAGTTAATTTTTTATTTTTCTAAATATTAAGGTAAAAATCGATCCAAAGCAGCTTTTAACTGTTTAATTTCAATATCAATATTACCCTCTTGTGCGGCTCTACCAATACACTCAGTTAAATGTTCATCCAAAATAATTCGCGCTACCCGATCCAATGCGCCCCGCACTGCGGCAATTTGCAGTAGAACATCAGGACAAGGGCTACTTTGCTGCACCATTCCCTTAATACCGCGAATATGTCCTTCTATACGCGATAATCGATTGACAATTCGCCGTAAAGACTCTTCGCTATGGACGTGAGGATGAGTCGATTCTCCAGCCCCATGAGTATGATCTGTATGCTCCTGGTCTGTATCGTGATGGTGGGAATGTTCTGCTTGCTGGGATATTGGCAAGGATTCCTTGCCTAATCGGTTTGATCCATTCATGGGTTATCAAAGGACTGGTAATACTAAGATCCTAGCCTAGAGGGTAATGCTTAATCGCTAATGAGTTGTGTAGGAACTACGGATCGCCGATGCACGAACCGAGCGGGTTTTGCCTGTGTAGTGCGGTTTCTAACTGCCTATTTAACGTTAAGTTGACTAGTGACGATTGGCTCTTTCTTGAGGAATAATCTCTGTTACTACCCTACCGCTAGAACTGCCACCTTTGACAACAATATTTTCTGTTTGCAAATTACCAAGGGCTGTTTCACCCGTAAAATTTAACGGTGGATCAACTTGCCGATAAACTATATTTCCCTGAGCTTCAACTAACTTATTGTCTAAATACCAAGTTAATGTATTAGATTTCAAAGACTGGCGACGCTGACCAATGGCGTTGACGTTACCTGTTAAATAAACCGTTTTTTGCGGTATTTTCATTTCACCTTGATTGGCGGTAACAGTAAGCTTTTCAACACGCTGGAACATACGCACCGGCGAATTTGTAGTAACAGTTTCGGCGTTCATATTCCAGATCATAGAGTTACTAGCTATTTGCACGGGTGGGTCTAGTAATTCTAATTGAGCATTCTGTTGAATAGTGGCAATTTTCGTTTTTAGGTTGACTTCAGCAGAATCTCCTTTGCCGCGATCGCTAATTTTATTATCTTTGTAGCGGTCAATTTGTATGGGGCGATCGCCAATCAGTTTTTGTTGTTTAATATTCCAGATTAAATGCTCGGTTCTTACTTGCATCTGGGGATCAGCGGAATTTGCTACTACTCCTCCAGAAAATTCCATGCGCTGTTCGCGGGTTTTAACTCGCGCTTCCTGCGCCACTGCTTGTAGTTGTTTATGAGTACCGTTAACCTGGTTACGGACAATCAACAAATCTTCTTGGGGACGCCATTCTAATTCATTACCTTGCAACACAACCCCATTACTAGGATCTGTGGCAAATATCTTACCTTTAAGAAACAACTGCTTCCCATCTTGTTCAATGTCTGCTACATCTGCCTTGATTTGATAAACCACTTTGCCATCTTGGTATAGTTCACCATAAGGACTTTCAGCCTGACCAATTTGTTTTTCTTTGGTATATTTTGCCCGTGTCGCCCTGACTTTCCAAATCGGTCGTCCCACTTCATCTGCTTGTTCTAGGGTGACATCAAAGAAAGTCAAATGGCTATCTTGATTAGATGATCCCCCAGTATTTTGTTGGGAATCTGGGGGGGATTTACCCCCGCAGGCAACTAAACCAAATACCAAGAAAAAGGTCAAAGGTAAAAGAAACAAGGAGGGAGTGGAGGAGAAATTTGGAATTTTTCTTACCTCCCCTCTCCCCTTTTTATGAAATTGATGCGGCATTATTCTTGGATTTCTAGGTGTCCATCACTAGTTCTTGCGTCTTCCAAAAAACCTATACCAGATAACGGCCGATATGGATAGCTTTGGCGAGGGGTTTTTTGAATATCCTCTTTGATCGCTTCTAAATCAATGTAGCGATCGCTTACATTAATTAAGCTGTCGCTGGTCATGGAACGCAAACTCACCACTTCGACCCGCACGCCACGATAGCTAACTGAATTGACTGCATAAGCCAAATCCCCATCACCGCTGACTAAAACTGCGGTATCATAAGAATCTACTAGCGCCATCATGTCTACCGCTATTTCTACATCCAGGTTAGCTTTTTTAGAGCCATCTGGTAGCTGTACCAAATCCTTAGCAATGACTCGATAGCCATTGCGACGCATCCACAGCAGAAACCCCTGTTGCTTCTCGTTTGTCCGGTCTACACCAGTGTAGAAAAAAGAACGCAGTAGTCTAGAACCTCCAGTTAATCGACACAATAGCTTCGTGTAATCGATTTCAATCCCTAGTTGCAGTGCAGCGTAAAATAGATTTGAGCCATCAATAAATATGGCGACCCGACCCCGATTCTCCAAAACTTGTTCTGGCGTGAAGATTGAATCGTTTTCCAAATTATGCAACATTGTTGTGATACCTCAATTTTTATCCCTGTTATTTTTGATACAAATTACCAACTTTTAGATGCTAGTCACAGCGGCTTATGATAATGTTCCGGGGCTAATTTAAGTTGAGCCACGATAAATTTTTTGAGAGAATAAGAAATTGAACAAAATCAGAGTTTGATAAGGACTAATCGTTTTTCGGGGGTTCTATTTTCTTAAAAACCGGTTGGTGTGTACCCAACGGTTGTTTACTAGATAGTATCCCCCATGTCGAATGGGTGGCAAAAGGAGCGATAATTGAACTTTGTATTTGATCGTTAAAGTTTATTCCGAAGCCCAGCTGCTGATAGATATCGCTACTGATATTCGGAATAATTGGGGAAAGCAGATAAGCTGCTAGTCTAACTGATTCTAGAACTTCGTAGAGAACTTTTTCCACCGACTCCTGCTGTCCCTGTTGATATAATGACCAAGGAGCTTGTTCATCAATAAACTTATTACTGGCTTGCGCCAGTGAAAGGATAGCCCCGCAGGCTTGACTGAAAGCTAGCTTTTCATAAGCTTGTTTGACCTGTTCTCCTAGACGTAAACCAATTGTTTTCAAAGGATTTTCGTCAGGAATTGCTTCATTGCCGATTGATGGGACATTATTCTCAGCGCAGTACTTCTTCACCATGCTCAAGGTGCGATTGAGCAAATTACCTAAATCATTTGCCAAATCTGCATTCAAAACATTAATGAACCTAACTTCATTAAAATCTCCATCCTTGCCAAATTCGATTTCCTTAAGGAAGTAATAACGAACGGCATCACTACCATAGCGCTGAACTAACGCCACCGGATCAAGGGTATTACCCAGACTTTTGCCCATCTTCTGACCATCTTTGGTCAAAAAGCCATGCCCAAATACTCGTTCTGGCAAGGGTAAGCCAGCCGACAATAGCATTGCTGGCCAGTAAACTGCATGAAAGCGCAGAATATCCTTACCAATTAGGTGCAAGTTAATCGGCCACCATGTTTCTAAAGCATTTGCTAAAGTCGGTTCTGCATCTGGTTCTAGTAATGCTGTGACATAACCTAGCAGCGCATCAAACCAAACATAAAGGGTGTGCTTGGGATCAACTGGTACGGGAAAACCCCAATCTAGATTCACCCGTGAAATGGAAAAGTCTTGCAGCCCTTGATTGACAAAGCTGAGAACTTCATTACGCCGACTTTCTGGTTGAATAAAATCCGGTCTAGATTGATAAAATTCTGTGAGCTTATTTTGATATTTGGATAAGCGGAAAAAATAGTTTTGCTCGTCTCGCCACTCGACTTCTTTGTTAGTATGAATCGGGCAACGGTGTCCTTCTAGCAGATCCCGTTCTTCTTTGAATTCTTCACAGGATACGCAGTACCAGCCTTGTTGTTGTCCCTGGTAGATATCACCAGATTCCCAGACTCGCTCAAAAAATTCTTTAACGATCGCTTCATGACGAGGTGCAGTAGTTCGACTAAAGCGATCGTATTGAATGTCTAGTAACTGCCATAAACTAACGAAGCTAGGGACAATTTCATCGCAAAACTCTTGTGGTGCTTTCCCTAAACTTTCTGCCGATCGCTGAATTTTTTGCCCATGCTCATCTGTACCTGTAATCAGCAATACCCGATGCCCTAGCAGCCTCTGAAATCGCGCGATTACATCTGCTGCGATCGTTGTATAAGCACTGCCTATATGGGGGACATCGTTTACATAATATAGCGGTGTTGTCAGTGCAAATGTCTTTTCTGTTTTATTCACTAGATTCATGCAAAATAAAAATTAACTTATTAAAACGTTTTACATCTTTGCTTTGGTCGGTAAAACCATGAAATTATACAATATTATTACCATTTTTTCCAATATTACCTTAATATTAGCAAATTTCTCAGGTCAAGAATTGTTTTGTAATATGCATCAATTCAGATCATTTCTGCATAAAAGATGGAAATTAACTAATCATAATTTTTTTTAATAGTTACTATTAGATATATTGTGATCAAGAATACATAACCGAGAACGCAGAAAATCGACCTGCTTTTGGGGATTAGACATTTCTATCTTAAGACGGTGATGGCAATAGTAAAGAAATGTAAAAATTAATTTAAGATAAACTGGCATATTTACCGGAAAAATATATTGATTAGGTATGAGTCTAAATAGGCCCCTGGAGATTTCTCGCGCTTTGGTGGCGGCATTCTCAACGCAAATGTTTCGCTATTACGAAGACCGCATTCCCCAGGATGCTAGCGTATTGGTAGTCAGCAATCACCGCAGCTTTATGGATGCACTGATTTTAATGGCGGCGTTATCGAGTCCGATTCGCTTTGCTTGCCATCACTACATGGGACAAGTGCCAGTAATGCGGGAGATTGTTACCGAACAATTGGGGTGTTTCCCGTTGGAGAAAACTCAAAACCGCCAGCAAAGCTTTTTTTCGCAGTCGCAGGTGCTATTGCAGTCGAAGCAGATGGTGGGAGTATTTCCAGAAGGGACTGAACCAATGGTGAAATTTACTCAGCCAAACATGGTGGGTGAATTTCAGCGGGGATTTGCCCATTTGGCATTGCGAGCGAAGGTGCAGGATTTAGCTATTTTGCCGATCGCGATCGCCTCCTTAGAAGAGGTAAACACGAATGGCTTCCCCTTAAGGCTTTTGAGTGTATTTGACCCTTCAGAACCTTTATTTAACCAACCTGGTTGGCATCCTTTGGTAATTTATCGGCGGGTTGCGGTGTTAATCGGTCGTCCTTATTGGATTACGCCCCAACATCAGAAAAAATATCACGGGAAACAGGCCAGAACTGTTGTGGCTGAACTGACGGAACACTGTCACGGCGAAATTGGCAACTTACTCCGTCAAGGTTGCTATTAGAATCAAAAACACGGAAGCTTTTATCAGTAACAATCAGCAGTCCAAAAGTTTTATACCATTGACTAGTGACCAATGACTATGCAAGAAGTTGAGCTAAATCCTTGTTTCCTGACTCCTGAACGAGTACAGCCAGAGTATCCGCTGTTGGTATATTTGCCAGGAATGGATGGAACTGGTCAACTATTGCGATCGCAAACTGCTGGATTAGAAGCTGGCTTTGATGTCCGCTGTTTAGCGATCCCCCGGAAAGACCTTAACACTTGGGATGTGTTAACTAAGAGTGTATTGGACTTGATCGACGCCGAATTAGAAAAAAGCTCTCAGAGGCCAGTTTACTTGTGTGGTGAGTCCTTTGGCGGTTGCTTGGCAATGAAAGTGGCGAGCCAAGCGCCGCATTTATTTAAGCGAATTATTCTAATTAACCCAGCTTCGTCCTTTCATCTTCGTCCTTGGTTGAGTTGGGCATCCCAACTTACTTTATTAGTGCCATCAGAATTGTATGATGTTGGCGCACTGGGGTTGTTGCCGTTTTTAGCATCTTTGTCACGCATTTCTCCAAGCGATCGCCATGAACTGTTGAAAACTATGCGTTCTGTACCGCCAGAAACCGTTCATTGGCGGTTGACTTTATTGCGAGAATTTAATGTTGATGAGGAACAGTTAGGTCGTTTGATTCAACCAGTTTTGTTGATTGCCGGTGCTAGCGATCGCCTTTTGCCTTCTGTAACTGAAGTGAAGCGAATAGCGAACATCTTACCAAATAACAAGATTGTCGTGTTGCCCCATTGTGGACACGCTTGCTTGCTAGAGCAAGATATTAATCTCTATGACATTCTTAAGGCTAACGACTTTTTAGAAAGTAATGCTGATATAGGTAGAGTTAAAAAGTAAAAAATAAAAAGTGTACTACACCTAAATTCAGGCGGGTCACAATCTTTCTTTATTTGTTTATTCTGCCTTTTAACTTTTGCCTTGTTCGGTGAGAAGATAGAGTAAAGGACAGCTAATATCTCCTCACCTTCAAATAATGCTTGCGTCCTTAAAAACCTTAACCACATATTTTTGGAGACTCTCAAATGGTTGCTCTCAAAGAGTTCCTCAGCCATGAATTAGACAAATTGAATGAAGAACAACTCAAACAAGTTAGTGATTTTATTGCCTTCCTCAAATTCCGCAGCCGAAATGTTAGCTGGCAAACTGACTACAAATACTACCCCAATTTCTAAACCAATTTCCAAGCCCAAACCTGTTAAGCGCCATAATCCTACAATTTGAGTAAGTGCGATGCTACGGCGGGCTGCGCCTACGCATTTCTACAAGTGCAAATCACCTAATAGTAAAGTGTGGCCGAAGTTTGCTTACCTTTAACAAGTTGTCTGATTAATTGAGATGGTACGTGGATTGATATCATGTCCGGTTAAACACTTGTCATTGCGAACGAAGCGTTAGCGTAGTGAAGCAATCCCAAAACCTTTGCGATTGCTTCGCTTCACTTCGTTGCGCTCGCAATGACATATCGTAAGTGATTTAGCGGACATGATATGATGCCGTGCTATGATAATTGAATTTGTTTTGTTAAACAAACTCAAAACATACTATGACCAAAACAACTGTCAAACTGCAAATTCCTTTTGAATCACTCCTAGATGCCATTGCCAACCTTCCTTTAGAAGAAAAACATCAACTGTGGCAATTATTAAATGAGGAAATTAACCAAGGCGAAGGAAATTTGCTTCAAGAAGACTCTTATGATTGGGGTTCCCAAGGACAGCCAAAAGGCAAACCAGTAGAATATATCCCTGGAGTTGGGCTAACAGTTGGTGGTGGCAAGGATGCTCCAACCTGATTTGCTTGAGTGTGGCGATGTAGTTATAGTGATTTTGCCTACGAGTAATCCTAGAGGACGTGAACAGCAAGGAACTCGACCTGCTGTAGTAGTCGGTATACCTTGGGGAGAAGTCCGCTATCCAATGCTAATGATTGCACCTTTAACTACCCAGAGTGGTTCTTGAGTGTTGAATAATCCCAGCTTATACCCGCGTTTGTTAGCTGGTGCTGGTGGTTTGGCTCTGTCTTCCATTGTCTTACTAGATCAAACACGGGGATTAGATATAAATCGAGTTTTGGCGTATTTGGGAACACTCACCCCTGAGCAATATGTTCCTATTACTAATGAATTAACACAGTTGTTCAGACAAGAAAATAGTTAATCTTAAACTTATATTTACGTTTCTAGAGGGATGTATAGCCGCTCATACTTCGCTACAACTTTAAAGAGAGAGGCTTTACAGGATGGTATCAAGCAATGGCAGACAAACCCCTAGAAATAGAGGTGAATAAATTAGTTAATTCACCCAGAGAAACTTCAGAAGTAAAAATCTCGGCTCAATCATCAGTAGAAAATAAACCGTCTGGATTAGAGTCTTTTGTTGAAACTGTTGCTCAGACTGGCAAAGCAGTTTTAGACGCAGCAGTAGGGGTGGGAGAAGCGACGGCGAAAGAAACACACAAGTTAATTGAGCAAACAACTCAAACTAGCGGTCAGGTTGTGAATCGCCTCAGTGAAAATTGGCTGATTAGAAAAGTATCTGGAGTATTAAATCTAAATTGGCTAATTGGTGCTACTGACGTTGTTGATTTGGAAAAAGCAGAAGCGGCGGTAAACAAGCTCAAGCAAAAGTATCCCAATGAATCACCTAGCCAGATTGCTCACCGAATCATGGTGGAAAAAGCAACTCAAGCAGCCACAGTTGGACTAGCCACTAGTATTTTGCCAGGAATAGCAGTCGCATTGTTCGCAATTGATTTAACAGCGACAACAAAATTGCAGTCAGAAATGCTTTATCAAATTGCATCTGTCTACGGGCTAAATTTAAAAGATCCAGCCCGTAAAGGTGAAGTTTTGGCAATTTTTGGTTTGGCTTTGGGTGGAGAGCGTCTTTTGAAAGCTGCGGGATTAGGCTTGTTGCGAAATGTGCCCTTGGCGGGTGCAGCGATCGCAGCTAGTTCAAATGCGACGATGATCTATTCATTGGGGTATGCTGCTTGTCGATTTTACGAAGCCAAGTTGGATGAATCAACTTCGCTCACATCGCCACAGACATTGGCAACATTAAAAGCCGAAAGTGAAAAATATCTGGAAAGTGCGATCGCTCAAGAAGCCGTCATGGATCAAATTTTAGTTCACATGATCCTAGCTAGTCATCCAGAGAAGACTTTGGAAGAAATTTTGCCAGAATTACAAGCTGTAAACCTCAGTCATAACTCGTTGGATGCCATTGCCCAAAATATCAAATCACTTAAGTCTTTAGATATACTGCTCAATCAGCTAAATCGTGATTTTGCCATACCCTTGTTGACTCAGTGTTACAAAATGGCCCAGCTTGACAATCAGACTACACCAGTTGAGCAACAGATAATCACAGCGATCGCTAACAAATTTGACATTGACACAAATGCAATTGGGGCATAGGGCATAGGGCACTGGGCGTAAAGCAGGAGGTAAAAGAGTGGAGTTCACGAGTATCAAAGACAGAACTAGTACAGCACGGCGTAAATAAGCCACCCATTCCAAATCAATGAAACGCTTACGCTGTATTCATTTTGAATTTTGAATTTTGAATTTTGAATTCCGCCTTGCGGTACTAGCCCCCTCCACTCTCCTCACCATGAAACAAGAATTTTGAGCAATACTGGTACAGGAAGGAATATTTACACAAAATCCCCAAATGACAATTCAACCTAGTGATCAGCCTTTGCTAGAGTGGGCAGGCGATAGTTTGGCAATTGGATTATTTGAAGATGCAGTCGAGTTAACCGGAGAATTGGCAACTTTAGATCAAAAGTTTTCCGGGGTGTTAAAAGAACTGATTGCTGAAGAAGAATTTAAAGGTAAAGCCAACAGTACAATCTTTACCCGTGTGAATGCTGATAGCCCAGTGCGTAAATTGATTCTGGTAGGTTTGGGTAAATCAGATGCACTCAAACCAGATACTTTGCGACGCGCTGCTGCTGCTGTAGCCAGAGTAGGAAAAAAGCAAAAAAGCAAAATTCTGGGATTTAGTTTTCCATTATGGAACAACGATCCAGCCGCCAGTGCCCAAGCGATCGCCGAAGGTGTCGAATTGGCACTTTACGAAGATATTCGCTTTAAATCTGAACCAGTAGAAGATAAAGGATCACAAATAGAAACCGTAGATTTACTAGGTTTTGGTGGACAAGAAGCCGCCATCACCCGCGCCAATCAAATCGTTTCCGGGGTAATTTTGGCACGGCAGTTAGTAGCAGCGCCAGCTAACGCAGTTACACCAATTACTTTAGCCGAAACTGCTCAAGCGATCGCTACAGAACACGGTTTACAACTGCAAATTCTGGAACGAGAAGACTGTGAAAAGTTGGGTATGGGTGCTTTTTTAGGAGTAGCCCAAGCTTCCGATTTGCCACCTAAATTTATTCACTTGACTTATAAGCCAGAAGGTACACCCAAAAAGAAATTAGCAATTATTGGCAAAGGTGTAACCTTCGATTCCGGCGGACTCAACATTAAAGGTGCTGGTAGCGGCATCGAAACCATGAAAATGGATATGGGCGGTGCAGCTGCCACCTTGGGCGCAGCAAAAGCAATTGCTCAACTCAAGCCAGATGTTGAAGTTCACTTTATTTCGGCGGCGACTGAAAACATGATTAGCGGTCACGCCATGCACCCTGGAGACGTTCTCACAGCATCAAACGGCAAAACAATCGAAGTGAACAACACCGACGCTGAAGGACGTTTAACCCTAGCAGATGCCTTAGTGTATGCCGACAAATTGGGCTTGGATGCGATCGTGGATTTAGCCACCCTAACTGGTGCCAACGTCATAGCCTTGGGTGATGATATTGCTGGTTTGTACACTCCCGATGATGCTGTCGCTTCCCAGATCGAGAAAGCTGCTGAAACTTCAGGAGAAAAGATTTGGCGGATGCCAATGGAAGAAAAATATTTTGAAGGGCTAAAGTCTGGCATCGCGGACATGAAAAATACAGGCCCGCGTCCAGGTGGTGCTATTACTGCTGCCCTTTTCCTCAAACAATTCGTCAAAGAAACCCCTTGGGCGCACATAGATATTGCCGGTCCCGTGTGGACAGATAAAGAAAATGGCTACAACGGCGCGGGGGCAACCGGCTACGGCGTTCGGATGCTAGTTAATTGGGTACTGGGGAGTGAGGAGTAGGGAGTAGGGGGAGCAGGGGGACAAGGGGACAAGGAGAATAACCATGCCCTATGCCCCATGCCCTGCCCAATGTCCAATGCCCCATGCCCAATGCCCAATGCCCAATACCCAACAATTCGTGCTATCTTGAGCTTGCCAGCAAAAATTGTTGCAATAGTAACAGAAGTAATTTGGCGGTCAGAAAGTTAAGCTTTTTCGGCAAAGCCATCTGGTAAAATTTGTAAGGTTTCTAGAAGCTGTGAGCAATGGGATCGACTCGCGTAAGGATCGCAATTGACGCAATGGGAGGGGATCACGCACCCGGTGAAATCGTTGCTGGCGCAATGCGAGCACGGGAAGAATTGGGTGTAGATATATTGTTGGTTGGTGATCCCCAACAAATAGAAGCTGCCTTGCCGCCAAAAACGAATTTAGGGCAGGTGGAGATCGTGACTGCGGAGGAAGCGATCGCAATGGATGAGGAGCCTTTAAACGCAGTTAGACGCAAACGCAAGGCTTCTATCAATGTGGCCATGGATTTAGTCAAGCAGCAACAGGCAGATGCGGTATTTTCTGCCGGTCATTCTGGGGCAGCTATGGCATCAGCTTTACTCCGCTTAGGACGATTACCGGGAATTGAACGCCCAGCCATCGGGACAGTTTTTCCCACGATTATTGCTGGCAAACCAGTGCTGGTGCTTGATGTCGGCGCAAATGTAGATTGCCGTCCCAAGTTTTTAGAGCAGTTTGGCGTTATGGGATCGGCTTACAGTCAGTATGTCTTGGGTACAACCGAACCGAAGGTGGGTTTGTTGAATATCGGTGAAGAAGACTCTAAGGGCAATGATGCAGCCGTCCGCGCCCACCAAATGCTCCGTGAAAATTCCCAAATTAATTTTATTGGCAATGCCGAAGGGCGTGATGTGCTTTCCGGTCGCTTTGATGTGATTGTCTGCGATGGCTTTGTGGGTAATGTATTGTTAAAATTTGCCGAAGCAGTCGGAGAAGTGATTCTGCAAATTCTGCGGGAAGAATTACCCCAAGGATTGCATGGTCAAATCGGTTCAGCACTCTTAAAACCAAACCTGAAGCGGGTTAAGCAGCGGATGGATCACGCCGAACACGGCGGCGCTTTGCTGTTAGGCGTGGCAGGAGTCTGTTTTATCGGTCACGGTAGCTCACAAGCTCCTTCAATTTTTAATGCCATTCGCATGGCCAAAGAAGCCGTTGACAACCAGGTGATACAACGAATTCAGTCCCAATATATCTTAGAACGCGAGGGCGGTTAGTCATTAGTCATTAGTCATTGGTCATTGGTCATTTGCAAAGGACAACTGACAAAGGACAAAAGACAAAAGACAAAAAGCTGATAGCTGGGGAGATTAGGAGTGCAAAATTTAGGCGTAGCAATTACCGGAAGTGGCTCGGCAGTACCAGCAACTTCCCTACACAACCAGACATTGACTGAATTAGTTGAAACATCAGACGAATGGATTACCACAAGAACGGGAATTCGTCAACGGCGATTAGCGCTGCCATCTGAGTCCTTGAGTGTACTCGCTACTGCCGCCAGCAGTCAGGCGATCGCATCTGCGGGAATTAAACCAGAAGACCTAGACCTGATTCTGCTAGCGACTTCCACCCCTGATGATTTGTTTGGTAGTGCTTGTCAAGTACAGGCTCTATTGGGAGCCACCAACGCAGTAGCCTTTGACTTGACCGCTGCCTGCTCTGGCTTTGTGTTTGGTCTGGTTACAGCAGCCCAATACATTAGAACAGGTGTCTATAAAAATGTACTTTTGATCGGGGCAGACATCCTCTCTCGCTGGGTAGATTGGCAAGATCGGGGGACTTGTGTATTGTTCGGTGATGGTGCAGGGGCAGTAGTATTGCAGGCTTCTAAAAGCGATCGCTTGTTAGGATTTGCACTTAAAAGTGATGGCACTCAAAACCATCACCTCAATCTTGCCTATGCAGGCGCTTCCCAAGAACTGCTCACTGGTGTAAATATCACTAAAGGCACTTACCAGCCTATTACTATGAACGGCAAAGAAGTCTACCGCTTTGCTGTCCAGAAAGTACCAGAAATCATTGACAAAGCCTTGTTTCAAGCCAATCTCAGTGTTGACCAAATAGATTGGCTGTTGTTGCATCAAGCCAATCAGCGCATTATCGATGCCGTTGCCCAACGCCTGAATGTCCCAGAACATAAAGTTATCAGTAATCTCGCCCAGTACGGCAATACCTCTGCTGCTTCCATTCCCTTAGCTTTGGATGAAGCAGTGCGGCAAGGCAAGATTAAACCCAATGACATCGTTGCTGCATCCGGCTTTGGTGCCGGTCTTAGCTGGGGTGCGGCAATTTTTCAATGGGGAAGGTGAATATTTTGTCCTTTGTCATTAGTCATTTGTCCTTTGTTAATGACCAATGCCCAATGACCAATCCCCAATGACCAATGACCAATGACTAATGACTAATGACCAATGACTAATGACTAATGACCAATGACTAAAACTGCATGGGTGTTTCCCGGACAAGGTTCCCAAGCGCTGGGAATGGGAATAGACTTATTAGATATACCCGTCGCTAAAAACAAATTTGCCCAAGCTGAGGAAATTTTGGGCTGGTCTGTAACCGAAATCTGTCAAAACGAAGAAGAAAAGTTATCACAGACGCTATACACCCAGCCAATTCTTTATGTGGTAGAAAGCATTCTTGCTGAACTTCTCCGAGAACGAGGACACGAGCCAGATTTACTTGCTGGTCACAGTTTGGGAGAATATACTGCCCTTTACATAGCGGGTGTCTTTGAGTGGTCGGCTGGTTTATATCTAGTCAAGCGTCGTGCAGAACTCATGGATAGTGCCGTCGGTGGGATGATGGCGGCTTTGATAAACTTTGACCGCGAACAGTTGGAAAAAGTCATTGCCCAAACGCCTGATGTGGTGCTAGCAAATGACAATAGTTCGGTTCAGGTGGTAATTTCAGGCACGACTGAGGCTGTACAAGCAGTGATCTCTCAAGTTAAAGTAAAGCGTGCTATTCCCCTAAAAGTTTCTGGAGCATTTCATTCACATTTAATCGCACCGGCGGCGGCGGAATTCCAAGAGATTTTAGAATCTGTGGAATTTCAGACCGCGATTGTGCCAGTGTTGTCTAATGTCGAACCAATTCCGTCTATTGATGCCGAGATATTAAAGCAGCGCTTGAATAAACAAATGACTGGTTCGGTACGCTGGCGAGAAATTTCTCTGCAATTACCAGCCAACGGTATTCAGCGAGTAGTAGAAATTGGCCCTGGTAAAGTTCTAACTGGCTTGATTAAACGTAGTAGCCCTGATTTAATATTAGAAAATATCCAGAGTGCTGCTAATTTGCCTGTTTAATTTTTTTAGAACTTCATTTCAATTACAAATTCTGTACCCTCACTTAAAACAGAGTTAAAACTCAATTTGCCGCCGTGGGTTTCTTCAACGATTTGACGAGCGATCGCTAATCCTAATCCTGTCCCTTTACCCACAGCTTTTGTAGTAAATAAGTGATCAAAAATCTTTTGTTTGACTGATTCATTCATCCCCTGACCATTATCAGCGATCGCAATTTTCACTAAATTATCTGCTACTGAGGTTGTAATTGTAATAAAGTTAGGATTGGCTTTAATTTCCTGGAAACTGCGTCCCTGATTAGATTCATCTAATGCATCAATAGCATTAGCTATCAGATTCATAAACACCTGATTTAATTGACCAGGGAAACATTCTACTTGAGGAAAATTACCGTAATTTGTGACAACTTCAATTGCGGGACGTTGTTCATTTGCTTTCAGGCGATGTTTGAGAATTAAAATCGTGCTATCGATACCTTCATGGATATTAAACGGCACTTTATAATCTTTATCAGCGCGGGAGAAAGTTCTTAAACTAGTGCTGATATTTTCCAGGCGATCGCACGCCATCACCATTGAATCAATTATCTTGGGTAAATCTTCTAAGCTATAATCTAAGTCAATTTTTTCGGCATGGTCTTTGATTTCATCGCCTGGATTTGGTAGACTTGATTGATAGAGTTTCAAGTGTTCAACAATATCAGTAAGGGTGGGTTTAGCTTGTTGAAGGCTGGCAGAAATAAAGCCCAAAGGATTATTCATTTCATGGGCTACCCCTGCGACTAAGTTACCCAATGCAGACATTTTCTCACTTTGGACAATTTGCAGCTGTGCTTGTTGTAAGTCTTGTAATGCTTGCCCAGCTTGTTGATAAAGTTGAGCATTTTCTAGGGATACTGCTGCTTGAGAAGATAATAAGTTAATTATACTGAGGCGATCGCTATTAAATACCCCTTGAATCATTTGATTCTCTAAATAGAGAATCCCCACCAAATGCCCTTGATTAATAATCGGAGTACAAAATACACTTTTGGGTTGATGTGACAACATATATTCCCCAATTAAACCAGGAATATCTGTTTTGCAATTGTCTATAACCACTGTTTGTTGGGTATTTTTGACGTAATGGATAATTTTTACAGGAATATCTTGACAATTGTCTAGTGATTCTGGGCTGAGGCTCGTTTGTATTTCCTCATGATCAATAAAAGTAATTGCCCGTACTTGCCAAATATTTTCTTGGGGAAGCAGCAGTACAGCTTTGATCGCGCCAGAGTTTTCTAAGATAATCCGGGTGAGACTGGCGATGAGTGTATCTAATTCCAGAGAACTGGAAATAGCTTGAGCGGCTTTCAGGGCAGAGGTAAAATCTAAAACGTCGGAAATATTGGTGCCGCCAGTAGTATTTGTGTAACTAGATGAGAAAGTCCCACCAAAGCCAATAGTTTCTAAGGGATTGAGATTGAGATTGAGATTAAGTTTTTGTTGTTTCAGGAGAAATTCGAGTAGTTGGGGATAGCGTTTTTCTAAGTCGGTAACTTTGGCTTTTGCTCCCCAACGGGCATAACAGTAGTATGCTTCTTGGATATAGACTTGAGCGATTTTTTCTTTACCGCATTCGAGGTAAAATTTAGCCGCGAGTTCGTTTGCTAAAGCTTCTTCTTGAATATAGCTGTTTTGTTTTGCCCCCGATATTGCCAGGTCGTAATATTCTTGTGCTTGAAGTTTATTGCCGAGAATGCGATGGCGTTCTGCTCTAATTAAATCGCATTTGTGTTTAATGTCGGTAGGAACTAATTTTGCCCGTCGTTCTAGGTTGTGCTGAACTTTGGTAACTCGTTTGAGTAGCTGCTTTTTTAATTGAGGTGAGGAGTTAGGATAAGCAGCCAATCGCGTTAAGGCATCATAAAACCAAGTAGATATAATACCATTGATACCAATTAATTCTTGTTCGTAGGGAAGGGAAGCATCTGCTGCATCAAGTGCTACTGAGATATTACTAAACAAGTATGCAATAAGTACTTTGGAGTAATAAATAGTAGAAAGAAAGACAGCATCATTACTGGCTTGAAAGTGGGGAATTAGCTGTGTTTCATCGCACTCTGTGCCAACTAATATATGGGGTTGGGGAGATGCCTCCGTCAGATTTAGCATTAGCTGCCGCAGTATACTAATTTGTTGTAGACTCACTTCATCGGGTATTTCCTTTGTCAATGCTTGATGGTAGAGTTCAGAGATTGGTAACAACTCAGTGAGTGGCTTTCCTGAGAGGAAACCTACATGAATTTCACTGAAGTATCCCAGACCTACGAAAGCAAAATCTCCACAATTCAAGGCTGCCTGTTTGCCTTCTTGAATCAAGTGTAAACTGTTGGTGAGTGGTTGTTGCCAAATTTGGCTGAAGATTGCTATGCTTACTTTTATTTTTCCTTCAATGTAGAGGTTTGGTAATTTATTTAGTAACTTGAGGGAAAATTGCCCCATTTGATAACTTGCTTCTAATTCCTGCAAACTTGATAAAATAATGCTATAGATTGTATAAAAACTAGATGACCAGATAGAATTACCCTGTTGAAGGGATTTTTGGACACCCAGAAATGCCAATAGTGCCATTAATGGCTGCGAACAGAAATATGCTGGATAGGAAATTAAATTGCTCATTCGCAGTACGACAATAGTTTCTGGATTTGTCATCACAGGTAATTGCAACAGCTTTTCTAAGGAATTACCACGCAATAAAACTTTAGTTTTGATTAATTCTGCCAACACTTGTAATTTACTTGGCTGCGATGGCAATTTAATCCCTAACAATTGGAGAAATTCTAAACCCGTATCAATCGACTTTTGATAATTCTTCTGGGCACTATAAGCTTGAATTTGAGCCTCATAAACAGCAAGGTTATCTACTACTGTTTGGGAATTAAGTTTTACTACCTGCATCAATTGAGTAATTTCTGCAAACCTACCCGTCAGAAATGCTGTATCTGCGGCAATATTATGCAAACCAAGAGTAATATTATATTGCCCCTGCCAACTATTATCATCTAACAAACTCATCCCTTTTTCTGCATAACTAAAAGCCGCAGAATATGCCGTTGCCCTTCTCGCTTTCTGAGCAGCATTGAGATTGATTTGGGCAACTTTACATTTCTCGACATTATCGGTGATCAGGGAAATTCCCATATTCAATTGATTGGCGATATCAAATAATTTATCTGTTTGTTCGCCATCGGAAGTATTGGATAATAATAAACGTCCAATCTGTAAATGAGTTGCTTGTTTATCTTCATCAAGAATCAATGAATAAGCAGCTTGCTGAATGCGGTCATGGGAGAATTTGTAATTAACAACAGGGGACATTTCTTGTTGATAAATTGCTTCTTCCTCGGCAATATAAAACTTATAAATTTCACTTTGCGGTAAAACCAAAGCTTCCTGCAAAGCTTTCCAAAGTGCAGCAGCAGTTTCATTTTCCGACTGTTGATAAACAGCTGCTAAGGTCATCAAATTAAATTGATTGCCAATACATGCCGCTAACTTTAAAATCCCTTGGGTTGAAAAAGGCAGCTTTTGTAACTGTTGTGCCATAAATTCTACCACATCATCAGTCAATGCAGCTTGTTTAACTAGGGTAATATCGCACTGCCAGCATCCTAGATCAGAGTTGAATACAATCAAATTATCTTCATACAAAGCCTTGAGAAACTGTGTACTAAAAAATGGGTTTCCTTGAGTTTTTTGATAAATTAACTGCGTCAAAGGTGTCGCTAGGTCGTGTATGCAATTTAAAGTATCTGCAACCAGTCGATTTAAAGTATTTTCACTAAGAACTTGCAATGTAATACTATTAATAACTGCACCAACTTTATGCATCTCCTCCAAAGTCATCATCAAAGGATGTATTGGAGACACTTCATTATCCCGGTAAGCACCAATTAATAATAAATATCCGCTATCCTCACCCATCAATAATTCAACCAGTTTGAAAGAAGCCGAATCAGCCCACTGTAAATCATCCAAAAACATCACTAAGGGATGTTTTTTAGTTGTAAAAACGCGAATAAATTTCTGAAATATTGAATTAAATCTATTTTGGGCAGCAGTTCCTGATAATTCTGGTACTGCTGGTTGGATACCAATAATTCTAGATAATTCGGGGATGACTTCAATAATTACTTGTGCATTTTCCCCCACAGCTTCTAATATATTGCTTTTCCATTGCTGGATTTGAGCATCACTTTCTGTGAGCAATTGCCCCATTAAATCCCGGAAAGCTTGTACAAATGCACTGAAGGGAATATTGCGCTGAAATTGGTCGTATTTCCCTTTGATAAAATAACCGCGTTGCCGCACAATCGGTTTATAAACTTCGTTGACAACCGCAGTTTTACCAATTCCCGAAAAACCAGCTACCAGCATCATTTCAGTTGCACCCAGGCTGACTCTTTCAAATGCTTGGAGTAGGGTTGATATTTCGGTTTCTCGTCCATAAAGTTTGTCGGGGATGATGAAGCGATCGCACACATCCCTTCGCCCAATTTCAAAGTTCTTAATCGAACCCGTTTCTTGAAGTTGAGTTAAACAATTTTCTAAATCAAATTTCAGTCCCAAGGTACTTTGATAGCGGTCTTCACCATTTTTTGCCATCAATTTACTGACAATTTCCGAGACTAAAGACGGGATTTGTGGGTTAATTTCATGTACTAGGGGTGGAAGTTTCGCAATATGACAATGCACCAACTCCATCGGATCGTTTGATTGAAATGGTAAAACACCAGTAAGTAACTCGTAGAATGTCACACCCAGAGAATAAAAATCAGTCCGATAGTCAATTCCCCGATTCATTCTCCCGGTTTGTTCTGGGGAAATATAAGCCAGTGTCCCTTCTAATACATTGGGATTGATTAGTGTCTGCGTTTCCCGTGGTAGTAAAGATGCAATACTAAAGTCGATTAATTTGACTTGTTTGGTTTCGGGATTAATTAAAATATTGGCGGGTTTGATATCTTTGTGAATAATCCGATCGCGGTAGAGTATATCTAAGGTATTGCCCAGTGCGATCGCAATTTCTAAAAACTCTATCAGAGATTCTACGCTTTCCCCCACTC
>NZ_JABXKM010000332.1 GCF_017115025.1 Nostoc sp. NOS(2021) | reverse complement strand
AGGGAGTGGGGAGAAATCAATTCAAAATTCAAAATGACGCTCTCTACGAGACGCTGCGCGTAGCTTGCAACTCTTACAGAGTACGCAGACTCGCTCTAAGCGAACGCGAGTGCGTCTCTAAGAGAAGATATGCCTTTATGCGTTGCCTCAAGGGACGCGAGTGCGTCTCCCCTTCTCACATTGGGAGAGGCTAGCGCCAAGGGAGAAGAGAAGGCTTTACGCTGCGCTAACAAAATTCAAAATTGGAGAAAAGACTGGGGGAGAGGTAGCTAGAATTTAAACATTCTTTACATATAGGGTGGGAAAAATTGCCCACTTCAGCTAAAAATAAAAATGAGAGAGTTACTAAATAAGTCATAAACCTTATACAGGTTAGTCAAAGTTCTAAAAATTCAGTAAGTTTTTCCGATGTATTGTGTTTTCTGCATCTGGTATACTCAGGTTAATGCCGAAAACCAAGCCTAAACCTTTCTGGTTTGTAAACCACAGTCGCGTTCATTACTAGCAAGCCTCTAAAAAAGGTCAAACGGGAGTCCACTGTTTGTTAAATCTGCTGAAAATAATGGTTGAACAATGACTAAAAGCTTCAAAAAAAACTACTCGTTTAAAACATAGGGTGGGCTACACCCGAATTTACGCTTGTGGACAAGAAGAAGCCGTCTTCCTTGGTTGAAGCAAGAAGCAGACCCTCGAAAGGAAACTTTAGTTGAATGACTAGCTTTTAATAAGTTAGATCAAGTTTTGTATAGCAGCAGTTGATAAAACTTTAATTTCTACTTAAAAGAGAGGTTCTAGATATGGATTCTATCGATTTCCGTATAGCAATCGTTTTAGCACCAGTAGCCATTGCTGCTAGCTGGGCAGTGTTTAATATTGGCGCTGCGGCTTTAAGACAAGTTCAAGGCTTTTTTGACAAGGAAGCCTAAATTTGGCTCAATATCATCGATCTTCAACCGACTGTTTCTATTTACAGGGACAGTCGGTTTTATTTGTCATTTGTCAGTCGTCCCCCACTCCCTACTGCCCCTTCTGTGGATATCGATTCTGTAATACAACCCCTGCAACGCTTTGGTGTCCATTTGGGACTCGATCGCATTGTTAATCTATTGGCAAATCTTGGCAATCCCCATCAGCAAGTCCCGGTAATTCATGTTGCTGGCACTAATGGCAAAGGTTCAGTTTGTGCCTATCTTTCCTCAGTACTGACTGAGGCTGGTTATCGTACAGGACGCTACACTTCCCCCCATTTAGTTGATTGGACGGAACGTATTTGTCTGAATGAACAGCCAATTTCCTCAGAGGAATTGAGTCAGTTATTAGAAAAAGTCCAAGCGGCAATTCGTGCTGGTGACGAGGAGATCCCCCCAGCCCCCCTTGAAAAGGGGGGTTATGTTCCCCCCTTGTTAAGGGGGGTTAGGGGGGATCAAGCTTTATGGGAGAAGTATGGTAAACCAACTCAGTTTGAAGTAATTACGGCAGCGGCTTGGTTATATTTTGCCCAGCAGCAAGTTGATGTGGCTGTGGTAGAAGTCGGACTAGGAGGGCGCTTAGATGCGACAAATGTCTGTTTGGAACCCCTAGTTACGATCATCACTTCGATCAGCCGGGAACACTGGCAGCAACTTGGCCCGACTGTTGCTGACATTGCTAGAGAAAAAGCAGGTATTCTCAAACCTGGATGTCCCGTTGTGGTTGGGCCATTGCCACCGGATGCAGAGAAAGTTGTGCGATCGCGTGCTTTAGAATTACAATGCCCGATTTTTACGCCTCAACCCGCCCGTCAACTAGCATCAGGATGGGCAGAATATCAAACTATTCAAAATTCAAAATTAATTAAATACCCTTTGCCATTAGCGGGACAGATTCAATTAACTAATTCGGCTTTGGCTTTAGCTGCTTTAGAAATTCTCCAACAATCAGATTGGCAGATTTCTGAAGAAGTCATAATTAACGGCATGGCAAAAACTAAATGGCCGGGGCGGATGCAATGGACTACTTGGAAAAACCATCAATTATTACTTGATGGCGCTCATAATACCGCCGCCGCCCAAGTTCTTCGCCAATATATTGATAGCTTAGACGCAGTTAACCACAAGCCCGTTAATTGGGTTATGGGAATGTTTTCCGATAAGGATCATACTGATATTTTTACCGCCTTGCTGCGACCAGGCGATCGCCTTTATTTAGTACCAATACTAGTAGAACCTTGGCCGGGTCGAACTTCCGCCGATCTACACGAATTAGCAAACCTAGCTTATAGCCTCTGTCCAGAATTAAGCGATCGCCAAATACATCCAGATTTATTCACAGCACTCGAAACCGCAACCTCAACCGCTACCACAGGCGATTTAATCGTTTTGTGTGGTTCCCTTTATTTAGTAGGCGACTTTTTACAAAAAGGGAATAGGGAATAGGGAGTAATGCCCAATGCCCAATGCCCAAATTTATCTTTGATTCCACTCTTGCGCCGCATCTTCTACAGCTTTATCTACAGTCTTTTCCCCTAACATTGCTGCTTGCAAGTTCTCGTAAACTGCCTTTTGCAGCTTATTGAAATCCTTCAAAGTAGGGGTTAATATTTCTGCATGTTGTAGTTCTTTGGCACTGAGAACTCGCGCTTTTTCTACTGTGGAAGCATTAGCTGGAACGTCTTTAAAGTAACTATCAGACAATGCTTTGATTGTAGAAGGTAGGACATTTGCAGCTTTAGCAAAGGCTAACTGATTTTCGTCATTGGTGACAAATAAAGCAAATTTAAGAGCGCCGTCTGGTTGTTTGCTATCGCGGGGAATAACTATGTTCATCACCGCGACATTTTTCTTGCCAGTGTCACCAGTGAGTTGAGGTGCTATTCCCGAAGCCTGAGCAATTTTCGGGGCATTATTAGCGATCGTTTTCAGAAACTCTGGCCCAGAAGCTAGAAACACAGTCTCTCCAGATTGGTATAAATCGATCGCGTGGCGATGTCCTTGGGTCAAAGCTTCTTTAGGAAGTAACCCTTTTTTATACAAGTCTACCCAATACTGAAACGCTGCCTTACCTGGTGCTGAATTAAACGCCGCTTTCCCCTGAGCATCTACTAGGGTGACTCCCATTTGCACGAAAGATTCCAGCACTTCCCCGGAATCTTGCGGTACGAAAGTCACAAAAAAGGCATATTTGCCAGTCTTATCTTTAATTTGTTGGGCTGCTTGTGCCAATTCTGCGTAGGTTGCAGGTGGTTTATTGATACCTGCCTGTTTTAATAAATCAGTGTTATAAATGGTTAGCCGTGTGGTGAGATACCAGGGAATCCCAAAACTCTTGCCATTGAGCGTAGAAGATTCCCAGATATTCGGCAGATAGGAGGAACGTACATCGTTTGGGACTTTTGCATCTAAATCTAACCAGGCATTTCGTCCGGCAAGTTGGGAAGCGAAACCCGGATTGAGGTTAACTACATCAGGTGGCGTTTTTGCTGAGACAGCTGTTAAAATTTTGTTCTCCATCGCCGCCCAAGGTACATCAACCCAGTTAACCTTTATACCTGGATTTTGCGATTCAAAATTCGCAATTAGGCTTTTGAAGTAGTCAGTAAATTGGGGTTGGAGTTGCATTGTCCAAAACTCAACAGTTGCCGCTCCTGAAGTAGCTTGTTTCGTACTTGTACCAACATTACCTGTGCTGCAACTTACAATACAACTGGTTAATAAGCCAAGCAGTGCCAAAGCAACAAGTTGTTTAAATTTTCGTAATTGAATCATTTTCCCAGTATTTTTACGCTTGCTCAGTGTGAAAAGCTTAGGCAGAATTGTCGAGATTATAGGCTAAATAAATTACCTAGCACAAAGTCCATCTTTTAGTATCATTTAAATTTCCAATTTAGCAGTCCAGCGGGCACAACTGTGGTAAAAAGCTTCACTAGTCTGTTTGACAAATCGAATAAAGGGGCCGGCATTGAACTTGTGGCAAAAAAGTTCAATGGTCTGTTTGGCAAATCGAATAAAGGGGTTGGCATTGAACTTGCTCCCGAACGGGTAAATATAGTTCAGCTACGCAAGCAGGGTCAAGGCTTGAAACTAGAAACCTTTACATCGGTAGCAGTTCCAGAAGGCATAGTTACCGATGGTCAAATCAGCGACCCCGCAGCAATGGCGGAATTAATCCAGCAGGCGCTAGCTGAGAGCAAAATCAAAACTTCTCGCGTTGCTACTGGTGTACCGGGGCGAGATTCCATCGTTCGGATAATACCGATGCCAACGGAGTTAGATGACAAAGAACTACGAGAAATGGTGCTAAACCATGAAGCAGGTTTGTATCTACCCTATCCTCGTGAAGAGGCTGATGTAGATTATCAGAAACTTGACTACTTTGTAGATGAAGATGGCATTGAAAAAGTACACGTACTCCTAGTTGCCACCCGCAAGGAGATAACGGATACCTATATAAGTACATTCGAGCAGGCAGGATTACAAATTGATGTTTTAGAAATTAACAGTTTTGCTCTGATTCGGACTATTCGCGATCAGCTGCGACAATTTGGGCCGCAAGAAGCAGCAGTACTAGTTGATATAGAGTTCGACAGTACGGAAATCGCCATCATCGTTAACGGAGTGCCACAATTTTCGCGCACAGTCCCAATCGGGACTTATCAAATGCAAACTGCCTTAGCAAGGGCAATGAGCTTACCCACGTCACGAGATATGGAACTGTTACACGGAATGATTATTCCCCCAACTCCCATAGACGGTGGAAAAACCGGCGTCACCGAACTCAATCCTGGTATGGCAGCCATATTGAGGGTATTGGGAGAACTAACAGATGAACTGCGCCGTTCCATCGATTTTTACCTCAATCAAAGTGAAAATTTGGAGGTAGCGCAGATTTTATTAGCTGGGCCAGGAGGTGGACTCCAACAGCTAGATGAATTCTTTACCCAACGATTGAGCTTGCCAACTACCCAAATAGATCCAATCGGGTCTTTGTCCTTAGAAGTTGACACTGAAAAATATCCACAGGTACAACGCTCTGGCTTGGCGATCGTACTTGGTCTAGGAATGCGGGAGGTGTAACAGAATGTACAGCCTAGATGTTAACTTTCTTAAAGACCGCCCAGCATTTCAGAAAAAGCCTGAGAGAAAGGGAGGAATAGCCCTAAACTTTCCTGCGGGGAATTTAATACCAGTGTATGTGGGAGTTGGACTGGGTGTAGGTCTTCCAGTTTTATTGGGAGTTGCTTGGTGGTTTTTGCAAGGGAAGATTGTGGAATTAGAGGGTACCGTAGCACAACTAGACCAAGAAAGCAAGAGGTTAGATACAGAAATAGGAAATATTACCAAAATCAAAGCCGAGACGAATGGAATTAAAGGGGAAACCCAAGCTTTAGTTAGTGTATTTGACCAGATTCGTCCTTGGTCAGCAATGCTGCAAGATTTGCGCGATCGCACCCCAGCGGCAGTGCAAATCGAGAACATCAAGCAAATCCCACCCGTTCCGGCAGTGGTAGGTCAGCCACCAAACAATCCCGCTGGGGGATTAGAAATTAACGGATTGGCTCGTTCTTTTAACGATGTCAATGATTTCTTATTGATTTTACAACAGTCTCAGTTCTTAAAGTCCACAGAAAGCAGAATTTTGACAGCAACCTTAGTAGATGCTCCCTTACCGCCAGGTGCGGGTCAACCTACTACTGGTGTAATAATTAAGCCACCCCAAGTAGTGAAATACACTATTCAATCGAGCATGAGCGATGTTCCAGCTTCGGAATTAATCCAGGAGTTGGAAAAAAAAGGCACAGTGGGGTTAGTGACTCGAATTCGTAGTATGCAACAAACAGGAGTCATTCCAAAATGACGCTGAGTGATGATTTAAATTTTGCCGAACATGGTGGGGAATTCGATCAGGCAACACCAGCGTCCCCCGTGATATTTGGTATTGCCTTCACACCAAAAATTATTGGGATCTTGGTGGGGGTAATTGGTTTAGCGGGAGCAGGTTACATATTGTTAAACCTGCTGATGCCAGCTTGGGAAAGCTATCAGCAGCAGCAAGCAAAAACCTCAGAACTGCAAGCGCAAATTGAGCAAAAAAAAGCCAATATCAAACAGATTGACAAAGTTAAAGACGAGCTAGCGCAGGCAAAGCAGCAAAAAGTTCAGGTTTTAGGTTTATTTGCTAACGAAAAAACCTTGGATACATTGCTGTTGGATATCAACCGCTTGATTGAGTCTGGCAATACTCGAACTTCTATTAATGGAGTGAGAGCCAAACTGAAGAAATTTGTGCCAGTTTCCCCAAAACCAGAACCGATTATCGATGGAAGTCTAGGACTATTGGTTAATGGCAAGCTGCAACGCAGCAGTATCAATGCCGAAATTACAGGAACTTATGAGCAAACACAATCGATAATTCGTAACATTGAGCGTTTACAGCCTTTGTTAATAGTTAAAGATTATCAAGTAACTTTGGCTCCAGTAGAGTCAAGATCCCCATTAGATAAAACGCCGATGCAGGTAGGCCCAGCAGCGATTAATACATCATTCCAGTTACAGGTATTGATGCCACTTAGTCCAGAAGAAATAGCCGCAGCAGCAGCTAAAGCTGCCCCGAAAAAGTAATAGTGAACAGTCCTAAATAGGGTAGCACAGTTGTCATGCATGTCAACTTAGAGCCAGCCAGGGCGAATAGAATTCGCGGCTATACAAACGAAGTCCGCTTCGTTCGCGCAGCGTCTCCCTTCGGAGAAGTTCTGAGCGCCGCAAGCCTTAGCTCAGACTTCTCTCTCCGCCGGACTAAGGAACAATTGAGGGTTTGAAACCCACCTCCGTGGGTTTTGCCTCGTGTAGACAAGCCAGTGCGTTGGGGAGCCAGCGCGGTCTTCTCACCTGGCGTGCGGTTTCTAACCGCCCTTTTAACTAAATAGGGGTGTAACTACCCAAAAATTGTTTGTAAACAAGGTTTTATAAGGTGAGGAATGAACTGTGAAACAGCTTCACGGTAATAGTTTTATATTGGGTGCTACCGCTTTTATATTTTTGGCAGCTCAACCAGTTTGGGCACAAATTAGTCAAGTTACTAATGTCCAGTTAAATCCAGTTGATGGTGGAATTAGTGTTACTTTGAAAACTTCTTCAGGGTCGCGCCCCCAAGTTTTCACTACAAAAAGAGGCAAGGCTTTAGTCGCAGATATTATCAATACTCAATTACGATTACCACAAGGTAATAGTTTTCGTCAAGATAGCCCAGCACCAGGAATTGCGTCTGTGGAGGTTAGTCAGCTTGATGCCAATAGCATCCGAGTGACGGTCACTGGCAGTAACAACACACCTAGCAGTCAACCCGTGGTGCGATCGCTAAATGGAATTACACTCAGCTTTAGCCCATCCGCAGGCACTACAGTATCAGTACCAACGCCAACAGCGTCAACATCCACAGCACCGCCTGCTACTACTCCAGCCCAACCTGGTCAAAAGCCAGATGTTCTCGTTCCCAACCCGCAAATCACGATTGACGGACAACCTGCACAAGCTGCTGGGCCAGGTCAACCTCTGAGTCAGGCTCCACCTTTCTTGCCTAGAGCTGTCGCCCCACCAGTGGGAGATATTGCTATTTCCAATACTGATGCTTCTCCTAGCACAGTTGACTTGGGAACTCAGGAACGCGTACCCCGCCTAGTACTGCGAGATGCCCCGGTGCGTGAGGTTTTGTCATTGCTTGCCCGTGCTGCTGGTTTGAACTTGGCTTACGTGGGAGGTGAGCAAGCTGCTGGAGGACAGCAAGGTGGTGCTGCACCAGCAACCTCTCAAACAATCTCCCTAGATATAGAAAACGAGCCAGTGCAAGATGTGTTTAACTACGTTTTGCGCTTGAGTGGTCTAGAAGCTAATCGCAGTAGTCGGACAGTTTTTGTAGGGGCTAAACTACCTAATGCGACCCGTGATTTGGTTATGCGTAACCTGCGACTAAATCAGGTGACAGTGGGAGTCGCCCTGAACTTTTTGGTCGGCTTGGGAGCAGAAAGTGCCGTCAGCCGTGAACGACAAGTTACCAGTGTTAGTGCTGTGGCTGTGGGTAATGCATCTGCTCCCATCACCCAAACTCAGACGACCATAGAAAACAGAGTTGAAACTCAACGCGTTACTTTTACAGACTCTAGCCCATTACTGAGAGGTTTACAGGCATTAGGAGATGAGCGCACTAATTCTCTAACCTTAATTGGTACTCCCAGGCTAGTTGAGATGGCGATGGCTCAACTAACTCAGCTTGACATCCGCCGTCGTCAAGTGGTAGTTAACGTCAAGATTATCGATGTTAATCTCAATAACACCCAGGACTACAACACTAGCTTTTCCTTTGGGATCGGTAACAACTACTTTAGCAATGATGGTGGTGCAGCATCTCTGAATTTTGGCGGTTCGAGGCCAGTTACTAGTGCTGAAGCGAGAAGCAGTGTGACTAGTACACCTACAGCCACTAATCCACTTAGTGCCACAAATATTTTTGTTAGTCCAACAGCTACTGCTGGCGCAAGCTCTAATCCTCTACAACCAGGTATCACAGCATTTACACCAGCAACAGCGACCACCGCTGCAACAACCACATACGGCTTGCCAAGTCTATACCAATTTCCCAAACGTCTTCTCACTAGCTTGCAAGCTCAAGTTACAAATGGCAATGCCAAGATTTTGACCGATCCAACCTTAATTGTGCAAGAAGGTCAGCAGGCTCTTATCAACCTGACTCAAGAAGTGGTGGGAAATATAACCCTCCAAACAACGGATACTTCTGGTGGTTCTAGGACAGATAGAACAATTACGAAACAAGCAGTTGGCTTAACCTTGAGTGTGAAAATTGAGCGGATTGACGATAATGGTTTCGTTTCTCTATCGGTTGCTCCTACTGTCAGCGCTCCTTCAGGCACAGCAGATACAGGAAATGGAAGTATTACTTTAGTGTCTCAGCGCTCCCTTACTTCTGGCTTAATTCGCTTACGAGATGGTCAAACGCTCATTCTGTCAGGCATCATTCAAGACCAAGACCGATCAACTATCTCCAAGATTCCTATTTTGGGTGATCTCCCACTGATTGGTGCGCTGTTTAGAAGTACAAACAGATCCAACCAGCGCAATGAGGTGATTGTATTACTCACACCTCAAATCATGGATGACTCTCAGAACTCCTCCTATGGCTATAACTACACCCCCAGCCCAGAAGTGCGGCAAATCCTTGAGCGTCGAGGCTTGAAGCTTCCTGCCAGGTAACAAAGATAATGGGTAGGTGAGTCACCTCTGGTAAAGGCTCAGATCCCCGACTTCTTTAAGAAATCGGAGGTCTTCTTGTTCACGAGTAGGATTAAGTTTAAATGTCAACTTTTACCAAATTCGCTGTATCTTGAGTACAAAACCAGGTATAATATTTTCCGCGTCGTAAATAGTTTCTGCTACAAGTAGTCCAACAGCAGCAATCTAACACCTTAGCGATCGCTCAACTGGCCGGACAAGTTGATGGCTTAACTAAGGATGTTAGCAGCCTTACAGATATCGTGATGCACTCCATCCAAAATGCGGAGACTGACCGAGAGGTATTTCAAGCTGAAATTCGGCAGATTTAGGAATATCTTGTCAGGCAGATTAGGGGAATGCGAATCCGTGTGAGTGACATTTTGGAGATGCTGGCTGAAAATGTGAGTCCAGCCGAAATTTTAGAAGATTTTCCTCATTTAGAGCCAGAAGACATCCAGGCTTGTCTGTTATGCGTGTCAACTTAGAGCCAGCGCTGTGCGTATTTTCCCCCGTTGAGGTGACTGGCGTGCGGTTTCTAACCGCCGATTGTTAAGTTGACACGCATGTACAGATGTAAGTAAGTGGGCAAGAATAAATTAAACCATGTTACGCAATGTAAAATTAGTTAAATTTGCTCGTAGTAAGCGCCTCCAGCCCTTACTACAAACCTTTAATTATTCACGCCCACTTACTTAGTCCCCTACTGATGTATCTGTAACAAAGATTTCGTGAAATAGTATCAGACATCGCTCTTAGAGCTAATATTCGTGTTTTGATATTAAGGCAGGACGAGATATTTACCGAACTTATGACTATTTTTCTAAAAATTGGTTAATCTCAGCAATAACTCTTCAACATTGGTAATTAATCCCAACAAACACTAACCATCTCTCATCTCCCCACTCCCCTGTTTCCTTCGTGATGCGTGCGGCGGGCTGCGCCTACGCAGTTTTTACTAAGTATTTCTTCCTATTTTTGGGGTGGTTTTTAGTGAAACAACACCCTAAAATTATAAAAAATCCTGAAATCTATATAAATTAATGGTTTCATCTATCCACATCAGGCTACAACACCTTAGAATGATTCATTGAAAAGTCGAGCCGATAGGATGTACAGCCATTTTGAGTAAAAGTACTCCTAAAGGATGATTTTTGTATTTCCGCGAACCGAAATTCCAGTACTGATGTATTAATTTACATCCGTAAAGAATCTCAAGTAAACCTTCAGGAGTTTGACATGAACAAAGGTGAATTAGTTGATGCCGTAGCTGAAAAGGCTAGTGTTACCAAGAAACAAGCGGATCAAGTCTTAACTGCCGCTTTGGAAACGATTATTGAAGCCGTTTCCTCTGGTGATAAGGTAACGTTGGTGGGATTTGGCTCATTTGAATCACGGGAACGTAAAGCCCGCGAAGGTCGCAACCCGAAAACAAATGAAAAGATGGAAATTCCAGCGACGAGGGTTCCTGCGTTCTCGGCAGGAAAACTGTTTAGAGAAAAGGTAGCACCCCCAAAAGCATAGGTTCTGTCTTCGGGAACCCTTTTTTAATGCGGCAACCTGCACACGGGGGAAATTTAGCCTGGGCAGCAGCACTGGCTGGCTGTCCCCCTGATGCTATTCTGGATTTTTCTGCTAGCATCAGCCCGTTGGGGCCTCCAAATAGCGCGATCGCTGCTATTAAGTCCCAAATTGGTAATCTTAAGCACTATCCAGACCCAAATTATAGTGAACTGAGACTAGCTCTCAGTCACTTCCATCAACTGCCGCCTGAGTGGATTCTGCCGGGTAACGGCTCCGCAGAATTACTCACTTTAATCGGTAGGGAATTAGCTCAATTAGCCGCGACAATTTTAATAACTCCAGCCTTTGGCGACTACTACCGAACCTTGGCAGCGTATAACGCTAATGTGCTGGAGTGTCCTTTGTCATTAGTCAGTGGTCATTGGTCATTAGTCATTGGTCATTTGCCATTGACAAAGGACAAAGGATTATTGCTGAATAATCCCCACAACCCAACCGGAAAGCTATTTTCACGGGACTCTATTTTGCCCTACCTGGAGCAATTTGCTTTGGTTGTGGTGGATGAAGCATTTATGGATTTTGTGCCGCCTAATGAGGAACAAAGCCTGATTCCGGTGGTACAGGAATATGCGAATTTAGTAGTATTGCGATCGCTGACCAAATTTTACAGTCTCCCAGGACTGCGATTAGGATATGCGATCGCACACCCCGACTGCCTAGCTAAATGGCAGCTATGGCGTGATCCGTGGCCTGTGAACACGCTAGCGGCGGCGGCGGCAATTGCGGCACTCCAAGATACGGAGTTTCAGCAGCAAACCTGGGCATGGCTACCACCTGCACGAAACCAACTCTTTCAGGGTTTAGCTAAAATCCCCGGATTGCAACCCCAAGCAAGTGCTGCTAACTTTTTACTGGTTGAGTCCCAAGAATCTACTTCGCAGTTACAGCAACAATTACTCAAGCATCACCAGATTTTAATCCGCGATTGCCTTAGCTTTAAAGAACTAGGCGATCGCTTTTTCCGGGTTGCTGTACGTTCTCAATCCGATAACCAACGCTTACTAACAGCGCTAAAAGAGAGTTAGGAGTTATAAGTTATAAGTTAGGAGTTATAAGTTGAAGAAGGGTTTTAATTCTTAACTCCTAACCTCTAATTCCTAACTGCTAATTTCTAACTGCTAATTCCTAATTCCTAACTCTAAATTCACGTGACCGTTGACTACGATGTTGTAATTATTGGCGGCAGTCTTGCTGGATACTACGCTGCCCTTGCTGCAACCCAACTACGTGCTACAGTTGCCCTGGTGGAACCCAAAGTAGACTACGGGTTTACTCATCACCATGCTCTTACCGAAATTGGTAAGCTGGCGCAGAAGTTGAATGATGCCGCTGGTTTTGGTATTCATGCCACACACACTGATACCTCAGAAGAATGCCATATATCTATGGCCAGGCAAGAAGCGATGCTGTATGCTCAATGCGTCGCCTCAAATATCAAAGAACAGCATTCTCCAGCCATCCTAGCCGCGCGGGGAGTCGATGTCATCGTTGGCAGTGGTCAATTTCAATCTTCACCCCAACTGGTTTTTGTCGTTAACAATCGCCTACTACGCGCCCGTACCTATTTGCTGGCCAGTGGTTCACGCTCAGAAATTCCAGAGATTGAAGGATTACATACTACTGGCTATCTAACCCTTTCTAATATTTGGCAATCTTTACAGGGAGCGACATTACCCAAAAATTGGGTAATTATCGGCGGAATTCCCCAAAGCATTGAAATTGCTCAAACTTTAGCGCGGTTTGGTTGCAGTGTGACGTTGGTAGTCAAGCATCCATATATTCTCCCGCATCTTGACCCTGAGATAGCCATATTGCTTCAGGCGCAGTTGGAAGTTGAAGGTGTGCGCGTCCTCACCGAAAAACCAGTAACTCAGGTGAGGCTAATTGAGGATAAAAAGTGGATTCAAGCAGGAGATAAGGCGATTGAAACTGATGAAATTTTAGTAGTAACTGGACAACAGCCAAATATTGAATCCCTAAATTTAGCAACGGTAGGTGTGAAATGGCATCGGCGTAGCTTAGTGGTAAATGATAAACTGCAAACCACTAACCACCGTATTTACGCTTGTGGTGATGTAATTGGTGGTTACGACTTTGCCAATATCGCTAATTATGAAGCAAAAATTGCCCTGAACAATGCACTCTTTTTCCCCAGGTTACGAGTAAATTATCACTCCATTCCTTGGGCAATATTTTCTGTGCCGATGGTGGCGCAAGTGGGTTTGACAGAAGCCCAGGCAAAACGCCAATTTGGTCGAGATGAAGTTTTAGTTTTGCGACAGCATTTTAAAACAGTGGCAGCAGCCCAACTTCGGGACGAAACCACTGGGATGTGTAAATTAATTGTCCTACGCAACGGGGAAATTTTGGGGGCTTCGATATTGGGGGCAGAAGCTGGAGAATTAATTAATTTGATTGCCTTAGCAATATCACAAAAAATTAAAGTCAAAGATTTAGCAAATTTATCTCCCGTCTATCCTAGTTTCTCAGAAATTCTGGAACAAACTGCAAGAGAGTGGAGTAAGCAAAAGTTAAATAGCAATATTGCTTTGCAAGAGTTTTTAGAAGGCTTCTTCCATTTCCGCCGCAATTGGAATTTGTGAGTGGGGAGTAAAATCTCGTTTCCAGGTTCTACCTGGAAATGTAATTCAAAGTGGCTCTGCCGCTAATCAAAGAGGCGGCAGCCCACCTGGTAGGCATTCCCAGTCTCCGACTGGGAACGAGGCAATCTTAAAATCCCTGCATAATTATCCACACTACCCCAGCCGCTACTAGAGGTACGCTGAGGTTATCTGTGCCGTGTGGCGAGACTGCCTCTGCTAGAGTGGCGAAAGTCGCAGTTAGCACTGCCGTCAACAAAGCCCATCCTAAACTTAAAGGTGTTGCTAGGGGACTCAGCGACGAACCAGGTAGCAGCAACAGCACTAAGAAAATCACTACTGTACTCGCTACAAACATTGCTGCTGAACCTTCCCAGGAACGCACAGAATTTCCCACTTGGTATTTATGCTGTCCGAAGCGTCTACCGATTAATGCTGCTAGTGCATCACCCCAGGTCATCGCCATTATCCCAGCAACAGCGATCGCAGCGCCATCTATTGGCCCGTCTGGTCGCCACAGTAGCCCGAACAACAGCGTCACTGAAATAGCGAAATAAACTGTACCAGGTGAGCTATCTTGGGTATCCATTGCACCAATGATTCGGTAGCGGTATAACAGGTAGTTGAGTCCGATAAAGGTAGCAAAAGGTATAATTCCGATTTCCCAGTGGTTAAACAGCAGCAGGACACCAAAAACCCACATCCCTGCACCAATATGAATCACTTTGCGGGTCAAATCCGGCTTCACACCAAACAGCCTACGCAGTCCCTCGCCAATGACAAGCAGACTAGTAGCGTAAACATAAGAAATTGCTAGCCCGATAAAATCATTTGTCATATCATGTCCGCCAAATTACCCGTAATAAAAGAACCCCACCCCCAACCCCTAAGAGCCTGCGGGGAGGTTAGCTCAAGCGCAGCTTTGGCGGGGTGGGGTTCCGGGTATTATGCTTAATTGCCCGGACATGATATCATTTGTGATTTACCCTCTGCTTCTTCATTTAGGTCGATCGCTATTTCGTCTCAAGTTTTTTTCTACTAACGATACGCTGCCAATACCTTGAAGAATACCACGACCGATTAAACCTAAACCCCGACCAACTATTTGGGTAAGGATGAAGACTATACCGCTACCTACAAAAGCTAATAGTGATTTTAAACGCGGTGCGATCGCATCACTAAATTCTAGGAGCAATGTCACTACTAAAGGAATATTAGAAAGTTTTTCTAACTCCTGATTTCGAGGAGCATAAACTGAAGTTTTGGCAATGCCACGAGGCGCAATTACAAATAGCTCATAGCGACTTTCAAAAACTGCTTTTGGCTCATTTATATAATTTTTTAACCGATATTTCCACGACAAATCATTTCTAAACCGTTCAATCTCTCTTGTAGAAATTAATTGCCGCCCATAAAAGTTTTGCTTAATCTCTTCTACATCTGCTAAAGAATTTAGTAGTGGTTGCACAACGCCATTCGCTACCTGAATCAACAAGTTCTCTAAAATCATTAACGCTTGGGACTTGGCTTCAGCGCTCACTACTGGATAGGAGGCATTATCAATGTTCAATTCTGTTTGAAATAGTAAATAAGAATACAACTCACAAACTAGCGGAATTTTATTGAGAATATCTATTTGTACAACCTCTAGATTTTGTAGCAAAAAATTAACAATTTCTATATTTTTATCCCCTATTTTTATCCGAGAAAATTTTCCAAAAAAATCTGTAATTGCTGCTTGCCATAAATCGCGTATTAAGGTATTTTTTACTTCGGATAATTGATTTATCTCTACTTGAGAAGCACGCAGTTCATCCAACTGTTCAGCCAATTTTTGCAGGATCAGATAAAGTAATTCCCGTTTTTTATCTTCACGAAAGATGTCAATTTCTAAAGGTACATCTGTGACATTTCGTAAAGGAAATTGAAGTTTGGTAACACAAGATGCAAACAAGTCAGATTGTAGCGCTCCCGGACTAAGTAAAGGTGACACAGTTTGCCTTTGTTGAATGGCACTACTCAATGAAGGAGTCAAAGGCGGCTCATCAGCAGGAATATCTTCCTCTTGCCTTTCTTGTGATAAAACCAACAACCGATTTAGCAACCAACGAGCCGCTAGCAGTTCTCGCCGCCGTCCAGCTAGAATTGCTCGATCTAATATTGGTAGTCCGGGAACTTGTAATTGTGCTGTTACTGCGGCTAGGGTAGCGTCAATGTTAGTAATTCCTGACAAACGTAAATTATTTCGCAGTCTGGAGAAAGGGAGTGGGGAGTGGGGAGTGGGGAGTAGGGGTTTAGCATTGCTAAACCCGTACAGAGAGTGAGGAGTTATTATTGCTTCCGTGTCCTGAAACCAATAGGAACCACCATCTGCAACTTCTTGTATGGCGGTGACTAACTCAGGAAGTGGTGTGCCTTTGGGGGAGTAGCCATTTACACCAACAGATTTCGCAGCCAATAGCAGTCCTTGTTCTTGCACAGAACTGAGGAGCAAAATTGGCAGGTTGGGATATAAGGCTCTGAGTTGCCGACAGAATTGTAAACCTAGCTGTTGACTGGTAGTGGAGCGACCATTACCTAATTCCAAAACCACCAAATTTACTTGATTAGGGTCTTGTTGGGCAATTTCTGCTAAAATCTGCAAGGCGCCGATGTTGGTTTCTACCACTGCGATCGCTTCTAGGTTAGGAATTGCTTCTAGGGCTATCTGTAATCCCAGACGAAAAATCGGGTCTTGGTCGATTAACAATAATTTTATCGGGCGATCGCTCATAGTCCACTCAATTACACAAGCACTGTTTTTTAGCAATCAGAAAACAGCTTTGATACAAAACTTTGTCTTCCCCATTGTTACCTGTTTTCGCAAACTGATAAATCGATCATAATTGCCATAAACAGCCTTCACTGTGTAATTAAATGAACCTGAGTATTCGGCACTGGTTGGCAGAACGCCAGATCGCAATCAATCAAATCAGCGGATTTTCACCGGGGCAATTGGCAGGTATTGCCTACCGTATTGTTCAGGATATGGAAGTCAAAAGCCTCATGCCTTTTGACATTTGTACCTTGGTAGAGGTTTTAGAACTGCCTTTAGGTGTTGTTTGGGAAGAAATCAGTGTCATTTCCCAGTTGACAGAAAACCTGTTGCGTAACCTCAGCCAAAAAAAACCATTAAAACGTAACGAAGGGACGTGGCTAGCGTTTCAAATTGCCTATCTTCAGGCTTTGCAAGCAATTTTAGAGCAGGAAGCAAGCCTGCAAAGACCGTGGCTAGACCGGGCAAGTATACCTATTCAACCACACATACTTAAAGAGGACGTAGGTAAACTCATCCTCCAAGATCCGCAATTGCAAGGATTGCTGAAAACTCTCAGCCCAGGTAAATTGACTGACACTCAAGCGGAACAAGCATTATCTTTAGTAGCAGATTCATTACTGGTGCAACAAATAAATAACGCTGTCATAGCTTGGTTAGTTGCCAATGGTGCAGAGGAAGCTGAAGCTAAACTCCTAACACAGCGTTTGGTCAACTCACTTCCTGGTAACTTACTGGTAGTCGTTACCGAAAATGCCGCACCTTTAGCGCAACTGCAAAAATTTTTCCGGTTGGGGATTTCATTATCTCCCAGTTTGCTCACCCCAGAAGTTGGTTCTACAGTCGGTGAGAAAATTGATTTGCACCGAGAACATTATCGTGCAAGCTTGATTAAAAATCTGAGTATGCCGTTGCTCATGGAATCCTTTGCCCTTAAGGATATCTATGTGCCACAAAAAGGCTTACCAATAGAGGAAAGTATTTCTGAGCAGGATAAAAAAGCTATTAAGCCAGTTGATTTAAAGACATGGGCGCAGCAACAGCTAACTGATTTAGAAACGATCGCGATCATTGAGTCGGAACCTGGTTATGGAAAAACTAGTTTTTGCCAACTTTGGGCAGCACAGGTAGCACAGGAATTTTACCCTACTTGGATGCCGATATTAATTAGGTTACGGGATGTAAAATATGGTAAAACTTTAATCGAAACCCTAAATTCTGCCTTTCCTGTTAATCTTTCCACTTGGTTAGAGCAAGAAAATCTCCCTTGTCTGTTGCTGTTGGATGGTCTGGATGAACTACCGCCTTCTGCTCAGGGTATAAGGGCACAAGCAATTTTTATTCAGCAATTACTGAACTTTCAATCTCAGCACCGACACAAAATTGTGTTGACGAGTCGCTCAACGACGTTACCGGAAATCGTCTCGGAACTACCGCAATTGTTGAGGCGAATTATAATTCAGCCGTTGGATGCGGACGAACTCAAACAATGGTTTCAGCAGTGGGCAAAAGTGCAATCGTTGGCGATCGCTCAAAATTTCTTTACATTCTTAAAAAAGGCAGGCTTATTTGCCAGCCAATCAAAGTTAACAGAAATATCTGCCCTTGTCCGTCAACCGCTAATGCTGCATTTATTGGGCATTTTGCACCGCGACGGACTGCTAGATGATCAACTATTGCAGTTAGCTGCTAATACTCAAAAGTCTTCTCTGTTATGGGAAATTTATCATCGCCTGAGTCGATGGTTGTTGGGCTATCCGCTAATTGGCGGTATTAAGACGATGCTACTGCGCTCAGGATCGGCTCATATCCACCGGACTCCAGAAGCGATCGCTAATTTACTCGCTGGTCGTCATCCCCAAGATTTACTTGATCAGATGCAAGCGATCGCTCTGAAAATTTTACAATCGCAACGTCATCAAATTAATTTGGCTGAGGAATCTAATACTTTACCAGGATTTTACTTTAAAATTCGGGATTTAGAAAGCACAGCACAAAGTAGTTTAATTGAGTTTTCGCATACTAAGTTAGGAGAATCTCTTTGTGCGTCAGCTATTGCTGCCCAACTTAAATCTCTGACTCAGTACCAGGATGAGGCTTATGGTACGCTCAGTTTTGTGCTTGATTCTCCCAGTAGCGTCGCCCAGCATATTTACAATTTACTAGGTTACGGGATACTTAGCCCAGAAATTGAAGAACTGGCGATCGCCAGATTGCGCCGGCAGCAAAAGCACAAGTTTTCGTTTGAAGTTTTGTTTCAACGTCTTTTGTCTTTTTGGCGTGCTTACTGTCAAGGACGTTGGTTAGATGAAGGGATAGTCCACAAAGCTTTGACTCATTTTCACGCACTGCAAAACCCTGTGAATGTTGAACAGGTGAATGCTGCTGTGGGACTGAATGTGTTTTTATTGCTTTGTGCTTGCTACCGAGAAACAAAAGTTCCTTTTTGGCCTTGTGGTAATCCAGGGAATTTGGCAGAATTCAATCCAGAGGCGCTAAGTGCCCTGATTGCTAGAACAACGGTTTTGCATAAAAGTGCCTTCGCAACCCGAATCAAGTCTCTGGCTGGACTCAACTTATCGGGAGCCTCTTTGTTGCAAGTGATGTTAACTGGGGTAAATCTTGAACAGACAAACTTATCCAATGCCGAGTTAATGGGGGCGAATTTGGCTGGAGCCAATTTGCAACAGGCGAACCTTACGGGCGCAAACCTGCAACAGGCGAACCTTACGGGCGCAAACCTGCAACAGGCAAACCTTACGGGCGCAAACCTACAACAGGCAAACCTGATGAGGACAAATCTTAATTCAGCGAATCTCACCAACACCTGCTTATTTGATGCCATTCTCACTGAGGCTGGCAAAAAATTGGCCACTGATAATGGTGCTTTGTTCTCCAAAGAGTCGTTTCAAAGACTGAAACATTTGCGATCGCAGCAGCCCTTCTTAAACACCGTAATAATCCCGTCAAACACGGGTGTTAATTGGGACAAAACCCCGGCGATCGGACTAATTGAAAGCTGCGAAGGCACAATTTTACCAGTAGATTTATATGATGATGATGATGATGTCGATGATGAAACAGTTTTTGGCAATAACCCCATTGATGATAGTCATTAGTCATTAGTCATTAGTCATTAGTCATTAGTTAAGAATTATTATTC
>NZ_JABXKM010000096.1 GCF_017115025.1 Nostoc sp. NOS(2021) | reverse complement strand
GTTTTATCATCAGTTAATGTCCTAACCTTCTTGTCCGTTGCTATACCATAATTTATTTTTGCAAGAGGTCTATTGTGAAAGTACCACCGGGTAAACTGAGGAATTATTTTATCTGGTCAGTCACTTACTCACATTTGAGCCAAGCTCCCCGACTTCTTTGAGA
The DNA here is from genome assembly GCF_017115025.1 of Nostoc sp. NOS(2021). Classification (GTDB taxonomy): domain Bacteria; phylum Cyanobacteriota; class Cyanobacteriia; order Cyanobacteriales; family Nostocaceae; genus Nostoc. Next base: position 19,505 of record NZ_JABXKM010000096.1, on the reverse strand, counting down.
AGTCGGGGAGCTTGCTGTGTAGCACATCTATGCGCCCTTACTGATTTTGCGATCGCGTACCCGCCCACCGGAGGCGATCGCTGCTTTAGAATCAGAACTTCTTCACACTGCATCAGCCTGTGTAGTTTCTGAATCCGCGCCCTGCACCTGTTGTATACTCTCTTGTGCCAGAATAGCTGTTGCGTCTAAATTAGGTTTTGGTAGATACTTCATTTCCCAGACTTTGAGCAAAATCAGGTATTCGTAGAATGCCTGCAATGTACACCAAGCAACCCCGGCACGTCCATCTAAACAGCCGCCTAAGATAAAATACATATATACAAACCGTAGCAACGGTCTGGCGGGTAAACGCAAAGACAAATCTTTCAGGGCGCGGCGTCTTTCGATTTCCGATTTGCCAAAGAATAAATCTCGCCAGTTAACCTTTCCCTCTTCTAATTGATACAATGTTTCTTGAGCTTCATCTGTAGAATAACGGTTGTGCTTTTCAATCCAGCGGCTCAAGCCCTTGCTACAAGTGTAGTGTGGGTATGTTTCTTTTAAAAAGCTAGTTGCACCCTCACAAACTTCCCGTTCAGTATGACCATAGTCTGTAAACCACACTTTACCGTGGCGGAAGAGGCGCATTTGGTAACGGGGATACTGTGTGCTGTAGCGAATCCAACGATTCATAAACATGACACGTTCAGCCACGTAGTAACCGATGTAGTCTGGATTCTGACTTACCTTTTCGCATTCCGCAAACAGTTCTGGTGTCATGCGCTCGTCAGCTTCGAGAATATAAACCCATTCGTGCTGCGGGGGGATAGACTCTAACATCCAGGTGCGTTGGCGTCCGTGGCTTTCAAAAGGGTGTTGGACAACGCGGATGGGATAGCGACTGGCGATTTCCACAGTGCGATCACTACTACATGAATCCACAACAATGATGTCATCCGATAGGATCGCCGATTCGATACAAGCAGCAATATCTAGTTCTTCGTTATATGTCAGTATGTAAATTGAGAACATTAGCCAAGTTTTATAGTGATTTTACTCAGTGATAATTGCCTTTTTATTGTTATTAGCTATTAGGCGCATGGCAGTATGAGCCGTCAACAATTTTTGGATACGTCCTGCTGCCATGCCAACAGTGGATTAGCGTGCGGTAGCTCTAGGTTTACCACCTTGTACAGCACCCCTACCTCTTAGGCCTGTCCAGCCAATGATAATGTAACCAATAGACAACAGCAAACTACTAATCCCAATCCGCAGTCCAGACTTCCAAGCAGTATCTTTAGCTTGTTGCTCTGCTTCGTCTCTGCGCTGGCGAAGTTGGCTCAGTTGTTGATTTTTCAGCGTCTGAACATCTGTTTGTTGTTCGATAGCTTTGTCAAGTGCTTGGGGATCTGTTTTAGCCTTCTTCAGTAACTCTTTGATATTTGGGGGAATTTGAGAGCTTTCAAGTGCTTGCTTATATTTTTGGTCATCTTTGAGGATTTCACTAAACTGAGCTTTGGTTTGGTTTCGCAGCTGCTCTAGTTGAGCTTTTCCTTGGTCAGTAGTCAGTTGTGCTTGCAATTGCGATAACCGAGTGTTCAGTTGATTTTCTGCCTGATCTGCTTCTTGGGTGATGCGGTTGAGTGTTTGAGTCTTAGCTTGATTGACGTTATTGAGGTGCAGGGGAAAAATCAGCAAGAACATCAACCCTAAAAGACTTGAGAGGATCAGGGCGGGAAATCTTAAATCGATACCTTGGGGGCGATCGCTTCCGGCATCAGCACTATCAATCGAATAGGCAGCAAACAGAAGCCCCAAACCTACTAAAGGAACAATTCCCCGATCAACTAGCGCTGTTGCTAAGTTGATTTGCCATACCCGATCAGTAGGTTGAAAGGGTAACAATAGAATCAAAAAGTCTACGAAAAAGGACAAAATGCAGATTATTCCAACTACCTTAAGTGTGAGGGTAGTACTCACGGAAGCAAAACGGTTAACCATAGTTTTTCAAACTGGCGGTGAATACGAGTGATGTTCATATTTCAAGCTACTTGAATATTGTGCCCATGACCGTAACTGTTGTGTAGAAACACAAAGCAGATTCAATACTGGTAAAGGCTATCTGCCTCTTGGTTTTCAACTAGGCCACAGTAACATTTGTTATGTGCAGTGTCTTCAGGAAATTCCTAGTATTTGAAGATACGAAGCTCATGCGGGGCTGGAGGAAAAGACTCATTAATTACCCGATCTCCCTTATAGCGGTTCTCAATCGGTCGTAATACAGTCCTTTTGTAGGGGCGCACAGATGTCAACTTCAGCCCTAGCGAATAGAATTCGCGGCTATACAAGCGAAGTCCGCCTGCGCGGACTAAGGAAAAATTGAGTGTTTGAAATCCACGTTCGCGTAGCATTCCGCAAGGAAAGGTGGGTAAAGCCTCGTGTAGACGCGGTTTCTAACCGCCCTTTTAACTATATCTCTCTTATCTCCCTGATTTTTCCATCTCCCCTGCAAAGGCTTGTTCCCAAATCGGCAGATCCTCCGGTCGGTCAACATCAGCTAAAGGCGACAAGTTCACATGTGATAAATTAAGTTTCTGGGCAATGTCCACAGTTTTCTGGAATACTTGAGCAGTTCCCCACTCGATGTTAACGAATAACTCCGGGATGGGTTGGCGCAAACCAATTAAGTAATATCCACCATCGATCGCAGGGCCAAGTACGAGGTCAAAGGCGTGTAACTTTTGAAAGGCTGTTGCTAGAATCTGGGCATTCACTCCAGGACAATCTGTACCGATGATAATTACTTGTTCTGCTCCAGATTGAAAAGCATTTCTAAGCGATCGCGCCATCCGCAAACCTAGATCCCCTTCACCTTGAGACTGGTAAACCAAATCCAACCCCAGCCAGTCTTGCATGAGTTGCGAATCGCCACCTGCAAAGCACACTTCTACAGATATGGCAATGGCTTTTTGCAATTCTTGAACCTGAAATATTGTGTGTTCAGTCATCTGGCGTTGAAGATTGGCAGCACCAACGCTTCCCAAAACAGGTATCAATCGAGTTTTTGTCTTCCCTGGTTCTGGATAGCGAGTGAAAATAATCAGGTGCTGTTTTGGGTTTGCTGGTAAGTTCAGCACGCAATACCTTGTTTGAATCAACAATAAATATATTAATAGCTAATAGCAATACTTGTTATCTTTAGCTGTATTATGCTCCTTTGCCGTTCGCATTTCCCCTAAAATCGTTGAAACAATAACACAACGTTTAGCTTTACCACCAGACTTACTGGATAGCGTGATCCTTCCTAGATCACTAAGGCTTTTAGTGTTACCTTTGTAGTCAAATCTAACTTCTTGTACAGTACTGAGTGACGGGTTAAAGTTTGTCTCAGAATCAAGGCGCACATTAGAATGTAGATTATTCCAGTTAGCAGCAGATGGGTTTACTGTAGCAGGATGAACCGCCCATTGAACAATACCGTTTTGTTCACGAAAACTAGCTTGCCAAGTCAATTTTTCCTTAGTAGCTTGGCTTTTAGCTTGGCGCATAGCAAGGTGAACTTCGCTTCGGGCAGTGTTGAGGCATTGAGTCTCCACAAAAGCTAGCCAGTTGGGTATTCCCAGCGTAGCTAATATACCAATTAATACAACAACTACTAACATCTCTGGTAAGGTAAATCCACTGTTAGAGTGCTTATTCAAAAGATTTTTTGGATTAACTAGAGACGGTAAATACACCTGGATATCCATTTTTGTTTTCTGGTCGTTTTTTAGCTACCCAGATGTTGAGCAATGTTTCAGTTTCTTGGCTTCTTACTTTGCGCCGATTAGTAATACTGTAGAGCAAGGTGGGCAGGATAATAATTATGACAATTTTCAATAACAATTTCAAGGTTAAATTTATATTTTGAAGTCTTGAAGGGTCGTTAAGAAAATACTTCCACATAAATCTAGCAGCTACTAAACCTTTTTGTCGATTAAACGGCTTTTGTAGAGCTTTGCAGGTCAGGTATTTATATAAATTTGCTAGGCTTATATTCCAACTATTTTTAAGTGTCGTTCGCGTAGCGTCTCGTAGAGAAGGTCTTTCCTTGTGGGCTTTCTCAAGCACTTGCAAGCAATATTTTTCCTGCCTGACAAGATTGGAAGAAATTGAATTAGCACTTATGCGATATAAGATTTGTACAGATGGTACACATATAAAATCAAACTTCGAGGCTAATCGCAGCCACATATCCCAATCTTGAGCCGCACTTAGAGATTCGTCAAAGCCACCTAATGTAATTAAAGCTTTTCTACAAATTAAGGGATTGGAACCATTCTCTAGAAAGTTATTTAATAATAATTTTTCATAAACATTTTCATTTACATTAATTCGCTTACCTGAAAGTACAATTTCACTATTTTCATCAATATAATCAGTCCAACTGTAAGCAACTTTTGCAGTAACGTTTTCTTGTAGAGCTTTTAACTGAGACTGAAGTTTATCAGGTGTCCAAAGATCATCTGCATCTAAAAAACTAACAAATTCTCCACCTGCACGGTCTAGGCCACGGTTACGGCTGACGTTTCCACCAGCATTTGAATAGGAAAATACTTTTATTCTTGGGTCTTGGATTTGTGTAACAACTTCTAAAGTCGAGTCTTGTGAACCATCATTAATTACAATTAATTCAAAGTCAGTAAAATTTTGGTTCAAAACAGATTGAATTGTTTCTTTAATAGTTTTTTCGCTATTATAAGCAGGTATAATTACAGAAATTATGGGTAAATTTTCGCTATTTTTAATCATTATTATAGGGCTGCTTTATTTTTTAATCCTCTACCTAAATTACATTTTAAGTAGTAAAAAGGACTCATCATACTAGCCAAGTAAAACTCCATCTCAAAAAGTGCAATTAGATTACTTTTCAATTGCCCTCTATACTTAATCAGGTGCTGTAATACTCGGCGTAAATTCCCTAAAATAGTTTTTACAAACACTATTGGTTTTTGCCAATTTTTAGTATTTATCAAACGTAACTGGAAAATACACAAGCCACAGCCGCGTGCCAAAGTTAGGAGGTAATCTCTCTCAAGTCGCCAATGTGGTATTTGATGATAAGTATGCATAGTAGGGTTATACCAAATTTGCCAACCTGCATAGTGTATGTAAAGCAATGGTTCATAGTCATCACCCTGCACCAAAATACCAGGCAATTTTCCACTTAAAGTAGGCCGTTGTGGTACATTTTCACGCCATACTTGTTTCCTAACAACAAGCGCTGCACCAGGAGGAAGTCTTAAATTATCAGCATCAAACAAATGTGGATTTGGCCCATCTTCTCTAATAGCTAAAAAAGCTTGAATTCTTTCAAAATTTTCTGGCGGTTTTACTTCAAAATCACCATGAATCTGTCCACTCCAAGCACCTGCTTGAGGATGCTCCAATCCAAAGTTATATGCTTCTGCTAACCAATCAGGAGCAGGTAAGTTATCATCATCTAAAAATGCGATTAGCTGCCCTCTGGCTTCACGCACTGCCCGCAATCGTGCAAAAGCGGCTCCCTGTTCGGTTTCTAAAAAATATCTTAAATGACAGTTTCCATCATATATTTTTTGGTAATTTTTGATTATTTCAGATGTATTATCAGAGCTATTATTATCCACAATAATAATTTCCCTGTTAAGTTTTTCTACTCCTGTCTGGGTTAATAACTTATCCAAAATTTTAGGTAAACGGATTGCTCCATTATATGTAGGAATGGCTACGCTAATATCTAAATTTTCAATTGCTAATTCAGTCATAATAGCTAATATTTTGATAACTTATTTTTTTAAATATCCATTTTTCCAAAGATAGAAAGGGCTAATGAAACTACTTAGATAAAGTTCCATTTCGCAAGCAACCACCAAATCTTGTTTTATCTTAGTTCGATACTTGAGGAAATGGAAAGCGATTTTACGCAGATCATTTATCATATAAGATAAAAGAGCAATTGGTCTATATACCTGCTTTATGTTGATCATTCTAGTTCCATAACGGCTAAGTCCAATACCTCTAATAAAGGGAATTAAATAATCTTTTTGTAAACGAAACTCTGGTATTTTGTGATAAACTTCCATTTCTGGGTTATACCAAACTTGCCATCCTGATTTTTGAATATGAGACAACAGTTCTAAGTCTTCACTGCCAATCATATTGCCTTTAAGTCTCCCATTAAAAATAGACTTATCTGGTACACTTTCTAACCATGCTTGTTTACGAACAACAAGTCCGGCAGAGGGAGGTAGTAATTTTTTGGCTGGTTCATATAATAGCGGTAAATTACCTCGCTCTGTAATTGCCAAGAATGGAGCGATTCGCTGAAAGTTTTCTGGTGGTTCTACTTCCCAGTCAGGGTGAATTTGGCTGCCATAAGCTCCCGCTTTCGGATATTTTTCACCAAAAGCATAAGCTGCGGATACCCAATTTGATACTGGGTAGTTGTCATCATCTAGAAAACCGATGAATCTACCTTTAGCTTGTTGCACTGCCATTTTTCGGGCATAAGCTGCTCCCTGTCGCCCTTCAAAGCAATACTTTAAAGGGTAAGGACACTGCCAATTTTGTTGATAGCTTTGGACAACTTTAGCTGTGTTATCAGTGCTGTTGTTGTCTACAACTATAATTTCCCAAGATAAATTTTCGGTGTGAAGTTGGTTTTGTAGTCGTTCTAGTAGTTCAGGCAAACGACTTTCACCGTTATAAGTTGGGATAGCTACAGTAAAGTCAAGGTTTTCAGTCATTTGGCAAAAGTTATATTTTAAGATTTTGATATTTACTCAGTCAATAGCTAATTGGTTACTTAGCTATCAAAGAAATCTATAAAATAATCAAACTGCACCTGATACTTCAATTTTGCTCTCAAAGTGCCGTTTTATGTTCAGTATTATTTCGTATTTTTATAAATTTATTCTATGAAAACTACTTAATTGCATTGAGCGTCTTTTGCTGTTACCATTGCTCCCAAGAGAGTTTTCACAATGACGCATCGCTTTACGCTACTAGCCGATGTAGAATTTGCAGAGCTTGGTACAGCTACCACTATTTTTAACCCAGGTGGATCTGTCGAAGGGGATACAGGTGTTCCCAAGTTATTTGGCAAAGTCAGAGCTCCCATATAGTCAAAGGTAATTTTTGTGGGCGTAATTGAGAGAGGATAGTGTACAGTAGAATCAGTAATACTGGCAGTGTTAACAGCGTTTTCGCCATTGAGATTTGCACCTAGCAGTAATTGATTAGAATTGGCTCCCACATCCGACCCTAATGTTTTCCATGTGCTGATTCCAGCATTAGTACTATAAATAGCAACCTCTACATTTTTGGTTGTGCTATTTTTCTGAAAACTGACACTGTAGCTAAGTTTAGTTTTTTTAGCTTGACTCTGTGCTTCTTGCAGTGCGGCGAAAACAGCGTCGTTAGCCTTATTTACCTGCTGTCGATTTACAAAGGCAAGCCAACTAGGAGCTGCGATCGCTGATAAAATTCCGATCATCAAGATTACTACTACTAATTCTATTAAAGTAAAGCCAGCATCCTGTTGAGGATGAAATCGCTCCTTGGTGTCTTTATTACACATCTTAGTGTGGAATAACTTTAAAATTAGGTTGCTCATAATGCCCCATCATTAGTTGTGCTGTGTATTATCAAGTTTATTTACTAAATAAATATCCATGTCCCTGCACGCGGACATTTGCTGTTGGAAAGTAAGTTTGGTTAGTTGAAGAGTAATCGAAATTGCTAGTTTGTAACCGTGCTAGTGCATTACCTCGTAAAAACACCTGTGCTGTCGTGTTGGCAACATCAACGCAAGTATAGAAGCCCATATAACTACCTGAACTAAGTGTTCCAGTGGGGCAAGTAGGAGGTGTTGAACCAATAGAGGTTTGATCGACATAATCAATTAGTACAGAAGCTTGTTGAGTGTAAGGTGTTGAGGCTGTAGCTGTCCATGAATTCATTTTCTGAGTTAGACCTGCGGCACTTGCTAGATTCAGGTTAAAACGCTGAAAACCTGCATCGGGGCAGTGGCTGGTGTTGTCAATATATTTGTCATTGGGATAGCCAGTACAATTCCCAGTCGTAACAGTACTATCAGTACCACTAGCAGCCAGAACTCCATCGCTAATTTCAAATCTGGCAATACGAGCCGCTTTTGACCAAGTAGTACTACTATCTTTGATTAAATAGTAGGCAACTAGTGAGTAAACAAAAGTGTCATCTTTTTTGTTTGTTGTAGTGCTGATGGAAAGTGTAATCGCACCTGTGAGAAACTTGCGTTTCCAAAACACCAGAATTGGTTGACAAGTAGAAGAATTACATCCAGTAGCGATGTTAGAAGGCGGTATTTGGTCTTTAATTCCTGAGCTTGCTGGGACAGTGTTTGAAGTCTTAGTCAGTGCATTCGTATCATATATGTAGACAGCTTGTTGTAAATCATTGGCGATGTAATCAACTGCTGTCTGGATTTCTTGTTCAGAATTTGCCTTTGCTTGCTCTTTCTGATCTGTACTGAGAATATTAACCATGAATGCTAGCAGTGGTGTAAGCACGAGGAATGCCAGCAATAAGCCTATCAAAAGTTCTATCAGGGTAAAACCATTAACTTGCTGAACAAACTTAGAGCGTTTCAGCTGAATGCTGAGAAGAAATTTGAGTACATTCTTCATAACTACGGTCTGCCCCTTAGAAGATGTTTTAAAAGTATTGAGCGACTAGAAGTCGCTACTACACAACCAAAGTCCACCTCCGTGGACTAATACAAATTCAAGGGTTTGTTAACCTGCGGAGGCAGGTTTTGTCTGTGTAGCCGCGACTTCTAGTCGCCCAGGCGAATTATATTCACTACTACATATCTGGAAAACCTCTCTCCTAAGAGGCTACCGTGTACACACAAGTCAGAAAACCTTATCCAAATTGACTCTATAACCCACAGATTAAAACCTCACCCTCGCTTTACCCAAGGGTAAATCTTTCCCTCTCCTTAGTAAGGAGAGGGACAGGTTTTGCGTAGCATAACCAGGGTGAGGTTTTTCAAGATTTTTGGGTAATTCGATGACTTGTGTGTACACCGTAGCTCCTAAAAGTAAAGAGGCTTTGAATTTTCCCCCTTCCCTTGTAGGGAAGGTGGCTAGGGGGTTAGGTTTCGCGTTGGTTTTTCCACATAACCTGAAAAGTCAGCTTTCAACCTGACTGCACAGGATTAATTACAAGTGTTGTTAGTAGGAGCAGGAGTGGTGCTGCTATAAACAGCAAGACGCTGACACAGAGCATTGAAGGAAGTGTTTTTAGAACCAATTACAGTGGTCATTTCCACTAGTGGGGATTGGCTATTGCCCAAAGTCCCAGTGAAACTGTTTTGTCTTTTATTGTTACTACTGTCGCTAGCATTGACAGCTTTAGTAAAGTCAATATTTGACCCATAAACTCGAATTCCCAAACCGTAACCATCGATTGGCAGATTTGTTGTGGTATCAATTGGGGTACTTCCTGTTCCTATAATTTTTACAGCCTGAATGTAAAATAGGTTGCTTGTACAGTTTGGGGGACTACTAATAGTTAGGTTGTTGTTTGGGTCTTTTGTCACACAATATAACGATGTTAATGCTGTAGATGCTGTAGGAACTGGCATATTTGTGGTGGTAAGTAAATTGTCAGCTAAACTCCTGGTTGCATCGGTTGATTGAAGCAATGTAATAGTGGTAGCAGGAATTGTCACTGCTCCGGTTTTCACACCATCAATGAAAGTTCTGGCAGCTTGTGTGGCTAGTTCTACCCGTTTTGATTGGAGGCGAGTTGCTGTTGCAATCACGATTGTAGGCGCGATCGCTGCCAGTAAAATAGCAACCACGATTATTGCTACCAGTGACTCAATGATCGTGAAACCAGACTCACCAGATGGGTGGATTTGTTGTTGTTGTTTGTGCTTAATCATTGCTAATCACCAGCTTCTGAAATTTTATGATCCGCAAATAGCAGTACTAGGACGCTGATCGGCATCAATGGCATAACTAGCGGTAGTGGCGTCGTATGGGGATTTTCTCGCACATAACAACGTTTGCACCCATGTATCATCTCGACCAACTTCCCGGAAATACTCATTGGGTTTGTTATTTGGCGTTATCGCTAACTTTTGCGAAAATGCATCTGGTGATTGTGACAGCAAGGCGACATCATAACCCCACTGCCGGATGGGAGCTATGTAAAAAGGTACTTGACCACTGCTATTACTAACCGGATATGCTGTAAGAGATGAGCCAATTAAGTATGCAAAAAGTGGTGCAGTAGCATAGGCACTACGAGTTCTTTGGATAAAAGAGCCGTTAATTATAGCTGCAACAGCATTGCCTGTGCCGCCAGTTGGGTTCCAATTTTCTAAGAGGCGCACAAAGTTGTGTAAGCCACCATTATCTTCTGTAGGACGAGCTGGGGTGTCTCCCCCTGCTGCGACTAAGTTAAAGGTGGTAGCTGTTGCTTTTTGCATCCAGAAAGTATCCTGTGTACCGCCAGGACCTATTTTGCGACCGTCAAATGATGCATTTTCATCAAGTCCGACAGGCACTTGAATTTGTAACATTGGCGATAAAGCTGGTTGATCGCTTGTACCTGAGCCTAGAGTAAACATTGGCGGTTGAGTATCGTCATTGGGAGTAGCTGTTCGGAACCATAGAGCGTTATTTGTGGAACGTGGTCTATTGGTAGCGTCAAAACTACTCAGTGGATATTGAGTTATAACGCCGTTGCTCTTGATACCTATAATGGTTGGTTTATTACTACCATCAAGCGCGAGTTGTCCAGATGCAGTACGGAGAAAGGCAACACGGCGAGGATAGCGTAGATAATTAGGATCATTCGGTAATTCTGCTGTTGTACCCGCTTTATGGGTAGCAAGAGCATAAATTCCAGTAGCATCAGAGGCTTTTAGACCTGTTGCTACCTGCCACTCAGTACCAGAATCGCAAGCTGAAACAGGTAGTTTCGGACATACTTCCATTAAATACTCTGGGGCATTTCTCCTTCGCTGGATGGGTGTAACCGAGTTATTGAGGTAAGAACTGTTTTTATCACTACGAGGATAGTAATTATTAGTAGGGGTGTCATACCAAGCAGCATTGACGACATTAGTGTTATTGGTAGCAAACCCATTCTTCTGAAATGCAGTAATAGAAGTGTTATCCCCCAAGTTATTATTCAGGTCATAGTCTCCATCGCTGCGGAAACCCGTCACATAGCTATTAGAAAGAAGTGTGATCGCATCTGACAACACGCTGGCAGGTCGCCATGCGTCCCCAGTGGTACAGTTTGGTAATCTAGGATCACCAGTACGACAAGCAAAGTTTGGATTAAGGTCTGATGCAGTGCGAGAGTAAAAGTCACTAGACGAATAATTAGGACCTAGATTTGTATTGAACTCTTGTCCAGTATGTATATTAAAGTCGCCTTGAATATATACAGGTAAGTTAGAAGCTAGAACCAAGCCTTTTTCTGCATCTCTGTAAGTCTGAACACGCCAGATTGGGTTGCCATTGATTAACATGATGGCGTTGGGACGGCGAGTTGGGTCAAGTATGAAGTCTACAGGGCTACTTGTTTTTTGTGTATCTTTTTTGTTCTGTATTTGTGTAGCCGTGTCTGTTGCTGTAATGCCAGAAGCAGCACTTAAATCCAAAAGTGCATCATCACGAGTAGCGTAAATAATACCGCTATTGGGAATTAAGTATTCTTGTGGTGTTGCCGTGCCATAAGTTGGTACCCGCAACTTACTAATGTCTAATACAGTGGCGCGAATTTCCAGAGGTTGGCGGGTTTCTTTGGCGAGTTCATAGTCTGGAGCCGTGGAACCAGCAGATGCAGGTGGTACGATTGCGACTGTCCCAGTTGCATTTCCATTTACACCATCAGCGTTGGTGAAAGTTTCTACACCAGCTGTTGATACATCTTTATGAATTGCCTTAATCTGTCTGGCATCTAAAAAAGCAGTTTCGTAAATTGCGCCGTGAGGGATGACGCTATTACTTGGAGAGCCGATAGTACCATCTAATATTTGGATGGCACAAATAGCAGCATCAATAGCAGACTGCTGTGAGATTGTCAGAGTCTGAGAGGCAGCTTTTAGTCCCAGAGCAGTTTTTAGTATTTCATTTACCAACCGCCCATTGGGATACATTAAACTAGCTTGGTAGTTTAGTAAATTTAAATAGTCAGAAACAGCTTTTGTTGGAGCTGCGTAGACAATGCCATTATGGGAGTTGCCACCTGTAGCGTTATTAAATGTAAGAGTTGCAAGGTTCTTAGCTGTAGTGCTATTAGTGGGGTCGTAGTAACTACTTATACAAGCAATGGGTGTCGGGGGTGTAGGGGTTGCACCAGTGTAGCTGTAGCCAGTCGCTTGGTAGTGATAAACTGCTGTAGCCCGCATCCGTAAATATGGTTGAGTTGATACTTGGATTGTTGTATAGTCAAAACCGCCTGTTACATCTCTAGCATCAACGCTTGTTCCAACGGTAGCTGTTTCCGAAGGAACTGGCATCATATCTGACCAGATTCGGGTTCCAGCTGTGCTGAAGCTTGGACTACTAACAAATAAATTACTAGGCAAATAAATCCCTGCACCAGTGACTACTCGTAAGCCACCCACAGGAGCGCCGACAGTAGTTGGTACTGTAGCTGCTGCTGATTCCCAATCTCCATCTCGAACAACAGTTCCTAAATCAGCTAGTTGCTGTACACGACTGCTGCGAGTGCGAGTTGGCGTTGACGGGGAATCCCAGTTAATACCTGCAATATTTTGGGTATCTGTGGTAGTATCTGAACCAACAAATGTCGTTCCGTTCCACCACAATTCAGGAAGGTTATTGCCAAGCAAAATGCGATCGCCAACGTATTGTTCTTTACCTAGTTGTTGTTCTGTAGTTGGTTGTGTAGCACTAGGTAGCAGGTTAGAACCACTAATCTTAAGTGTTAAATTGGAATAACCACCGCTAGTTTTACCATCACTAGCTTGAAAGGGATAAACCCAAGTGTCTGGTGGACGGAGTGACTCCCCACTTCCTTGTAGCGGTGTATGAGCAATATCCGTAGCATAAGTTCCTGTTGCATTTCCACCAAAAGCAACTTCACCATAGGGTACACGGCGGGTACGTTGTTGAAAGTAAAGTACTAACTGGTTATTACGGACAGTAGCTAGTTGCGCTGCACTGGCAGTAGATGTGGTTAGATTTAATAGTAGTAGTTGCTGTGTAATGCCATCTTGGACTTCCTGTGGGTCAGTAGATGAAGCGTTAGCCGCCTGTGCTTGCACCAAAAGATTGATGCGCTGTACATAAGCTAGGCTATTGTAGGCAATATTATTCGATCCCTCAGTGACTGATGTGTTAGCGCTAGTATCACCATTTTGAATAGGAGTAACTCCTTGTCCTTGGAATAAATCCACTCCAGTACCGTTACTTGCATTACCAGTGAAACCACCAGCTGCTAAATTGCCACCTACAATAATTTTGGCATTGTCCTCACTGTAGAAACAGGAATATGGACTACTAACCTGATAAAGTCTCACATTATTGCTACCAGTCAGGAAGTTACTATTAGTCAAGATCCGTCCATTTAGGTTAAATGTGGTACCAGGGGTAAGTTCTATATCATCGTTATAAACCACCGCATTGTTAACTAGCGGTAGTTGTACACGGTCTTGTTGATATTCTAAACTTGAAAAACCTTTATTCCCTTTAAAAGTTTCGTAATTACCAGTCACTGCTGTGTTAGTGATGGGAACATTAGCAGTGTAGACAAAAAAGCTTTTTTGGAGCTGACTAGCAATACTAACCCAGCCCGAACTCCCCACCAAAGTAGCACTTGTTGCCACACTATTTTGACAAGCGCTGCTTACACTACCAGAAGTCATGGGCGGAGTTCTTGCCTCTAGAGGATTTCTAGGGCGGCTGTATGTGCCACTAGTTACAGGCGGAGTTCGGAAGTAAATTCCATAAAGAGTATAGGAGTCAAATTTACCATTATTATTTGTATCAATGGGGAACATCCATGCAGTTGCCAAATCTGATGGCTGACTTTCTCCTGTTGGTACAGTTGTATAGTTATAATGTACTTTTAGTGGAGTTTCGTCTCCAAAAGTATATTGAGGCAAATTAACAGTACTACTTAAGGTACTCTCTAAAACTGAATCTGAAGGTACGGCTCGTGGTAGTTGGCTGTCAGTAAATAGCTTGTTTAATTTTGCTCTAGCTCTGTCAAGGGCTGGTGCTGCGGCGTTAAGTACAGCCTCATTCACTCGGACATTACTGGCATTTTTGGAGCGTTCAAAAGACCGAAATAAAATCGCAGTAGTCAATAAGACGACTACTATTAATACCATTGATACTGTCGGCAACAGAAACCCAGCATTCTCCGAGCCGCGTCTTCTTCGAGTGCCAGAAATAGTCCGCAGTAGCCAAATGATTTGCTTGTTAATTGCAGATAAAAACTGCTTGCTAATTTGTCTAAAGGTTTTTTGAATTACCTTGAATAGCTGACGTTTTCGAGACATAGCTGCTTCCCTGTCAAGTGGTTTTTAGCGGATTTTTGATTTTTTATCAAATTTGGTAATTGTGCCTAGAAATTAACTTTTTAGGCAAAGGATGAAACTATATTTATGTAACTACTGCATCTGGTTTTCCTAACTTCCAGATCAAGTAGCTAAAACAAAAGACAATTTATTAAAGTTATATCATTTATGACTTGTTCATCTTATCCGGTAAATACTGATTTTTTGAGAATTCTTTAATCCAATTCCAGAAACAATAAGAGCATGATTTCACAGTAAATTTGCGGAAATATATTTTATTTGAAGGCGAATTTATGAAGATGTTGTTAGCATAGCAAGCTTATAATACCCACCTGTTATAGGAAAGATATCAGTTGGGTGCAAAATAATCAGAGGTTCGGCTCAGATTCGCCGGGCGTCTGGAAGTCGCGGCTGCACGAGACAAAACCCACAAGAAAAGCGACGGGCTGAACGTTTAGCAGAGCAGCTACGCGCACTTGGTATCAAGCCTGATTTTGGTGATGAGGAAGATTAATTAATTTTATCATTCAGGTTTAATCCTGCTCCCCTCTCCTTAATAAGGAGAGGGGCTGGGGGTGAGGTTCAACTACTATCCCCTTAAATTTCGTATATTCTCAGCAATACTTTCCAGCACCCCAGACAAATTAGCATATACATCATTATTCCTAAATCTAATAAACTTAATTCCTGCTGATTCAATAAATTCTTGTCTTGCCTTATCGTATTCAGCAGCACCTTCTTCAAAATGGCTTTCACCATCAATTTCTATAGCTAACTTAAATTCAGAACTATAAAAATCCATAACAAACTTATCCACACTATATTGTCTGCGAAACTTGCAGTTTTCTAGCTGTCTATCTCTTATTTTATCCCAAACAAGTTTCTCGGCTTTTGTGATATTTTGGCGTAATAGTCGCCTTTTTTCTGTTTCACTATTTTTGTTATAAAGTTTAGTCATTTTTATTTCCGATTCCAGTCCCCTCTCCTTAATAAGGAGAGGGTTAGGGTGAGGTTATTGTCTAGCCTACAAGATAATAACCTCACCCCGCCCTTCGGGCACCCCTCTCCTTATTAAGGAGAGGGGAAAGATTAGGCGCTGAAGTATTTTGCTAGTGGATGGTAAGCAACAATCGCAGTGGTAGACTGTTCTGGATAAAGTTGTTCACTTTCATCCATATACAAGTTAATTCTGTCAGTCTGCAATAACTCCAATTGCTTATACTGGTCTTGGATATTTGGGCAAGCGGGATACCCAAAACTATACCGTGAGCCACGATAGCGTTGTGCCAATATATCCCGAATATTGTCGGGTTCTTGGGCAGTAAAACCTAACTCTCGGCGAATTCTGGCGTGTGTCCACTCAGCAATCGCCTCCGCCACCTGCACCGCCATACCGTGGAAATACAGATAATCTGTGTATTGGTTATTGCCAAATAGCTTTTGAGCGAACTCTGTTGCAATCTCTCCTACAGTCACCGCCTGCATCGGGAAGACATCAATAATTCCCGACTCCTTTGGTGCAAAGAAATCTGCTATGCACAGCCGCCTTAAGGACTTCTGTCTAGGAAACTCGAAAGTTGCAACCTGTTGTGATTGGTTCTCTGAGTCATATATATGTAGAGAATTTCCCTCAGACTGACAAGGGAAATACCCATAAATCGCCTGGGGATGCAACAAATTCTCCTCAATAATCCGCTGTTTCCAAGTTTCTAAAACTGGGTACACTTTCTCAGCTAAGAAAGCCTGGTATTCTTCCTTAGATTGTTCCTTTGGCTTGCGGAATTGCCACTGTCCAGCAATCAATGCTTGTAAATCTAAATGCCAGAATATTTCCTCAATGGGAATATCACTAGGCTGCAATAACTGCGTTCCCCAGAAAGGCGGTGTCGGGCGTTCAATATCTATCGCTACAACATCAGAACGCCTCGTATCCACTTCTTTTAGTTCCGCAGATGTTGTTTCTTCAGCACTTGTAGTTTTTGGTTCTTTGTGACCATTCGTCGAAACTTCAGCAGTTTCGGCAAATTCATCCAAAAATCCCTGCAAATCTTCCCAGTTACCAGCGGCCTTTGCTGGCATTAATTTATCCATGAAGTGCAAGTCAGAAAAGGCATCTTTGCCATAAACAACTTTACCTTTGTAGGTTTTTTGGCAATCTTCATGCACAAATTTGGGAGTCAGCGCCGCACCGCCTAAAATCACGGGGACGGTAATTCCTTTTTCGTTGAATATTTCCAAATTCTCTTTCATGAAGGCGGTGGATTTTACCAGCAAACCACTCATGGCAATACAATCAGCTTTGTGCTGTTCGTAAGCTTTGATGATGTTTTCCACCGGCTGTTTAATTCCCAGGTTAATTACCTTGTAGCCATTGTTGGACAAGATGATATCTACTAAGTTTTTACCAATATCATGGACATCACCTTTCACCGTGGCAATAATAAAGCTTCCCTTGCCATTGTTGCCTGATTCTGACTTTTCCATGAACGGTTCTAAATACGCAACCGCCGCCTTCATGGTTTCCGCAGATTGCAAGACGAAGGGTAACTGCATTTGTCCAGAACCGAATAATTCCCCGACAACTTTCATGCCATCTAGCAAGAAGGTGTTGATAATTTCTAAGGGGGGATATTCTTCTAGGGCTTTTGTGAGATGTTCTTCTAAGCCAATGCGTTCGCCGTCGATGATATGGCGTTTGAGACGTTCTGGGATGGGGAGACTTTCATCTAAGGAGCGATCGCGTTTTGTTGTTACCCCGGCAAATACTGTGGTAAGCTCACCCAAGGGATCATAAACGCAGACGTTACCCTCAAACTTCCGCTCGTCATAAATCAACTGGCGACAGATTTCTTGATGGCGTTCCTCAATCTTAGAGAGCGGTAAAATCTTGTTAGCGCTGACAATGGCTGCATCCATTCCCGCTGTCGTCGCCTCGTGCAAAAATACCGAGTTCAGCACCATGCGTGACGCTGGATTCAAGCCAAAGGAAATATTGGAAACACCTAAAATTACATGACTTCCAGGCAATTCTTGACGAATGCGGCGGATAGATTCAATTGTGGCTTTGCCGTTTTCTCGGTCTTCTTCAATCCCGGTGGAAATTGGTAACGCTAGGGTATCAAAGAATATTTCTGTGGGTGGTATGCCATATTCTACAGCTTGACGGTATGCGCGTTGTGCGATCGCAAACTTTTTGTCTGCTGTCCGCGCCATCCCATCTTCATCGATAGTACCAATGATTACACCAGCACCGTATTTCTTCGCTAACTCCAGCACTTTCAAAAAGCGCGGTTCCCCATCTTCGTAGTTGGTAGAGTTCAGCAAGCACTTACCACCGGCAACTTTTAAACCCGCCTCCATCTTTTCCCATTCGGTGGAGTCAAGCATTAAAGGCAATGTCACATTATTAACAATGCGCGAAACTAATTCGTGCATATCCCGCACACCATCGCGTCCTACATAATCCACGTTGATATCGAGGATATGTGCGCCTTCTTTTACTTGCGCCCTCGCCATTGAAACGAGTCCATCCCAATCTTCCGCATTTAGCAAATCGCGGCACTTCTTGGAACCACTGGCGTTGAGACGTTCGCCGACAATCAAGAAGGAATTATCTTGATCGTAAGGCTGAGTGGTGTAAATTGATGCGGCTGCGGGTTCTAAACTTGGGTGTCTAACTTTTGGTTTCAGGTCTTTAGCAAGTTCTGCCAATTGTTGAATGTGTTCTGGACGTGTCCCACAGCAACCCCCGATCACTTGGACACCCAAATCTTCAACAAAATGCATCAATGACATCCGTAATTCCAACGGTGTCAGGCGGTAGTGCGCTTGACCGCCGACGTTCTCAGGTAAACCCGCGTTAGGAATACAGGAAACGATGAAAGGTGAATGTTCTGCCAGATACTTGATATGTGGTTTCATCAAGTCTGGGCCTGTGGCGCAATTCAAACCGAGAATGTCAATTGGATAAGGTGCCAAAATTGTCAGTACAGCACTGATTTCTGAACCTACCAACATTGTGCCCATGCTTTCCATTGTCACAGACACCATCAACGGCCGGCGATCGCCTTTTTTGGCAAACACTTCTTCAATGCCATTCAGCGCCGCCTTAATTTGCAGCACATCTTGGCAAGTTTCCACCAGGAATAAATCGACACCACCATCCCACAGCGCTTCTGCTTGTTCGGCAAAAGTAGCTTTCATGGTGTCAAAGTCAATATGTCCCAAGGTAGGGAGTTTCGTTGTGGGGCCGATGGAACCTGCCACAAACCGGGGTTTTTCTGGCGTGGAAAATTCCGCCGCGACACGCTTGGCCAATTCTGCGGCTGTCCTGCTGAGGTAGTAGGCTTGGTCTGCTAAGTCATATTCTGCCAGCACCAGGGAGGTACTGCCAAAGGTATCGGTTTCAATGACATCAGCACCAGCCGCGAGAAAGTCACGGTGAACCTTAGCGACAGCTTCGGGTTTCGTGTGGACTAAGTATTCGTTACAACCTTCATACTGTGGGCCGCCGAAGTCTTCAGCAGTCAGGTTTTGGGTTTGCAGGTTGGTTCCCATCGCCCCGTCGAATACGAGGACTGGGCTATCTGGACTACGCAGGCGTTCAAGGAAAGGATGAGTCATATTTTCCGAGAGGAATTTGGGTCAGCCGTATAATATTCGACTTACTTTATTATTTTCCCAAATTGTGATATTTTTGGCACCTTTTAATAAAGTCTGTTTTACTGAAACTCACCATTAGCTCGTTTTGACCTGATTTCTCAAGATTGGCGATGACAAAATTATCCAAAAGCGCCCTCATGTCGTGTCGCTTGATTGGTTATTAAACTCGAAGAACCCCAAAGAGCCAAAGCTACGCTTTGTCTTCCCTAAGAGCTTGCAGCTACGGTGTAAACACAAGTCTGAAATAGCTGATTAACCAAGGTTTTACCCCACCCTAACCCTCCCC
>NZ_JABXKM010000041.1 GCF_017115025.1 Nostoc sp. NOS(2021) | reverse complement strand
ATTACTTTACTCATAGATTATACTGTTTGTCCTAACCACCTTGGCGATTGCTATAAAAGGTGCAACGTTGAAGCTCAGAACTTGGATGTTGGAGTTAAAAGCACGACATTCCGAGTTCAGAAGCTCAATGTTCGAGCAAAAAGGTCGAAGTTCCGAGTTCAGAGGCTCAATGTTCGAGTAAAAAGGTCAAAGTTCCGAGTTCTGTGGTTAAATTGTTGAGTGTTTAAAGTCAATTACTCAAATAGTCAGGTAAAATAACAGCCGGATTGTGAAGGGCTGAATATGATTCAATCAACCAAGCTCGATGATTTTGTTACTGCTTTCTTTGGGATATTTACCCAGAGAAGTTTTCGTAAAGCTGATTTTCTAACATATTTGAATCGTTCAACAAGTCAGCGTAACGGTGATGAAGCATCAGTGGTTGATAATGCGATCGTTAGTCCACTGTTAAAAATTCTTGGTTTTGCAGATGGAGAACAGGCATACAACCGCCAAGACAAAAGTAATCGTCCTGATTTTGCGCCTGAAGATGCGGTGTATGGAACTTGCTTTATAGTGGAGGACAAGAATACAGCCACAGATTTAACATTTGATCTCAATGATCCAGATAGTCATCTTTCCCAATTAGCAAGATATATCCGTGCGGTGGCTTTACGTCTGGGTTGGTTGACGAATGGTAGACAGTTTACAGTTTGGCGGTTTGATGATCCCCACAATCCTAGACAAATTATTGACTTGGATATTCCAGCCGCGATCGCACAGTGGAATAATGGAGGAGCGTCAGCCCTTTCTGATGTCACTAAAACTGCTTTAAGAGATTTATACGATCTTTGCGGCAAAGAGTCTTTCACCAATTTAAAGCGGCTGGAAGAAGAAATTGCAATTGATTTGGAGCAATGGCAAAAGCAAGCTTTACTTTTAGGGAATGGTGGAAACGGTGAGACAGTTTTAGTTGAGGCGTTGCAATCGCTGGTGCTGGAGTTACAGCAAGATGCTCGACGAATGCTAGAGGCTCATTTTACTCGGTATAACCAATACCTGGAACGTGCCAATCGTTTATTAGATACTGCACAAGATAGAGCTAATCAAGAGTTAGAACGACTAAGACAACAGGTATTTTCTGTACTGAGCCGCATTAGCGGAATACTAGATTTAGAACCTCAAGAAAGTGGAAACATTACCAGCATTTTAACTAGAGCGGAGCAAGATGCTAGAGCCTTTGTCAGCCCCAAAGTTATGTTAGCTGAGGTATTAAATATCCTGAATCAGGCATTAGCCCGAAAGCACGCTGAACGACCTCAATATTCTAAACCCCGTGCCAAAATATCAGATGTTGATCCATCGCTGTATGATGCTTTAGAAAAGTACGGCAATCAAGTCTTTGGTTGGCATCGGCGACAAGCAACACTGCGACAAGAATATCAAGTGGATATTGCAGTGCATGATAATTACACAGTTTGGTTGGCATTGGTGCAAGAGACAATGTTAGGTGGTTTGGATGAAACCCAGTGCCAAAACGAGTTTGCTTTGCAAGCGGCTTATGTAGTGTTTATTCGCTTGCTGTTAATTCGGGTTTGTGAAGATAAGGGAATTTTCCCCCATAGGTTTGTATCGGATGGTGGAATCAAGCATTGGCAAGAAGATATTCAACGATATTGGGTGTTTGCTACTGGAAACCCCTATAGTCCATTGCTGGATATGGCCTATCGCAATGCTCAGAATATTTATGCCCATTTCTTTACAGGGCGTGAGTTGTTTAATTGGTATCAGCTAGACAAGCAGCAATTAATTATGACATTACATCGACTCAGCCGTTTTAACTTTGCTGGAGTTGATTCAGATATTGTCGGCACTGTCTACAACACTTATGTTAACCGTAAAGAGAAACGGGAAAAAGGACAGTATTACACACCCCCAGAAATTGTTAATTACATTCTCGATGAAGTCGGATATACAGCCGGGACAGCAATTATCGGCGCTAATAAACGCTTGATTGACCCGGCGTGTGGTAGTGGTTCGTTTTTAGTAGCTGCTGCTAAACGTTTAGTTTCAGCATATAAAGGTAATGTTCAACAAATAGAAGATCCGGCGGCGGTTTTGCAACGGGTACAGAATAATTTATATGGATTTGATTTAAATCCCTTTGCTTGTTATTTGGCAGAGGTAAACTTATTAATTCAAGTGTTAGATTTGGTGAAACTTGCCTATGAAAAAGGACAGCAACAACCAATCCAGCGATTTCACATTTATAACGTGGATGCCCTAGCGCGTCCCACTGGAACATATCGCTATGCACTATTTAACACGCTGATTGCTGAAGAAAGCGATCAGGTGGAGCAAATTAAAAGTCGTGCGCCCAATACACCTTATGCGAATGGTTTTGCTTTTGTCGTGGCGAATCCACCCTATGGAGCAAAAATCAGTGATGCTTATAAAGACATTCTGCGCTCAGATTATGCAGATGTATTTTATGGCAGACCTGATACGTATACATTCTTCCTGAAATTAGCAATTGAATTGTTAGCAACTAATGGTAAGCTCGGTTTTATTACCCCCAATACATATTTAATGGGAATAAATACTGTTGCTCTACGCAGAGAGCTAATGAGAGCAGCAAAAATTGATCAGATTGTCGATTTACCTCAAGGTATTTGGTCAGATGCTAACGTAGACTGTGTATTAATATTCTTGAGGGAAGAATCTGAAGAAGAACATCGTAAATCACAACAAGTTAAAATTAATCTATTAAATATACGAGATAGTTTAGATAAGCTTACAACAAGGTCTTGGACTGAAATTCTAGAACAAAACCAAGCTCAATGGATGAATCATCCAAGATATGAAATTAATATTCGCTATGATACTTTAGTACAAAAAATAGAAACAGCTTGCCAGATTATTAATAATCATGGAGATACTCAAAAAGTTATAAGACTAGATGATATTACGTTGATCAACAGAGGAGTTGAGCCTTACCATTCTCGTGAACAAGGTCATTCGGGTATCTATATCAAACCTCAGAGAGAACTTGCTCCTAATGAACAATATTGGAAGCCATTAATTGATAGCACTGGATTTGTGGGTCGGTATGAGTTGCGTTGGGGAAAATATAGACCACATTTAAATTATGGTGATTGGCTTTACAGAGCTTACGAACCAAGATTTTATGAATCACCTAAACTCCTTGTTCAATCTATGCGTAATCGCGCGTTAAAACGCAGACTTGTAGCAACATATGATGATAAAAAATTCTATAACCGTCACAATTTTAACAACATCATTTCAGATGAGACTAAATTATATAATTTAAAATATATCCTGGCATTATTCAACTCATCAGTATTAAATTACTGGTACAGTAGAAGATTTGAAAATGTCAATATTAATCCGTCATATTTTCGCCAACTACCAATTTACCCTGCTGATGCTGAAACACAAGCCGAATTTGTGGAATTGGTAAACCAAATTCTGGCAAAAAACGCAACACTTAGCCAACTAAGAGAGCAGGGATACACTATCAAACGCAAACGGGATGGAAGTACATTTATTGAAGTTCCATATAATCACCTGCTAGCTGAAATTCAACAAGCCAATCCCAACTTTTCAACCTTGAGTTTATTTGATGCCAAAGCCGCAGGACTTTTTAGTATACCGGAAAGCTGTAATCTTCACGAAAGCATTAGCAGTAACGTTTACATTCCACCCAAATATGCCAATACAGTAGTTTTGCGTCATAATAGACTCTGGTTTGAAGTCCTTGATGAGGATGTGAGAAGATTTCTTCTAGGTTATTTAAAAAGTTCTCTTTGGCAAGGCAAGAATTGGGATCAAATTAAGAACACAGCGCAAATTCCGGCAGAAGTTAGCGATCGCAGTTTCTTTTTTGTGAGAGAAGAACAAAAGAAAGCTGAGATTCAAACTTTACTAGATGAAGTAGCGCAAATTGATGCAGAAATTGATGAGAAAGTACTTGACCTTTACGGCATTATTAATCCGGCAGATAGACAACGCATCTTAGGTAGCGCACCAATACTTGAAGAGGAAGAAGGAACTCAGGACACAATAGAGGCAGAAAACTTTATCAGAAACAGAAACGCAGAAGGGTTAGACAATGAGTGAAACTCAGACCCAGTTACCGACAGATACATGGATTTGTGCTTCTTGGCAAGAGTATAAGCAAGCGATCGCTAATTTGCTCAATCAGAAGGCAAAGAGTTACTACTATAAGGGTCACATGAGGCTAGAAATGCCGCCAGTTAGTTTTCGCTCTATGAAGAGTTGGGTATTGCTGAATACTGGGTAGTAGATGTCCAAAATGTCCAAATTATTGCTTATGCGATCGCAGATCAGGGTAGTAAACGTATTCAAGAATCACAGGTATTTCCCGGTTTGGCAATGTCTATTTTAGAGGAAGCTTTACGTCATACCCGTGAAATGAATCAATCTCAAGTTGGAGCTTGGTTATTGAGCCAGTTCCAGCAAAAGGAGCATTGAGCATTAGCAGTTTGGAGATTTAAGCTTTCAACCTCAGAACTCGAAAGTTGCACCTCAGAACTTCAACATCCGGCATCTGGCGTGTGGGGTGCAATGACTGTGAGAATCATAACTAATTATGCGGACATGATATGATTTGTGAAAATCATAATACTCAGATCCCCGACTTCTTAGAAAAGTCGGGGATCTCGTTGTTCACTAATGATTAAGTAGGGCGATATTCTCAAGATATTTTATGCAGAGACGCAATTTTACTCGCATCTCTACAATGTATTTGCATGGTTTTATTCAGCGTTCACAAATTCCAAATACCCATTGCTAAGTTCTTTCACAGCCAAATCATAAAATTGCTTACCGTGTTCAGGCGTTGCTAAACCCGGATTTGATCCCATACGTCCATCTGGATAACGCACTCGAAAGTCAGCGGCGCTATAAATCCTATGTCCGCTTGCAACTTCTGGTGAAAGGGGCGCTTGCTTAATCGCCTCTGGATAAACGTACTGCGTGAGGGCTACTTCACTTGGGGTTGCATGAGAACCTTCTTGATCCCCATATAATTCTTTAGCTAGCTTATATACAGAACCGCACATAAACCAGTTTGCCACTTGACATTGCACCTGTTGAGCATTGGGAATCTGCAAATCTTCTAAATGAGCGTAAGTTTCTGAGAAAGCCGCTTTCAGGGTGGCGATGTTCCCACCGTGTCCGTTAATAAAGTAGAACTTGCTAAAACCAGCTTTAGCTAAACAAGTTACATAATCTCGCACTACTTGAATTAAAGTGCTGGGACGCAGACTGATTGTGCCAGGAAAGGAAGTATGATGCAGTGCCATCCCCACATTGATTGTAGGGCCAACGATCGCTTGAGTTGCATCACCTACACCAGCTGCGATCGCTTCTGCACAAATGGCATCAGTACCAATTAACCCCGTTGGCCCATGTTGTTCTGTGGAACCAATAGGGAAAATAATCCCCTTTGACTGCTGTAAATAAGCTTCGACTTCTTGCCAAGTACTTAAATGCAGTAACATTTTTTACTATTTTCCTCAATAAAATTGCGGTGGGACGAAACCTTTTTCTACTAAACAGGATTTTTTGTAATTAAACTCCCACTAATACGATTATGAACTCTCTGGATTTGAAGTGGCCGCGATCGCACAAGATCCCCGACTTCGTAAAAGTTGTCGGGGATCTATTTCTGCCATCACTTTTGTTATTGACTAATCAAAGTAATAATGCTTCTTTACGTCGCTTGTAATTTCCCATATACAGGACATACCAGCGGGAAAAATCACCAAATCGCCTTTACCCATTTGCACTGGCTGTCCACCATCAGGAGTAACAACGACATCACCTTCCAAAAAGTAGCAGGTTTCTTGAGAATCATAAGTCCAAGGGAATTTTGAGACTTCCTTTTTCCAAATTTCCCATTTAGAGACACCCAATTCATTGAGACGTTCTTTTCTGGGTTGATGCTCAATTTTAATTTCCATATTGTATTTTATCTAGTTATGTTCAGCAGTAGGATTGAATATCCTCTCCACACTGATCTACTAGATAACACAAAGCGCGAAAACGCAAGTAGACAAGTTCGTTATAAAGCGGATTGAGTTTGCACATTGGCGGAATGTGGCCTATTTTGCGACCAAAAAGCATGAGATCACGCTCGAATGGACACTGAGCGGGGATCAGTTTAGCAATAATTTTAGCTAATTTCCGATTCTGAATCTCAATTTTGTCGAGCCGTTGACGTAATGGTTGCAATAAATCTAGTTTAGGTTGAGCAAATTGCTTTTTACTACCTGTTTGATTCCTTTCTTCTAAAGGATTAATAAAAGCAGGCAGAAAAATACGCTGATTCTTGGTTTTAAGCATAGTTTTAGTCAAGGTTTTCCTTGTGTAGATGAACTATTTGCCGATTAGCAATATTACCATGTAATCTGTCTGGCCAATTTGCATTGTGCTTGTAAATTAAGAAGCAAAGTAAGCATAATGCAAAGAATTTACATGCATCTTTGGGGGGAGAAATGGTTTAACTAATTGTTATTTAAACCCACCAAATCATCAATAACTGTCCCGTTAAATACAAAATAACAAAGAAAATATAAAAATGGCATTTCTTTAACTTATGGATTTCTAATCTTTAAGATAGCAATCTTATATATTAGATATAAATGCCTGGTTTTGAAACTGCCTAGTATCTAGAGATGTAATTTCTGGCAGTTTTGTTCCCACCCCATATACATTTAGCTAGGATTAGCCCCTAATATCTCTCGATTTTAGGGTATTGAATATCCATAAAGTTGTCTGATATACTACACAACTTAACCTAGATATTATCTAATAAGCGGCTCTGACCTCTCATTTAGAGCGCTGGACTTACCGCTACACACTGCCTTCCCCCTTGTTTGTCGTAACTTTCCGGGGTGAATTAGCTATGGTTGTTTTCTATAGGATATTTGTCTGAGAAGGCAAGACCTGCTCTACCTAATTATGAGAAACTTATTTCTTAAAATATATCAAGCCATAACGATCTTGATATTTGCTGATATAATCTACATTCTGTTGCTCTAATTTTGACAGCAATTTAGGTGGAAATGCTTTTGGCGAATATATAGGACGATACCAAGGTTGCTTATTAAAGTAATCTTGTAATTCAGGAGTATCAAAACGGCGACCGTGACGGGCAAAAATCGAATTTCGCATAATATCTAGCTCAAAACCGTCTTTCCTATCCAAATCTGTATCAGTTACCAGTCTTTGGGAAAGCCAAAAATAATTGTTGACAGCCGTGGTATTAACTGGCGGTATTGATGTAGTTGGGGTAGATGGAGATTGAGTAGGAACAGATGGGATCGTTGGTGTAAATTTGGGAGTTTCTATCACCGGGCTGGTGACAGTTGACGGTGTTTCTGAAGGTAATACCGTTTTGTCTGCTGTAGGTTGAGAAGATTTTGGTAAGACTTGGCTAATAATCACAGATGCACCGATTAACCCACCTGCAATCAAACTGCCGATGAGAATACCATTTGGTCGATTACTTTGAGGAGTAGGCTGTGGCTTGACAGGTACGGTTTGAGGTGGGGGTGCAGAGACTACGGTCGGTGGAATTGGATTTGCTATGCTCTGCAAAGTATCCAGCATTGCTCTGGCTGTGGGGTAGCGATCGCGCGGATGATAAGCGATCGCCTGATCAATTACTCTTGCCATAATTGGGCTAACATGACTGGCATACTGTCGCCAGACAATTTCACCCGTCTGGGAATCCGTTTCTAGTTGTTGTCCTTGTCTACCAGTCAGTAAATAAATTACCGTCATCCCTAAACTGTATAAATCACTAGAAAAAACTGGTCTACCTGCGGCTTGTTCACTCGGCATATAGCCAGGTGTACCAATCACAATCGAACTGGTAGGATTGCCTTGAGAATTTACTACTGTTCCCATTGATTCCCGTACAGCGCCAAAATCAATTAGCACTGGTTTACCATCGCGTTGACGCACAATAATGTTATCCGGTTTAATATCGCGGTGAACGATATGCTTAGAGTGAACGTAATCCAGGACTGGTAATAAATTCATGAATAATTCCTGGACAGCCGCTTCACTAAATAGCCCCTGCTTCTGGACTTTTCCCGTGAGGGTATCGCCTTCAATCCACTCCTGAACTAAGTAAAATTGTCCGCCTGATGAAAAGTAGGCATACAATGCCGGAATTTGGTCATTTGCGCCACCGAGTTCTTCTAAAATAGCTGCTTCGCGTTGAAACCTCTCTTGCACTAACTGGTAAATTTGGGGATTGTTGTGAATCGGTCTTAGTTGTTTAACCACACAACTACGCTTTGAGGGCATATAGGTATCTTCTGCTAGATAGGTTTCACCAAACCCACCAGCGCCCAGTGTGCGGATAACTTGATAGCGATCGTTCAGCAGCTGTATTGTCATGGGAGATTACAAACGATATTCATAAAGATAGTTTTCCCCAAAACTACCTTCATTTCAAATCTAGTAAACCTTCTTCTTTCAATTTAGGATTGAAGCGAATTTGCATTTGCAAACCACGCCCTTCTAGCAGTTGCGTTGAAATTTCTGCTTCTACTCTCCGTGCCACATTTTTAATAATTTTTATTTGTGCTAATTCATCATTAGCTGGATTTTGATATTTTGCCTGTTCTTCAGGTGTCATTACGACTTTGACATCAATGGGATGAGTCCATTTTTCCTTATTATCCCCATTGCCCCAAGGCACACTGCCATTTTCCGCAATCCAAGCATTTTCAGTATTTTCTAAAATTGTGCGACTAGGGCGTTCAATAGTTTGAACTTTGACCCAATAGCATTGCTGTGGCTGACGAACTAAATGCTGCTTGAGGCTGAGGTAAACATCACGGGAGTATCCGACAAATTGGAGTACTTTTTCTTGATCAAAAATAGCATATACCCCGATTTTACTCTGAAATTGTTCGGGTAATTGACCGCGATCGTCAATGTAAGGAATGTATTCTAGGGTTGCCAAAGAAGAAAGATTCGTTTCAAGAGCCATACATCAAATATCAAACTTACTATTTGCCTTCAGAATTGAGAATTGCTAATTAGGAAAAAATTATCTTGATAATTACCCATTACCCAATTTTTGGTAAATTGCACAAAGGCGACTGGGTTTAAAAATTTTAGCACTAAACATGAAATTGGGTGGGACGTTGATGATGGCATATTCATCAGATTCATGATACTTTTCAAATTCTGCTGGCATTCCTTTCGTGGTAGTTAAGCTGTAAGGAACTGGTTGGAAAAGTAATTCTGTAAATTTAACTTGCTCACACCGCAACTGTTGAGAAATTTGGTTTAAAAAAGCAACGCTTGTCAATAAGTTGAATAGAGTTTCTTGAGCTTGTGCTTCAAGAGTGAAACTGCTATCAAAGTTCTGAACGATTTTAAGGGGCATTTTCTGTTTAGGTAGTTATTAACGACTAAGTGATGATCGAGGATAAGCAACATGTTGCACATGGTCATCAAAAAATGCTGGACAACAAAGCCGAGCTTTTTGAGCAGATGAGCTTTGTGAAAAATCACCGCTTTAATGATCAGCCTATTGGATTGTGGGACTTCTGTCAGCCACAGAAGGAAGCTGGCATGATTAAGAATCGTGAAGTCGAGCAGATGATTTTTAGGGATAGGTGATTTCTCTTGAAGGCTGTGCTGACAAACCCCAGATATTATACTTAGAAATATTAATATAAAATCCATAACTAGGTGCAAGAAAAATCATTTCTTCAGTATGGAGTAAAATAAAAGATCCGGCGCTATAAGATGGCACTAAATAACGCCATAATACGAAAGCGATGCCTACGGTGGGACGCGCCTACGCACTTACGACACCCTCCCCAAAAACGATTCTCACACAACACAAATAAGTGGATAGTTGTAATTTATATCACAACTATCCACTCAAGGTTTACTAAATCCGGGTTACTAGAAAAAACTCAATTAGATTATTGAAACTTGGGAAAGTTCAAACCAATTAACGTGACTCAGTTCCCTGATTGGGGCTACCTGCTACAGAATCATTTTCTGGTGCTTCTGGTGTAGCACTGGGTTTACCATCACTCTTTTCAGCATCGCCAGTTTTGCGGGTACTTTCGTCAACGGTGGTTTGGTAACCACCAGAAGAACTGGGCGTAGTTTCTTGATTATCAGATTTTGGTTTTTGTTCTTCAGCCATGACTACATTCCTAATCATTATATTGTTGGCATTATCTTAATAAAATTTGGGGTTTGAGTACATCTATCCAGAATATAGTTATGGCTGATTCGCCCCTCTATCGGAAGTATTGTTTAGTACTACTCATGTATGCTGACAAAAATCCATAAATATAGGATTTGTTAACCTGAGAACGCTTGCTGTCGTTAAGGGATAACTTGGAATGGGTTTGATGTCCAAGATGCTTTTGAAATTACTTTATTGATAGTTGACAGTAAATGGCAAATCATCTCAGTGGATAATATGGTGTGATGATTGTGAGATAAACTATCAAAGTATAATTAATGAACCAGAGCAATCTATCGTTACCATCTGGGTGTGTCCTTCGCAAGGCAACCTCTGGGGATCAGTGGTCGATTCGATTGCTGGTATTCTCAGCGAAACTTGACCCAACCCAATTAAATTGGCAGCAATTTTGGGTAATTGAATGCGATGCCTACGGCGGGCAAAGCCTACGCAATCTGGTCGCTTGTGGACAGCTACGTAATTTCTCAGGCGCACAAGAACTTGGTAGTTTGGTCGTTGCATCAGCTTGGAGAGGTGGCGGTTTGGGTACTTTGCTGACGCAGCATTTGATTAATACAGCAACACAACCACTTTATCTTGAATGTTTAGGTCAGCAACTGGCGCAGTTTTACAGTCGCTTTGACTTTGTGCCAATATCTTTTGAAGACTTGCCACAATTTCCCAAGACAAAAGGCTTGTCTAGGCTCAAGGATAAATTTAGATTCTCGCAATTAGCTAAAAGGCTGCTCAGAGTTCCTGTGGTGTTCATGGAATATCAAGGTCAGTTAGGGCTTGATACTCCCTAACCCTCCTTAAAAAGGAGGGAATTAGAGCAAGCCTTTTTAACGGGAGAAAGTTATGCATCAATCCAACGGAGGTTTAGCAAAAATCGTTAGTAAGACAGGCCCTAGTAAATAGTGGTGATTCAAACACAATAGCCCAGCAGAGGAGCCAAGAAGTTGACGTTGATTAGGGCTGTAGAGTCTAATTCCACGGGGAGAAATTGGCAATAATTGAGGTTCTGTCTCTTTTTTAGAAGTAATGTCAACCAAGTAGAAGCGTCCACCGAGAGAAAGTACCCGTGCTATTTCACTAACCACCTGTTTAGGTTCCAAATAGTGCAAGAAGCTGATAGTGCTGAAAACGGCATCAAACTGACCATCAGCAAAGGGAAGAGATTCAGCTTTGCCCTCGATATAAATTAAACGTGGACGGTGGCGGTTGCTGTGTCTTGCTACCCGCAACATATTAGCAGATAAATCCAATCCGGTGCCTTGCAGGTCAGGAAACTGAGTAGCAAGGCGCTCAAGTAAGCGTCCAGTACCACAGCCGATATCAAGTACATTTGCTGGCTTTGGTAAATCGACGTACTCCAGCAACCGTTTGTGAACGGCTCGATAAAACACTGAAGGAAAGAGCCAGTCGTAACTTGGTGCCCATCGGTCAAAAAGTAGCTTTTTGTTACTGAAAAAGTCATAAGTCATCAGTTTTCGCAGCTTCCCTGAAGCTTGATGCTTTTTTAGGGTAAGTTTAGCTGCGCCTCCAAGAAGTTGGTTAACAACACAAGTTAACTATAGCGGTTCTCAATTGCATAGAATACAGACCATTGGTAGGGGCACAGCAATGCTCATTGGTGTCAACTTAACGTTAAAAGGGCGGTTAGAAACCGCACGCCAGTCGCCTCAACGGGGGGCGAAAATACGCACAGCGCTGGCTCGTCTTAATTCGATCCTTGATTACCAGGAAAAAATTTTTCCTCAAACTCAAAATTCAATCTATCAAAATACTGAATTCGTTTAATAACTAATGACGCAAGAACCTCTATCTAGGGAACGATATCGCAAATCAGCTAAATGAAGTAAAAATAGTATACTAAATCACAAGAGATTGTATTCTATGAAATTGAGTTATTTGACAAAACAGTTTTCCACGGTAAAACGCTGGATGGCTACAACACTGTTTTGTATGTTAGCGATCGCTTTCGTTTGGCAAGGTGCATTTTTTTCAAACACTTCCGCAATGGCTGATCCTATTGCAACCTTGATTGCATCAAAAGACGCGGGCGATCAAGTTCAAGAAAAAGCCAGTGAAGATGCTGGACGAGCCAAAAATTTCATCCAAGATACGGCAGATAAAGTTAAGCAAACTGCCAAGAATAATGCCAATAAAGTTGACCAAGCAACGGATGACAATGGTAGTTTTGTTGAGCGCAAAGCCAAGAAAGATGCGGCTCGAATTCAGGAAAGAGCAGACGAAGATGCCGCTCGGACACAGAAAGCAGTAGACAACACAAAGAATGTTGTTGAACGTGCCGTTGAGAACATCAAGGATGCTTTTGGTAAGTAGAGAAGATATCTGTTGAAAATGAGGTAGGCACAATTTATAAATTGTGCCTACCAAGGACTTGGGGCAACGCAAAATTAATTTCACCAGATGTCTACTTCAGATAAATCAGCAAATTCAATCCTGGAATTGTGCGGGAAAGTGTCCACAAAACTAGCGTAATGTAAATTACACCCAAACTCCATTGATACCAAGCAAGTGCAGAGATGATACCTGGTAAGTGTTCGTCTCGCAGGCGGATGTCGTTAAATCCTAATCTAAGTAGGTTATTGAGGCTAAAATCATAGTAGTTGAGCCAGTTCCAACGGCGATCGCCCAACAAGGGCATATATCGTTCCCGAAATGTCTGATTCCTTGGTATGACTGGCAAACGTCCAATCAATAATCTTAACTGGCGAAATGTGCCGTCTTCTGTGAAGTAAGAAACGTCCATTAAATCGTGATAACGACCTTGTTGGTAAAGTCGGAGCAATAAAGCCATTGGGACGGGGACAATAATTATGAAAATACACCCCAATGTCAGCCAAGGTTGTTCAGCATTGCGAAAGATAGCTAGTAAGCTGAAGAATTCTAAAACGCTAAAACTGACTAATATCGAAATGGTTTCGTAAGATGTGGGAATAATTGGTACGGGATGCAGCCGACGATAGCGATCCACTAGCCAAAATAGTAAGCCGAAATAAGCGATCGCTAATCCTCCCACGCCAAACACTAACCAAAAATTCGTACCATAGCCACTCAACAACAGCAATACACTTAATGCCAACCAACTCCAAGCTTGCAATAACCATTCACCGATAGAAAGTGGTTCACCTACAATTAAGCGATGTCTAACGACAAGCCGCTGCGCGTCTACGCTCAATTGGGTATATTTTTCTAAATCGATGTCTGCTAAGGTGAGTAACTTACTGCTATTGCGAAATAGTTTTATTAGACGACGCTGGGCGATCGCTTCGGCTTGAGTTGCAGAAAAACCCAGTTTAATCAAACTTGCAACAGTTGCACTATTAATATTTGTAGCCGCCAAACGGCGGCTCATTTCTATTAATCGCAGTCGCTGTTTTGTGTATTCCAGTTCATTAGCATCGGCAACTTGCTGTTGCTGACGAAAATTTTGCCCCAAATTCCGCAAGATATTTTGATTACCTTGCAATGTTGGGATGCAGAACATCTTACCAATCTCACCGGGATTACCTAAAATTTTTGCTTGGTTGGAGTTAAAAGTTAAACCAGGTACGCTTAAACAAACATCTGTAGCAAACCTGGCATCACTAAAATCTGCTTGGTTAAGAATGTTTGCACCTTGCAGATTTACCGATTGGTTAAACTCCGCTTCCCGGAAACTCACAGCTTGCTCAAAAGTCGCTTCTGTTAAAAGGAGGAACTGATTAAAATTCGCTTTAGTAAACTGTACTTGATTGGCAAAGCGCACATCAGAAAAATCAGCATTTTCTTGCCACTGCACACTATTGAATTTAGCCAACTGCTTAAAAGTTGCTTGGTTGAAGTTAGCAGTTTTCTCAAAGATACTGCCTTGAAAATCAGCAAGTTCCTGAAATTTGGTTTGTTTCAAATTAGCTTTGTCAAAAAAAATACTGCCCTGAAAATTGCTTTGTTGGCGGAAGTTAGCACTGTTGAAACTAACGGAACGACCGAATCTCGTTTCAGTCCAGTTAGTGGGTTGGAGAAAAGTTGCACCTTGGGCATCTACAGACTGAAGAAAAAATGTATTGGAGAACTTAACTTCGCCATTGAAGCGAGTTTGCACCAGTGTCAACACACCACGAAATACGGTGATTTCACTCGATGGAGTTGACTGTGTTCCTAAAAGCGATCGACAATCTTTGGAGTTGGGTAGAGCGTAGGCGTAGCCCGTCGTAGACATCGTTAGTGACTGCAAGCAAACGAAGCGCAAACGTTCTAGTTCTTCTTGTTCGGTAGCTGTGAAAATGGGAGCGTAGACGCCTCGCAGCTTGTCGCTAGACATCGCTTGCGCGTACAAGGGTGTTCTTAAACCCAAATCGCTGCCCACAAAATCCCCTAAAATCAGGGCATAGCTGAGGTCTAAACCTAAAGGTTTTGCACCTAGTTCTTTTCGCAGCAGTTGGTAAAAAGCATCACGAAAGCTAGCGTTCTCTGCCCGTAAATCAATCACCATCTTCTGCAAATCCACGGTCAAATTGCCTTCGCGGAGTATCGGTGTGCGTAGTCTCGCTTGTAATAATTCTAGAGTTAAGGGTGTGCGCTCTGGTTGTGCCTGTGCTGCCAAAGTCGGTAGGGAGAGAAAGAGGAGAAGAATTAATAAAACGCAAAGGAACACATTCGCAAAGCGTCTCGCAGAGAAGGAAATCGCAGAGGAGCGCAGAGAAACCCCTCTGCGTACCTTTGCGTTTAACCTCTGCGTGCCTACGCTGCGGGAAAGCGAAGCGCTTATGCGTTTAAAAAATAAATTATGCAAATTGTTCGATCATTCATCGCTAATCAGCAGAACAATTTTACCCGCCACAGTCCCGCTTTCAACTAATTGGTGGGCTTTAGCCGCTTCTTTCAAAGGGAACTTGTGACTAACGTGGATTTTTAACTTGTCTTCATCGATCCAGGTGGCACATTGTTCGAGAATTTCTGCATGATGCTGGAGGCTCTCTTCCAATCCTAGCAACGCTGGTGCCAACATGAATTCTAAACCAATGCGGAGGTTGCGAGTTCTAGCAGTTTTCCAAACAGTATTGGCATCTGGTTCGAGAATCGTCACAATATCGCCATACACTCGCACTGCGGGGAAGGTTTTGTAAAAGGTTTCGCCGCCTATAGTGTCAAAAGCCAAGTCTACGCCTTCGCCACCAGTCCAATCTAATACCGCTTGCACAAAGTCTGTTTGTTTGTAAAAAATTACATGATCTGCACCGAGTTCTTTGACGAAATTAGCTTTTTCCTCAGAACTGACTGTGGTGGAAACAGTAGCACCTTTGAGTTTCGCCAATTGAATTGCTACATGACCGACACCACCAGCACCCGCATGAATCAAAACCCGTTCCCCAGGTTCCAATCGTCCCCGTTCATATAAAGCTTCCCAGGCGGTGATTAACACCAAAGGCGCTGCTGCTGCTTCTGCAAAGGAGATAGACGCGGGTTTACGTGCCACAAACCGCTCATCTACAACGGTATATTCAGCATAATTTCCTTGGTATGCGCCCAAGCCGCCATAGCAAAAATATACCTCATCGCCTGGGCGAAAACGCTGAACGCCAGCCCCTACCGCTTCGACAATACCGGCACCATCACATCCTAAAATTGTCGGCAAGCGATCGGGGTAGAAAGTGCCTCGGCTACGAAGTTTAGTGTCAATGGGGTTAATGCCAGCCGCCACTAAACGCACTAAAAGTTCAGTATTACCTACAGGAACAGCAGGGTTTGGCACTTCCTGTACTTGCAGAACTTCGGGACTGCCAGCTGCTGTCATTAAGACTGCTTTCACAACTCTTTCCTCCTGGCTTTAGATGCACGTTCATTTGCAACTTTAGCGCAAGAGGGTGGACACAGAGCTATGTTTAAGGGAAAACTGCGTAGGCGTAGCCCGTCGTAGACATCGCGCTAATCCCATAAGAAACGTATCCTCAAGATTCAAAATAATGCTAAACAGCGATTGCAGGAATTACGCGACAAACATTTGATGGAAACATCAGGACTATGCCTCATGCCCAAATCCTTAATCATCTTCTAGTTTCAGCAATTGTTCATCAAGAGTTTGTATCCGTCCGCGCACAATTTCTTCTGACAGAATTTGCTTCCGCATTGCCTCATTGAGCGCTCCTTTTTCTGCCAACAGTAAACGCCGGCGAATGGCATCAAGTTTACTGCTGTTGCCACTTTTGCCTTCCAACTCATCAGGGCGACGATTATAAAGTTCCCGCAGTGTCTTTTCTGCACCGGCAATTCTTACCTGATAAGCTGAACGCATCTCTTCATAAACGGCTTTTGGTAACACCCCTGATTTCAACAGACTATCTAATTCATCTTGTGCTGCCTTACCCGTCATCAACTGGGCTTGCAATTCTTCAACCTGTTGTTGAGCTTCTGAAAATTTAGATAATTTTAAGCGTTTTACCACCCAAGGCAAACTTAAACCCTGTCCCACTAACGACACCAGCACACAGCCGAAGACTATAGCGATGAGGACTTCTCGCCCTGGTAATGTAGTGGGTAAGCTCAACGCCAGAGCCATTGAGAGTGAACCTTTGATGTTGCCTAAAAACAGTAAATGTTGCCAGCGCAGCGGAATTGGGCGGTCAATCCAACGAACCACTGTTAGTAGCGGATAGACCGTAAGAACTCGCCCGATTTGATAAGCCAAAACTGTAAGTAGAATTGCAGGTAAAGTTTTCCAGAGCGTTACCAAGTTTATTTCTACACCAATCAGCAGAAAAATAAAGGTGTTGACGGTAAAACTGGCATATTCCCAGAAACTCAACAAGGTGATGCGACTAGAAGCAGAAGTATTCCCAGAAAGCCCTAAATTCCCGAAAATTAATCCAGCGACAACTACAGCCACCGCACCTGATACACCGAGAAATTGCCCAGCCTGAAAAGTTCCTAATGCAACTGCAACTGTCAGTAAAAGACTGCTAAGAGCATCATCTAAACGGGCGAATACAGGGATGCTCAAGTAGCCCAAAACCAACCCCAGAACGCAGCCTCCTAGAAAGATAAATAGTAGTTGTTCGATTCCCTCTATAAATGTGACTGAACCTGTTGAATATACTTGCAAAATCAGGTTGAACAAAACTAAGGCAGTTGCATCGTTGAATAGAGTTTCTCCTTCAACGATGGTGGAAAGCCGGGGAGGCACTGGTATTTCCTTAAAGATGGCAATCATGGAAACAGTATCAGTGTTTGCCAGCATTACTCCTACAAATATGGCAGGTATCCAACTCAGCCCCAGCCCAAATTTTAACAGGACGGCAATAATAGCGCTGGAAAGCACAGCCCCTGGCCCAGCTAGTAGGGCAATTGGTTTAAAGGTGCTGCGTAGGCGGCTGACATCAGTATTAATACCAGCTTCAAAGATGAGAATTGGCAGGAAAAGATTCAAAACAAGGGTTGGATTTAAACCAATCGGACGAGACAATAGCTCAGTGATCGGCAAACCTGCTAAGACTAAACCTGTTACATAAGGGATTCGCAACCGCCGGGACAGCAGAGCTACACCTGTAGCAACGAGCAAGAGAATAATTGAAACTTTGACTAATTCTGTAACATCCACTATTACGTTTGGGAAAGTTATTTGGACTTGACTGATAGATTCTCTCCTCATTCATGCCAAATTAGCAACTTCAGCGCGTGAATTCGGAACTGAACGGGCCAGTACCTCGCTATCGCTAACAGTGTACCCACTGCTACAGCAATTACCCCCTTGCGTAACCCACTCAGATTTCACAAACTCATTCAAGAATCTATCTCAATAATACGAGAATGTGGTAATCTATCTATTTCTCGAAGCAGAGGGTGTATGACTCTATGGCTGGACGATCGACCGTATATATATAACTTTGATCCAAATAAATTTCATTCTGAACTAACAATGTTAAACAAAAAAATCATCAAATACACTTCGATATTACCTATTCATTCTCCTTGGTTTATTATCATTATTTTTTCCGTTATTGGTTTAATAGGTTTTCTCAACCATTCGATGTGGCGAGATGAACTAAATCCCTGGCTGATTGTCAGAGATAGTGAATCTTTGGGCGATTTAATTGCAAATATTCATTATGAAGGTCATCCTGTTCTCTGGTATTTTTCTCTGGCAATTCTGAGAAAAATAGTAGATAATCCGATGATTATGCAAATTTTTCATTTGGCAATTACAGTTGTTTCGGTTGCTCTTTTTTGCTTATATAGCCCTTTTAATTATCAACAAAAATTTCTGTTTTCCTTTGGTTTCTTTCCTTTTTATGAATATCTTTTAATTTCTCGAAATTATGCCTTTAGTATGTTGTTCATTTTTGCATTCTGTACAGTTTTTTCATCCAGACAAATAACTTATGTTTATTTGGCAATTTTATTGGGTTTATTAGCAAATAGTAGTGCTTATGGTTTATTAGTATCATTTTCTTTATCATTGACTTTGCTAGCTGAATTTTGTTTTGATAGCGAACATCGCCAGCAGTATTTTAATCAAAGCCAAAAATCCGACTTATTTTTAAGTATTGTAATTATCATGTTTTCTTTTCTTTTATCCATTTATATTATTACTCCTCCGACAGACAGTTATCTTTATGGTGGGTTAAATAATGGTTGGCTAATGCAATTAGATATCCGTCATTTGTTGAGAAGCATAGGTAGAATATTTGGTAGTTATTTATTAATTATTCCGGCACACAAAAGATGGCTGGATTTAATTGTTTGTGCGGTAATTGCTCTATTCATTGTAATTTTAACCTTAATTAAATTATCTAAAAAGCCAGTTACTCTCTTTTTCTACATTATAGGTAATTGTGTAATATTTGCCTTTACATACTTGAGATTTCTAGGTATGCCTCGGCATTTTGGACATTTCTATTTAGTTCTGATAGCGGCTTTATGGCTGGGAAGTTATTATCAAGAGTCTACAGTTCTACTCAACAAGTTTTCTATTCGTCCAAATTCAATTATATTTGTTCAAAAATGGCATAATATCGCTTTGATGCTAATTCTTTATGTCCAGTTTGGGGGAGGTATTTATAGTTTTTCAAGAGATTTAGTTGTACCATTTTCTGCAAGTCGGGAAACAGCTCAGTATATTCAAAAAGCTGGGTTAGCTAATGAGTTTATTGTTGCCAGTCGAGATGCAAATATGGCTCCTTTGTCGGGTTATCTCAATCGAAAGTTTTACTATCCTGAGCTTCAAAAAATGGGAAGCTTTACCCTATTTAAAAAAGGTCGTCAAGAAGTCGAACAACCTGAGATATTAAGCCAAATTAATTCTCTACTCAAAAATCAAGATGAGCAAAAGAAAATTTTGCTGATTTTAAATAAAAAACTGAATATCAACCGCAATGACTTAAAGATTGTTCCGATCAAAGATTTTCAGAAAACCTGGGTGGATAGTGAACAATATTATCTTTATTGGGTAGATGAAGCTTAACAATTCAAAAATTTTGAATTTTGAATTGTTAAAACTCTCTGCATCCCCGCATCCTGTTATATCAAGTCCAGATAATTAGTTATCATTCCCACAGTCATTGAAC
>NZ_JABXKM010000272.1 GCF_017115025.1 Nostoc sp. NOS(2021) | reverse complement strand
CCTAATAAGAATGAGGTACAGCTTAACCTCACCCCGATAAAGCTGTGCTTTATCTCCCCTCTCCTTACTAAGGAGAGGGGTAGGGGTGAGGTTTTGATATGTATTTCATACACCTGGAAACCGCTATAGAAGCGAATGAAGGTAAGTGGTAAGTTAGTAGCTGTGGTGGAACTGGAGAATGCTGAAAGGATTTTATGAGCCATCAAGTCACACTAAGAAGATGTTTGGAAAGTCTCAATTCATACTAGCCCTGGCGACTATAAGTCGCGCGCCAGGTGCTTCTCCCTTCGCGTAGCGTCTCGTAGAGAAGGGGAGACGCGCAAGGGACAAATCGGCGTAGCCGCCCAACGCACTGGCTTGGCTATACAGGCAAAACCCACCTGCGCGGGTTAAAAACCCTTGATTTTCTCTGAATCCACGGAGGTGGACTAAGCTTTGTGTAGTAGCGAATTATATTCGCCCAATACTTTCCAAACATCCTCTAAGATTGAAACCCACATTCTACAGGTGTGAGGACTAAACAAGTGTCGTTTAAAATTGTGGTAATTGGTACTTCTTTGGGCGGATTATCAGCATTAAAAATTATCCTGGGGAACTTACCAGCAGACTTCTTAGTGCCGATCGCGATCGTGCAACACCGTCACAAAGAGTCTAATAATACACTCCAGGAGTTATTACAAGAATCAACTTTGTTGCCGGTTCGAGAAGTGGAAGACAAAGACGAAATACTACCAGGACATATTTACATAGCTCCAGCAGATTATCACTTGCTGGTTGAACTAGATCACTTTGCTCTTTCGACAGATGAGCCTGTTTCCTATGCCAGACCATCTATTGATGTGCTGTTTGAGTCAGCAGCCGATGTCTATACTGAGCAAGTTATTGGTGTAATATTGACAGGGGCAAATCAAGATGGTATGCAAGGTCTTAAGAAAATAAAAGCGCGCGGAGGACTTACTATCGTACAGGAACCTACCACAGCTGAGAGCGATGTTATGCCAGAAGCAGCAATTTCTGCTGTTGCAGTAGACTGGATTTTGACACTCTCAAACATTGCTTCCCAAATGGTCAAGCTTTGTCACTCATCACGGAAATAAACCCATGCAGATGGAACCCAAAGTAAACATCCTCCTAGTAGATGATAAGCTAGAAAATTTGCTGGCACTAGAGGCAATCCTAGAAAAACTAGGGGAGAATCTCGTGAGAGCTACTTCTGGGGAAGAAGCTTTGAGGTGTCTGCTGCATCAAGACTTTGCAGTGATTTTGCTGGATGTGCAAATGCCAGGGATGGATGGCTTTGAAACTGCTACCTTGATTCGCAATCGGGGGCGATCGCGTCACACTCCAATTATCTTTCTCACCGCCTTTAGCACTAGCGACCAAATGCTGTTTAAAGGCTATGCCTTGGGCGCAGTTGATTATCTGCTCAAACCATTAGACCCCAATATCTTGACTTCTAAAGTCACAGTATTCGTAGAACTATTTAAGAAAACAGAAGCCGTCAAGCAACAAGCAGCGCAGCTGGTAGCTGTGAATGCGGAACTCAGGCAAAGTGAAGAACGATTGCGATCGCTGAGTACCTGTTCACCCGTTGGCATTTTTGAAATTGATACTGAAGGAGGCTGTAGGTATACTAATCCCCGCTATCAGGCAATTTGTGGTTTGAAAGCGGCAGAGAGTTTAGAAAAAAGATGGCTAGAATCTGTTCATCCAGAAGATCGAGAACAAGCAGTTGCCAGTTGGTCTGACTACATTCGTGAAGGTCGTGACTACTCTGAAGAGTTTCGCTTTCAAACTGCTTACGGTAGCATCCGTTGGGTTCAAGTTCGCTCATCACCGATGCTTTCCGGTCAAGGAGAATTGCTGGGATATGTAGGCACCCTCGAAGATATTACTGAACGCAAACAAGCAGAAGAAGTCCGCGCTCAAGTGATTCGAGAACAGACGGCAAGACAGGAAGCAGAAGCAGCAAATCGGATGAAAGATGAGTTTCTCGCCGTTCTTTCCCATGAACTCCGCACACCCCTAACCTCAATGCTGGGCTGGTCAAAAATCCTCC
This sequence comes from Nostoc sp. NOS(2021), assembly GCF_017115025.1. GTDB lineage: Bacteria > Cyanobacteriota > Cyanobacteriia > Cyanobacteriales > Nostocaceae > Nostoc. The sequence goes on along the minus strand of NZ_JABXKM010000272.1, from coordinate 17,778 downwards.
GCTCTAAGAAACTTGACGACAAAGCCACTTCTCGCGCCTTGGAGGCGATCGAACGCAACGCTATATCTCAGATGCAACTAATTGAGGATATTTTGGATGTATCCCGGATTATCCGTGGTCAGATGCGGTTAAATGTATCTGCGGTGAATCTGATCTCGGTGATGGAGGCAGCCTTAGAGGCAGTGCGTCCCCTAGCCGAACCAAAAGATATTAAGTTATATACTGTCCTGGATACTTCGGTAGGGTCAGTTTATGGCGATTCAGCCCGGTTACAGCAAGTTGTCTGGAACCTACTAACTAATGCTATTAAGTTTACCCCTAAGGGTGGCAGGGTAGAAGTCAGGCTATCAGTAGTCTGTGGTGAAGAACAACAAACAACTCACAAATACGCCCAAATTCAAGTTATCGATACGGGCATTGGCATCAGTTCCGAGTTTTTACCCAAAGTATTTGAGCGTTTCCGGCAAGCAGATAGCACCACAACGCGATCGCACAATGGACTAGGACTAGGACTAGCGATCGTCCGTCATCTAGTGGAACTGCACAAGGGTACAATCTTTGCCCAAAGTTTAGGCACTGGACAAGGAGCAACCTTTACTGTGAGACTACCACTGTTACAAGACAATAGGGGTAGCAGGGGGAGTAGAGAAGCCGCAGGAGAAATTTCTTCCCCTGTGGCATCGATGCCGCTTGCTGGATTAAGAGTTTTAGTTGTAGATGATGAAGCAGATACCCGTAACTTTCTCAGTTTTATGTTTGAGGAGTATGGAGCGATCGCCACTGCGGTAGCATCAGTTGAGGAAGCGCTAGCAGTAGTTGAACAAGCAAAACTAGATATCCTGATTAGCGACATCGGCATGTCAGAGCAAGATGGTTATACGCTGATTCGGAAACTGCGCTCTTTAGAACCAGAAAAAGGTGGACGTATTCCAGCGATCGCTTTAACAGCATATACGCGAGAAGAAGACCGCTTAGAAGCGCTAACAGCAGGGTTTCAGCAGCATTTATCTAAGCCAATTGACCCCACTAAATTGATTGCTATGATTGCGAATGTTTTAAAACTACCTCTGGAAGTTCCCGTGAGTTGATTTTGAATTGGGGAGTGGGGAGTAAGAATTTTAGATTTTGGATTTTAGATTGAAATTTAATCCAAAATCTAAAATCTAAAATCTAAAATTGAATTGCCCAATGCCCAATCAAGAGGAAGTTAGGGCATATTTTTTCAGTTCGTCTAGGGAAACCACTTCCAAAGCTCTAGCATGGGTTGCAGAGAGAATGACGGGTGGAGCAACGCCAGCTTCGAGAGCTTCTTGCCAGCGAGAAGCACACAAACACCAGCGATCGCCAGGCTTCAGCCCAGGAAAATTAAAATCAGGAACAGGTGTGCTGAGGTCGTTTCCCCGCGATTTGGTGAACTCCAGGAATTCTGATGTCACTTCGGCACATATGACGTGCGATCCGAAATCCTGACCACCTGTGCGACAAAAACCGTCGCGGTAAAACCCAGTTATGGGAGAAGTACAGCAAACCTCTAGGTTTCCATCGATTACGTTTTTAGCGTCTGTCATCGTTAATTCGTTGTACTTGATTTTCCACTTGGATATAAGCCTATATTGACACTTCTCTAGTTGAATTAAAATCGCTATCCCTTATTAAGCAGGGAATTATAGAATCACTAGTTATACCAAGTTGCAAATTTTACAGTTATTAAGAATGGTGCAAAATCTCAGTAGAATCCCCAGGCGCAGACAGAATTGCCACTGTCACAATTAAAGTTTTACGAAGTTATAAGGGTTTGATGTGCTACTCAAAAGCGCTATCTTTAATCAGATTTTTGGTGATCGCACTTGCTAAATCTGGTAAAAAGTATCTTTTTACCGAAAGTCTACCGCCATTAGGGATAAAGCGAAAAACCTCAATCATTAGGCTCTTGACACCGACTTAGCAAATTGCTAACTTAGGAATAACACAATGGAGACGCGAGGAACGGCTTATGAACTTTACCCTAAGAAAAATCATTTACTATGCACATCATTTCTACTACAGCACTGAAACTTTTTTATCAAAAGTATCCTGATGCTGAGTCTAGTTTACGTGGTTGGTACAAAGCTGCAAAATCAGCAAAGTGGCAGAATATACTTGAAGTTCGCCAAGCTTTTAACTCTGCTGCTCTAGTAGGTGAACTTACAGTTTTTAATATTCAAGGAAACAAGTATCGCCTTATTACTTATATTGACTATCAAAGCAAAAAAATATTTATTCGTAACATAATAACCCATACAGAGTACGATACCGACAAATGGAAAAATGACCCTTGGTTTAAATAAACACCCTACCTACATTGAGCTACTACAAGCATTTCCTCCTCGTCCTATCAAGACTGAAGAGGAGTTATTTGCTACCCAAAAAATTATTGATTCTCTGATAGACAGCGCCCCATTAACATCAGATGAAAAAGATTATCTTAATATTTTAGGCACTCTAGTTTATGAGTATGAGCAAACGCAGCAGCCCGTGCCTGATATTTATGGAGTAGATTTACTTCAGGTTTTGATCGAAGAAAATGGGCTACTCCAAAAAGATTTAGTACCCATTTTCAAAACAGAATCTATTATATCGGCCATATTGAAAAAGCGACGTAATTTAACAACCAGACACATTGAAGAACTGGCAGAATTTTTTCATATTTCACCTGCTGCTTTCTTCCCAAATTATCTTGATTAACCCATTATTAGTTGAGTGTAGAAGTGCGATCGCACTTGCTAAACCTGATAAAAAGTATCTAAATATTCATGCTACATTTTTATAAGAATTGCATTATTTGCTGGTGATAACTATAAGACTTAAAAGTTAGGCAAAGTCACGATGAAATTAAACGATATATGTTGTAAGTCCAATGTTGAAGCTACTTGAAGATGCAAGAGATACAGAGGCTCTATTAGAGGATTTTGACCAATGGAGGATCAAAGCAATACAAACGCGGCAAGACACAAGTTTTGCTGCGTTTGTGGAAGATATTGAGAGGAAGATGAGTTTGTACTTTCCTGAAACCGTGCAGTGTGGCTTATCTGCACCTTGCAAGATTTCTGGAAGCGAAAATTTTTTTTAGAGTTCCACAATTACTAAAGTGAAGTTCCAATAAAAACCCCTGGTAGTTAGCCAGGGGTAATGCAAGTCAGTACTTTTCGCATGGAATGTATCCTACTCAAATACCATAGCAACCGTCTAATTTACAGATATGCCATTTTGCCAAACAAAAAAACCCTACCGTATTTGCTTAGATCAGAGCAAAAACAAACTTTTGCAAAAACTCTAGGTAAAATACATAAGCCTCATTCTTTTTCCTCAATATCATGGGCAACACTTTTGGTCATCTATTTCGGATAACTACTTTTGGCGAGTCTCACGGCGGCGGTGTGGGGGTTGTGATTGATGGTTGTCCTCCACAACTAGAAATTTCCGCAGAAGAAATTCAAGTAGAACTAGATAGAAGGCGTCCCGGACAAAGTAAAATTACGACTCCTCGCAAAGAAGCGGATACCTGCGAGATTTTATCAGGGGTATTTGAAGGCAAAACACTAGGAACGCCGATCGCAATTTTGGTGCGGAACAAAGACACTCGTCCCCAAGACTACGACGAAATGGCCGAGAAATATCGACCTTCTCACGCGGATGCAACTTATGATGCAAAATATGGCATTCGCAATTGGCAAGGTGGGGGTAGGTCGTCAGCGCGTGAGACAATCGGAAGAGTAGCAGCAGGTGCGATCGCTAAAAAAATTCTCCGTCAAGTCGCCAATGTCGAAATTATCGCTTACGTCAAGCGCATCAAAGACTTGGAAGGTGTAGTTGATCCAAATACTGTCACCTTAGAACAAGTGGAAAGCAATATCGTCCGTTGTCCTGATGCTGAATGCTGCGATCGCATGATTGAATTAATTGAGCAAACAGGCAGACAAGGTGATTCTATCGGCGGTGTAGTAGAATGTGTGGCGCGAAATGTGCCGAAAGGTTTGGGCGAACCAGTATTTGATAAATTGGAAGCTGATATCGCTAAGGCTGTGATGTCTCTCCCTGCTAGCAAAGGCTTTGAAATTGGTTCCGGTTTTGGGGGAACGCTGCTAACGGGAATTGAGCATAACGACGAATTTTATATTGATCAAAATGGTGAAATCCGCACACTAACAAATCGTTCTGGTGGTATTCAAGGGGGGATTTCCAACGGGGAAAATATCATTTTGCGAGTTGCATTTAAGCCGACAGCAACAATTAGAAAAGAGCAGAAGACTGTAACTCGTGACGGCGAAGAAACGCTATTAGCAGCGAAAGGACGCCACGATCCTTGTGTATTACCGCGTGCAGTTCCAATGGTTGAGGCAATGGTGGCGTTAGTGCTGTGTGACCATTTGTTACGGCATCATGGGCAGTGTCAGGTCTTGTAAGCACTACACTTTGACTTGCAAAAAATATTTATCGTAAATCAAAGGGTTTAAGACCCCAACAATACAGGTAGCGCGGAGTCGGAGTCACTCCGCCTCCGATCAGTTTCAGTCGGGGTTTAAATAAGAGTCTGAAGTAGATGTATAAGGGATATAGCAATCCTATTTGATTTGCTCTCCACCGAGACGTTCAGATCCCCGACTTTTTGAAGAAGTCGGGGATATTTTTTTTTTGTTCGTAAAGTCTCCAAATGGGTACACTAACTCCAACAAAGTAACTGGGACAGCATTAACCCACTTTTTTTTAAGGAGTACCCAAACTATGCTTACGCTTTCCGGCTATCAAATTCTTGACCAAATCTACGAAAGCAGCAACTCTCTGATATATCGAGGCTACAGGGAAGCCGATGACCAACCTGTAATTCTCAAAACCCTGCGAGATGCTTATCCTTCGCCAGAACGCATTGCTTGTTACCAGCGTGAATATGACATTATCCACAATCTTCATCTCACAGGAGTTGTCCAAGTTTACGCTTTGGAAATTCACCAACAACGGCCAGTCTTAGTGTTAGAAGATTTCGGCGGTAGTTCTTTAGCTCAATTGCAGTTAGCTGGAGAAATAGAGTTAGAACAGTTTCTCCAGTTGGGTATTTCTATCGTTGAAAGCCTTAGAGAAATCCACGCAGCTAACATCATCCACAAAGATATTAACCCCTCAAATATTGTCTTTAACCCCGACACAAAACAAGTTAAAATCATCGACTTGGGTATTTCTACTGTTTTGTCACGAGAAACCCAATCATTCAAAAATCCCAATGTTCTAGAAGGCACTATTACTTACATTTCTCCTGAGCAAACGGGTCGAATGAATCGGGCGATTGACTATCGCAGCGATTTCTATTCTTTAGGAGTGACCTTTTATAAGTTACTAACAGGAGAAGTGCCGTTTGAAGGGGATGATGCTCTAGCATTGATTCATTGCCATATTGCTAAACAACCCGATAAATTCAAAATTCAAAATTCAAAATTCAAAAATAAACAACTCATTCCCCAAGTCCTCTGTGATATTGTGATGAAACTGATGGCGAAAAATGCCGAAGACCGCTATCAGTCTGCTTCTGGTATTCAGGCAGATTTAAAACAATGTTTGCATCAACTGCTAACCAATGGGAAAATCGAGGTGTTTCCGTTGGGTAGTCAGGATGTCTCTGATCGGTTTATAATTCCGCAAAAACTCTATGGACGGGAACCAGAATTAGAGACGCTATTGGCGGCTTTCGATCGCATCACCAATGGTACAACTGAACTGATGTTGGTTGCAGGCTATTCGGGAGTGGGCAAATCAGCTTTAGTCAATGAGGTTCATAAACCGATTACAGCTAAACGCGGCAATTTTATTACTGGTAAATATGACCAGTACCAAAAAAATATTCCCTACTACGCCATTTCTCAAGGATTCAATGATCTGTGTAATCAATTATTGACTGAAAGTGAATCTGTTTTAAAACAATGGCAAGAAAAAATATTAGCTGCTGTTGGCAATAATGGACAGGTTTTGATTGATATTATTCCTAATTTAAAATTGGTGATTGGCGAACAACCTGCTGTAGCTCAGGTAGCTGTACAAGAAGCCCAAAACCGTTTTAATTTAGTCTTTCAAAACTTTATTAAGGCTATTTGTCAGGCTGAACATCCCCTAGTTTTCTTCATTGATGACTTGCAATGGGCTGATAGTGCCTCGCTAAAAATGCTGAAGATTATTTTAGGCGATCGCAACATTCAAAATTTACTCATCGTCGGAGCCTATCGAGATAATGAAGTAGATTCCATTCATCCATTAGTGATGACTTTGGATGAGATTGAGAAAGAGGGAGGATCTGTATCCAAGATTCATTTAGAAAACCTGACCCCTAAAGATGTGAATGCTTTAATTGCGGAAGCATTGGGCTGTTCAACTATCTTTAGTCAGGCATTAACTAATTTGGTTTGCGAAAAAACTCAGGGTAATGCCTTCTTTATCACTGAATTTTTAAAATCTCTCTATACAGATATGCTACTCAGCTTTGATTCTACAAAAAAGCAGTGGTGCTGGGATTTAGAGCAGATTCAAGCCAAGGACATTACTGATAATGTTGTGGAATTAATGACAAGAAAAATTGTCAGTTTGGCAGAAGAAACTCAGAAAAATTTGCAGTTAGCTGCTTGTATTGGCAATAATTTTGATTTGTCCACATTGGCTGTGATTTCTCAGCAATCAGCCAAGCAAGCATTAGAGCATTTATTACCAGCACTAAAAGAAGGTTTAATTGTCCCCGTAAATAATCAATATTATCTGAGAAGTTTTAGGGATGAGAAAAAAGCTAGTTGTAAATTCCAGCACGATCGCGTCCAACAAGCTGCCTATTATTTGATTCCAGAAGCCCAAAAGCAAGCAACCCATCTGCAAATTGGGCGACTGATGTTGAGCAATACATCAGCAGCAGAGCAAGAAGAGAAAATTTTTGAAATTGTTAACCAATTAAATATTGGTGCAGAGTTAATTAACACTCAAAGCGAACAGCATGAATTAGCCAAGTTGAATTTATTAGCAGGACGTAAAGCTAAAGCATCTGCTGCTTATGAAGCTGCTATGGAATATTTTTCAGTCGGCATTAAATTACTAGCAGCAGATTCTTGGCAAACAAACTATGACTTTACCTTGACATTATTTGAGTCAGCAGTAGAAGCAGCATTTGTGTGCGGTGACTTCACACAGATGCACAGATGGATAGAGGAGGTACTGCAAAAGACTCAAGTTTTGTTAGACAAGGTGAAAGTTTATGATATCAAAATCCAAGCCTTTTCAATCCAGAATCAGTTGCAAGCAGCGATCGCAACTGGTTTAGAAGTTCTGCAAGCCTTGGGAATTCACTTTCCCTCTACTCTGAGTCACTTAGAACTGGGCAAAGTGATACAGCAAACGGCAGATCATCTGGCGGGAAGGGAAGTTGAACACCTGCTCAACTTGCCCCAAATGCAGTCAGATCAACAACTGGCAGCGATGCAAATTCTTTCCAGCATCATGTCACCTGCCTTTCGAGGAGGACATGAGATACTCCCATTCCTTGTTTTAGAGATGGTGAATTTATCTCTGGTACATGGCAATACGGCACTATCAACGGTTGGCTACGTGATGTACGGATTAATTCTCTGTGGAAGCTTGGAAGAGATTCCATTGGGCTATCAATTTGGTCAACTTGCTTTGAGCCTATTAGAACTTTACGATGCTCAATATCTCGAATGTTACATCAACTTTGTCTTTAATGTTTGTATCTGCCATTGGCAACAAGCAGTCCAGAAAACCATCAAGCCCTTAAAAGAAGCCTATCAAATTGGTAGAGACCGAGGAGATATACAATTTTCCGGTATTTGTGCAGTTTATGCTAGCGTGCATTCTTGGGGGTGTGGCGAAAACTTGGTGGAAGTTGAACGGCAAATTGCTAGCTACCATCATGCCTTCCGTCAAGCCCAGAACAAAATGGCTCTTGAGTATCTAGCTATTTATTGGCAGTTAACTTTAAATCTGCTAGGGGCAACTGAAAATACTTGTCTTTTAAGTGGGGCAGCTTATCGGGAGGAGCAAATGCTACCCTGGCATGAGCAAGCGAATGATCGCACTGGATTGGCGCACGTATATTGCTCGAAGCTTATTCTCTGCTATCTTTTCCAAGATTTTCCACAAGCCGCAGCCAATGCTAAAGAGTTAGAAAAGTGTCTAAATGCAGTAATAGGACTCACAATCGCCCCACTTTACAATTTCTACGATTCTCTGACGGCCTTATCTTTATATGCTGATGCCCTGCCATCGGCACAAGAAGACTTATTAGAAAAAGTCACAGTCAATCAAGCAATAATGCAGAATTGGGCGAACTACGCGCCGACAAATTTATTGCACAAATTTTATTTAGTGGAAGCTGAACGGCATCGAGTCTTAGGACAAAAAGCAGAGGCTATTGAGATGTACGATCGCGCGATCGCTAAAGCTACAGTTCATGAATATCTTAACGAACAAGCGATCGCCAATGAACTCGCTGCCAGATTTTATCTCCAATGGGGCAAAGACAAAATTGCTCAAGACTATCTGCTCAACGCCTGTTATGCCTACACTCGCTGGGGAGCCAAAGCAAAAGTAGAAGATTTAGAAAAACGCTATCCCCAATTTTTCAGCCAAGCCCAAAGAAACTCTCAATTTCCAACCTCTCAAACCATCTCTATTAGTACTACCACCCGATCAACTTCCTTAGACTTAAACAGTGTCCTTAAAGCCTCCCAAGTTCTGGGGCGAGAAATTAAGCTCGATACTTTACTGACCAAACTAATGACAATCGTCATCGAAAATGCTGGGGCAGAAAAGGGTTATTTACTTCTCAACCAACAGGGAGAATGGCAGATTGCAGCATCAGGAACAATTGACTCAGATGCAGTTAAAGTCAGAGAAGCTACCCCCATCGAAACCTTCAGTAAACCAATATTATCTCATGCTATTATCGATTACGTTGTTCGTACCAAAGATAGTGTTGTATTAAGCGACGCTGCTAATGAAGGTAACTTCACTCGTGATTCTTACATTCATCAACAGCAACCTAAATCTATCTTGAGTTTTCCTCTCCTCAATCAAGGCAATTTGATCGGGATTGTCTATTTAGAAAATAATCTCACAACTGGAGCCTTTACACCAGAGCGGGTGGAAGTTCTGAATTTGCTATCTTCCCAAGCTGCTATCTCCATTGAAAATGCTACCCTGTACAACACCTTAGAACAAAAAGTAGCCGAACGCACCCAAGAATTGTCTCAAGCTCTAAAAGACTTGAAAGCTACCCAAAAGCAACTGGTAGAATCGGAAAAAATGGCGGCTTTGGGTGGTCTTGTGGCTGGAGTTGCTCATGAAATAAATACACCTGTCGGCACCAGTATCACCGTTGCTTCTACTTTAGCTGACGAAACCCGTTTGTTTATTACGGCTGTCGAACAAGGTCAATTAAAACGCTCAGTCTTAAACAACTATCTGGAGATTGCTAAGGAAAGTACTGACCTGATTCTCAGCAACCTCAATCGTGCGGGAGAACTAGTGCAAAGCTTCAAACAAGTAGCTGTGGATCAGACTAGTTTGGAACAACGAACATTTGTAGTCAAGCAGTATTTGGAAGAAATTGTTACCAGCTTAAATCCCAAACTCAAAGAAGCTTCCCATACCCTGACTGTGACAGGAGATGAAACTGTTAAAATTGACAGCTATCCTGGGGCTTTGGCGCAAATTGTCACCAACTTAGTGATGAATTCCTTAACTCATGCCTATCAACTTCACGAATCAGGGCAGTTGCATATTGAGGTGAAGCGAGAAGGCGAGCGTATTGTGATTCAATATAGCGATGATGGTTGCGGCATTCCGCAACAAAACTTAAACAAAATTTTTGAGCCTTTCTTTACTACTGCTAGGCAAAAAGGAGGTAGCGGTTTAGGTCTGCATATTGTCTACAACTTAGTCACTCAAAAGCTACAAGGGAAAATTGATGTTTACAGTGAGGTAGAAAAGGGAACCCTATTTACAGTGACACTACCTCTGACCACAAACTATTAAGTTTTCTTGTTCTTTTTAACAAAGTTGGTTGACAATGCTTAACGCTACCCATACTATATCTCTCTTATTGACAGACGATGAAGTTTTCGTGTTTGAAGATGATCAAGAGCAGATAAGTAATAAAACTCAATTAACTCCTTTGGAGCTAGAGAATCAGGCACAAGAGACTTCTAAAACTTGGAAAATGATGATTGTGGATGATGATGTTGAAGTCCACCAAGCAACCAAGCTGGCTTTGAGAAGTTTTACCTTTGAGGGCAAATCTTTAACTTTTCTCTCTGCTTTTTCGGGAACAGAAGCCAAAAAGCTGATTGCAGTTCACCCAGATACCGCATTTATTTTATTAGATGTGGTGATGGAAACTAATGATGCTGGGTTAAGGGTGGTTAAGTATATTCGGGAGGAGTTGAAAAATCAGATTGTGCGGGTGATTTTACGCACAGGACAACCAGGAGATGCGCCGGAAGAATCAGTGATTTTGAATTATGACATCAATGATTATAAGTTGAAGGTGGAATTAACTCGCCAAAAGTTAATTACAAGTGCGATCGCTGCTCTCAGGTCATACCGCGATTTAATCACCATAGAACAACAAAAAGCACAATTAACTCAAGCATTGCACGACCTGCAACAGACACAATACAGTCTCGTGCAAAAGGAAAAAATGTTTGCACTGGGCAACCTCGTTACAGCGATTGCCCACGAGATTAATAACCCGATTAATTTTATTGCAGGCAATATGAAACCTGCTCAGGACTACATTCACGACTTGTTGGCACTTATCGACCTTTATCGGCAAACCTTTCCTCATCCGGGAGCAGAGATTGAGGAAGCGATCGCCACAATCGATTTAGACTATCTCCAAGAAGACTTGCCTAAACTCATCTGTTCCGTGAAAGAAGGTAGCGATCGCATCCGTGGCATCAGCGCCAGTCTCCGCACCTTCTCTAGAGCCGATAGCGATCGCAAAGTTCCTTTTAATATTCATGAAGGCATTGAAAGTACATTACTTATCTTGAAGCACCGATTAAAAGGCAATGAGCATCGTCCTGACATTGAAGTAGTCAAAGATTACGGAGAAATACCTCAATTAGAATGCTTTCCTGGGCAACTCAACCAAGTGTTTATGAATCTCATTGCCAACGCCATTGATGCTTTTGAAGAATCTAACAAAGGGCGTAGTTTCCAACAAATCAAAGACAATCCCAATCGCATCACAATTCAAACCACCTTGTCTGAAGATCGGCATCACGTCTTGATCAGAATTAAAGACAATGGCGAGGGAATGTCGGAAAATGTCAAGCAAAAATTGTTTGGTTACTTATTCACCACCAAGGCAGTAGGCAAAGGTACAGGTTTGGGATTGTCGATTTCCCGGCAGGTTGTGGAAGAAAAACATGGTGGACACCTCACAGTGACATCTGAGTTAAACAAAGGTACAGAATTGGCGATCGTCATTCCAGTGGGGAGTTAGGAGTTTGGAGTGGGAGGGATTAACAATTCAAAATTCAAAATTCAAAATTCAAAATTCAAGACATTTTCAGACTCTTATTTAAACCCCGACTGAAAATAACGCTACCTGTATTGTTGGGGTCTTAAACCCTTTGATTTACGATAATTAATGCCCAATGCCCAATGCCCAATGCCCAATGCCCAATGCCCAATGCCCAATGCCCCATAACTAATTCCAATCCTGTTCCTCTTTCTTGCCGCGACTTTTGTAAATTCCCCCCAAATCGTGAATTTTGCGAGTTTTCTCAAAAAGCTCGGCTTCGGTCAAACCCCACTGCTGCAAGACTTTATCAAGGTCTTTTTGGATGTCTCTCGCCCCTGGAAACCCTTGATAACGCATTCGCAGTCTAGCTAATTCTGCTAAGTTATAGTCTGTCGCCTCTTGAGCGAGTAAAATATCAATAAGGGGGCGATCGCGATTATAAAGAGGATGTTGTTGGTCTTTCCCTGCGGGTGCATCAGTCATCGTGAGTTAAGAGTTAGGAGTTAGGAGTTAAGAGTGCTGAGTTCTGAGTTTGAAGTTTAGCCGAGAGCAGAGGAGCAGAAAAGGCAAAAGAAAATTATCTTCTGCACTGAAAACTTAATTGTAAAATTGATAACTCCTTACCTACTCATCAGTCCGAACTCATCACTCCTAACTCTTAACTCCTCACTCATAGTAGACGGCAACTACACCTGAGGTCTTACGGCTCTCACCACTGCCACTTAACTTTAAATAAAGTTACATTAGTCCTTAAGAAAATACAAAAAACTTTAGATGAGGGTGAATTTTATCTCACCCAAAGTCCAAGCAGCTAGGGAGCAAGAACCCGCTATGTTTGAACACTTCACTTCCGAAGCCATTAGAGTAATTATGCTAGCTCAGGAGGAAGCACGTCGCCTGGGACATAACTTTGTAGGAACTGAACAAATTCTCCTGGGTTTGATGGGAGAAGGAACAGGGGTTGCTGCTAAAGTGCTGGCCGAGTTAGGCGTTACCCTCAAAGACGCACGTCGCGAGGTAGAAAAAATTATTGGTAGGGGTTCTGGCTTTGTACCACCAGAAATTCCTTTTACCCCCAAGGTAAAAAGCCTCTTTGAGCAATCGTTTAAAGAAGCTCATAGTCTGGGACAGAATTACATTAACACTGAACACCTACTCTTAGGATTGACCGAGGCTGGTGAAGGTGTCGCCGCCAAAGTACTGCAAAATCTAGGGGTTGACTTCAAAAGTGTCCGCAGTGCCATAGTTCGCCGTTTGGGTGAAAATGCACCGGCTTTCGCTGGTAGTGGTAGTCAAAAGCGCACCCAACCGCTAACGATGGAAGAGTATGGCAGGAATTTGACCAAATTAGCACAAGAAGGCAGACTTGACCCCGTAGTTGGTCGCCAGAAGGAAATTGAGCGTGCTATCCAAATTCTCGGTCGCCGCACTAAGAATAACCCAGTGTTGATTGGAGAACCAGGAGTTGGTAAAACTGCGATCGCTGAAGGTCTAGCTCAACGTATTATCAACCAGGATGTTCCCGAAAGCTTACAGGGTAAACAAGTTATCAGCCTCGATATGGGGTCATTGGTAGCTGGAACTCGCTTCCGTGGCGATTTTGAAGAACGCATCAAAAAAGTCGTGGAAGAAGTCCGCACTGTCGGCAATATCATCCTGGTGATTGACGAAATTCACACCTTGGTTGGCGCTGGTGGTACAGAAGGTGGCTTGGATGCAGCCAACATCCTCAAACCTGCCTTAGCACGAGGTGAACTCCAGTGCATCGGCGCAACTACCCTCGATGAGTATCGTAAGCATATCGAGCGCGATGCCGCCCTAGAGCGTCGTTTCCAACCGATTAAGGTCGGGGAACCCTCAGTAGAGGAAACCGTACAAATTCTCTACGGTTTGCGCGGTGCTTATGAACAACATCACAAAGTCACAATTTCGGATGCGGCACTTGTCGCAGCAGCAGAATTATCAGATCGCTATATTAGCGATCGCTTCTTGCCCGATAAGGCAATAGACTTGATTGATGAAGCAGGTTCTCGCGTTCATCTGCGGAACTCTCAGAGTTCTCCGAATAAAGAACTCAAGCGTGAACTCGCTGGCGTTACCAAATCTAAAGAAGCAGCAGTCAGAGTCCAAGATTTTGACAAAGCTGGAAGCCTGCGCGACCAAGAGTTAGAACTCGCAGAACAACTGCAAGCAACATTTACACAAAACGGTCAACCTGTCAACTCTACCGTCGTTGACGAAGAAGACATCGCCCAAATCGTTGCTTCTTGGACTGGCGTACCAGTCAACAAACTAACTGAATCTGAGTCAGAGTTGCTCCTGCACCTAGAAGACACTCTGCACCAACGACTCATCGGACAAGAGCAAGCAGTCTCGGCTGTATCTCGCGGTATCCGTCGCGCCCGCGTCGGACTAAAAAATCCCAATCGTCCCATTGCTAGCTTTATCTTCTCTGGCCCCACTGGAGTCGGTAAAACAGAATTGGCGAAGGCACTAGCTGGCTACTTCTTCGGTTCGGAAGACTCGATGATTCGCCTAGATATGTCCGAATACATGGAAAGCCACACCGTCGCCAAGCTGATTGGTTCGCCTCCGGGTTATGTGGGATACGACGAAGGCGGACAACTTACAGAAGCTGTGCGGCGGAAACCATACTCAGTGCTGCTATTCGACGAAATCGAAAAAGCACACCCCGATGTATTCAATATGCTGCTGCAACTCTTGGATGACGGTCATCTTACCGATGCTAAAGGTCGGAAAGTGGACTTCAAGAACACGCTGATCATTTTGACTTCCAACATCGGTTCCAAGGTGATTGAAAAAGGTGGTAGTGGTTTAGGCTTTGACTTCGACACTCAAGCCGACGCTAGTTATAACCGCATCCGCACTTTGGTAAATGAGGAATTGAAAGCTTACTTCCGTCCTGAGTTCCTCAACCGTCTCGATGAGATTATCGTCTTCACCCAGCTTTCTAAGGATGAAGTTAAGCAAATCGCTGAAATTATGCTCCGCGATGTTGCTAGCCGCTTGACGGAAAGAGGAATTATCTTAGAAGTTAGCGATCGCTTCAAAGATCGTGTGATCGAAGAAGGCTATAACCCCAGCTATGGTGCTAGACCATTACGCCGGGCAATTATGCGCCTCCTAGAAGATTCTCTCGCCGAAGCAATGCTGTCTGGTGAAATTACAGATGGAGATACAGCGATTATCGATGTTGATGATGACTCTCAGGTAAGAGTCAAAAAATCAGAGAAACGAGAATTACTCTTGGCAAATGTTGGTTAATTTTATACCTGATCACTTTTTGCTGTAATATTTGAGAAACACCTAGCCTCTTATCTAAGTAGAGGCACTAACAGGGGCATCTCCGACAAACATCAAGTGAAATGGTATTATATCTTTCACCCCTAGTATAAATGCTAGGGGTTTTTTTATGCAGTTCCTTTTGAGTGGGCATCTTATTTTTATCAACAAATCATTGCGATATTGATTCCTCTGGCAAGAATTCTGATGCTGCTTCACCCTCAACTATATTATCAGAATCACCAGATTTAGAAAAACCATCTGCTACATCTTTGATAAAACCAGCTAGAGGTACCGCGACTAGCAAACCCAAGACTCCACCAACATTGGTTCCTACAAGCAAAGCAATTAACACCCATATTGGTCTAAGTCCAGTAAATTTGCCTAAAAGACGCGGTGCGATCGCCTGATCAATTAACTGGTCAATGACAACAGCTACCGCAAAAACCTTCACTGCTAGCCAAAAGTCATGTGTGGCTACTATGAAAATTATTACAATTAGACTGACGACATCACCAAAGGGAATTAAGCTCAAAAGCCCAACTCCCAAACCAAAGAGTAAAGCAAACTGGACTTGAAAACCTAAAAACATTAATGTTTCTGAAACTCCCATCAGCAAAGCCAAAGTTCCCTGACCAATCAAGTAATTTTGAAAGTTTTGCTGAATAGATTGACTTACCTTCGGAGCAAAACTTCCAGGTAACTTTTTAAATATTCCCTGCCAAATTCTTGGGCCATCTAACAATAGATAAAAAGTCAGCACTACCGTAATTAATGCTTCAGAAATATTATCAATTGTATCTATGATAATGCTTAAAAGTTTATCCGAAAGAAACTCTAGTTCATTGGGTAATTGGTCAGTTATTCGTGTTAATAACTGGCTTAAATTCACATTTAATTTGTGCCTAAAAAACCAATCATTTAAAATCTGAAGTTTTTCTTCACTAGAATCAATCCATTGGGGAAGGACTTTAACCATCTCATTAAATTGCTCTAAAACAATGGGCACTAAAGTTATACCCAGAGCAACAAAAATTACCAATGCTAATATAAAAACTAATGTTACTGCATAGCCGCGTTTAACTCCCCTCTGTTGGAGAATCGAAACAGGATAGTTTAAAACGAATGCAAGCAAAGTAGCCAAAACCAGAATTGTTACAACAGGTTGAAAGTTTTTAACCAGTAAAAATGCTAGCCAAGCATTGAGAAACACTAGAGGAAATAGCAGCGTAAAAATTAACCATCTAAGTAGTTGATTCAGTGAAAAATTCATCATTAATTTAAAAATCAAAATTATTCTAGTTACTAGATTTAACCTGTGAATTTGCGAATTAAATATGCTCAAGGGTAAGTAAATGAGAAAAATCTTACCCCCATTCCCTGCTCCCTACTCCCCACTCCCCATTATTCCGATTACTAACTTTCAGCAAAAGCTAAAAATTGCTCCTCATTTATTCGCCCTGCTTGATACAGAGTATTAGTAATTTCCGAAATAGTTAAAACAGCATGACCGTGATAACCATTTTGCTGTAACCTATCTTTCACCCCTTGTTCATGGTCGATAAATACCACAATATCATTAACATTTAATCCTGCTGATTTCAACTTTTCTGCCCCTTCCATAACACTTTTGCCGCTAATCAGAATATCATCAACTACCACAACCGTTTCACCAGGATGAAAGTTACCCTCAATTACTCTCCGAGTTCCGTGTGCCTTCACCTCTTTACGCGGGAAAATCATTGGACAATGAAGGCGCAAAGCTAAACCAGTCGCAGTAGGTAAAGAACCGTAAGGAATACCTGCTAACCTATCAAAAATCAGATTCTTCAAAATATCCTCATAAGCTGTGAGAACTTGATTAAAAACTTGGGGATTGGAAATAATTTTGCGTAAGTCGATGTAATAAGGAAATATCGCTCCTGATGCTTGGACAAAGCTGCCAAACATAATACAGTCAATGTCATAAAGTTGTAAAATCAAATCCTGTTGTGGGTGCTGATTTAGCAAACAAACATCAGGAAACCACACAGAACATGTGGAATTTTGGTGAATAATTTCAGCTTTTATTTGATTAATTTCTGCGCGTAAAGACTGGACTTCCTCAGATAGTTGTGTATTACCCAACATATCTTGAGGAACAGGAATCAGCAAACCATCACCGTTAGCATTCAAACCTGCTTCTAAAATTTGCTTCAGGTTTCCACCTTGCGCCCAAATGCTACGCGCCATAATAATTCGTTCAGGCGCAATTGCTCGAATAAGTGCTAAAACTTCAGGATTTTTAGTCCCCACTTCCAAACCCAATTGTTCTGGAGTCCCCCAGGTTTTTGATTCTTTTACTACCTGTAAATAAAGGGGTGATTCCTTCGTAGGATATTGCTGTAAAGCTTCTGCACCTGGATTAGAAGTACAGCATAAAATCAACACCGCCTTATCAGGATAAACTAAAAAAGGCGCTACATGATCTTGTCCTGTATAGGGACTGAGAGTGATTGCATCCACCTGCCATTCTGTAAACACAGTCCGGGCAAAAATGGTACTAGTATTTAAGTCACTGTGTTTGGCATCTAAAATAACTGGGATGTGGGCTGGAATAGCTGCTAAAGTTTTGTACAGCAGTTCTAAACCGGGAATACCTAACGCTTCGTAAAAGCCAAGTGTCGGTTTATAGGCACAAACAAAATCAGAAGTTTCAGCAATAATGAATTGTAACCACTTCTCCAAACCAGCGATGAGTTCTTCAGATTCATAACGTACAGGCATCATTTCTGGATTTGGATCAAGTCCTACAAACAGTAAGCTTTGATTTTGCAAGATATTACGATTCAATTTATCAAAAAAGTTCATAATTTTCGTTTAAAAAAAGAGTCATTAGTCATTAGTCATTAGTCATTAGTCATTAGTCATTAGTCATTAGTCAT
>NZ_JABXKM010000285.1 GCF_017115025.1 Nostoc sp. NOS(2021) | reverse complement strand
CCCTCATCCCCTCTGCTCCCCCATCTCCCAATTGTGCAGTGGAAACTTCTCTCCCCAAATCTCCGTCCCGTGTAATTGTAGAATAATCGTTTGTTTCTAATTTCTACCAGCATTCAAAATGTTACTTATTTCCAGTCTCCCTCGGCTTGTGAGCCTTTATCTGAATATTTTCCAGGTAATTGGGAGTAACACCCATAAATTTTGCTAGATCATCTGACAGTAATGGGAATTATTTACTCAGTGCATCGATGGCAACAAAGAACAAACACTTATCAGTGAACGGCTATCAGTTATCAGTTTTCTAGCTTGATTGGGAGTCAGAGTCCCCCACCTCTACAGGTGGAAGGTTTCACATGGGGATTTAGACCCAATATGAAACCTGATAACTGATTTAAGTGTGTATTAGAGCAGTTTTCAGGTATTTAGCTGAGATGGGGAGTAGGGAGTAGGGAGTGGTGTAGTTCAATTACTTGAAAAGCGCTGTAATACCAGCTTAAAAATCAAAAAAGGCATCAAAGGTCAAGTTTAGGTGGTGACGGTGTGATGATTTACCAGTGAGTTGAGATGTTGACGGCTCCCATGAACATGAATTAGGAGAAAGGACTGTGAAATTACACTGGTTATTATCCAGTACTATTGGAACTATCTTCATGCTATCCTCGCCGGCAATGGCAGCGAGACTTGAATCTTGGCGCTTTGATGCCAATCAAAACAGGCTGGAAATTAATACTGTAGGAGCAGTTCAACCCCAAGCACAACTAATTTTCAACCCGACTCGGCTGGTAATTGATTTGCCAGGAACCACATTTGGGCGTCCGCAGCTAACCCAACAGTTGGGCGGTGGAATTCGCTCGATCCGTGTTGGGCAGTTTGATACAGAAACAACACGTATAGTCATCGAACTGACTCCTGGTTATACTCTTGACCCCAAACGAGTGCAATTTGTAGGTACAACTGGCGAATCTCCTGGGGAGACACTTCGTGAACGCTGGATGGTGCAATTACCTAAGCCGGAAGTCGATAAAGTTGCCTCATCTCCTAGAAGTGCTTACAGTGTAGTTGCCCCAGACTCTGAGCCTCAATCTGGTATTTCAAGGATTGCCACTACTACACGAGGGGCGACTCAACTTGAGAACTTACAAGTAACAGGCGATGGGTTGTTCATTCGTACCAGTGGTGCTAATCCTCCGATTCAGGTAATTCGCAGCCGCGATCGCGCTACCATCTTCGTGGACATCTCTGGCGCATCTTTATCGCCACATCTGGCGCAGCATAATAATATACCCGTTAACAAACATGGTGTTAGCCGCGTTGAATTCACCCCACTACAAACCCAACCTCCTGGTGTCCGCCTGACTTTGCGGGTAGATAAAGATAGCCCAGACTGGCAAGCAACGAATAGTAACGGTAGTGGTTTGGTAGTTCTACCTAGTCGCGTTGTCAGATTGCCTAGAAGTAATAATTCGGACAATCAGTCAGAACCCGTTTCCTTTCCTAGTAGACCATCTGGCAACAACTCGCCAGCAACAATTGAGTCTGTACAACTGGCTGATAATGGCACACAACTGCTAATTAGAGGCGACCAACCTTTATCTGCTACGGGAACCTGGGATAGATCCTCTGGTCTGTTCCGTGTCACAATTCCCAATGCCAAATTAGCTCCCAGAGTCACAGGCCCTACCTTTGCTGCCAATAGCCCCATTCTTCGGGTACGTCTGCAACCCCAAAAACCCAATACTGTCGTTGTCTTAGTTCAACCAGCAGCCGGAGTGCAAATTGGGCAACCCAAGCAAATCGGCAACCAGCTTTTGTCTCTACCAATACAAGGCTCTCGGCGAGTTGTCGCCCTCTCCGTCAGACCCCCCTTTGCTTTACCTGGGCTACCACCGCCAAACCGGGGGCCATTCCCAGATCCAAACAACCCCCATCCCCAGCCTCTAAGACAACCACAACGCCGAGTTACTAATGGGCGAGTGGTAGTGATTATTGACCCCGGACATGGCGGTAAAGACTCTGGAGCGCTTGGCCTTGGGGGGGCACGCGAAAAGGATGTTATTTTGCCTATTGGTAGGAAACTTGGTGAGATTTTACAGCAAAATGGTATACAAGTAATTCTGACGCGGGATTCTGACTATTTTGTTACCCTTCCGGGGCGAGTGCAATTAGCAACGCGAGCTAATGCTGATGTGTTTGTGAGCATCCACGCTAATTCAGCCGGTGCGAGTCGTCCCGATGTTAATGGCTTGGAAGTCTATTATTACGACAGTGGTCTTGATCTAGCTCGCATTGTCCGCAGTAGCATTCTCCAAAGTATTGCTACTCTCAAAGATAGGGGAGTGCGGCGAGCCAGATTTTATGTCCTCAGAAAAAGTTCTATGCCCTCCATTCTCGTGGAAACGGGTTATATGACTGGTCGAGAGGATATGGCTAGGCTGAGAACCTCAGCTTACCAAAATCAAATGGCAGAAGCGATCGCTCGTGGTGTCCTTCAGTATCTAAAGAGAAGATAAGTAATTTAGTCGAAATTATTGAGTAAATACATCTAATCTTTACCATTTTTATCCAATTTAGTAGTAAAACAATTTAAGTATTCTTGCTGCGGGGCAAGAGTAGCTTCTTTGTTATTGTCATCTGATACCTTGCAAGTAAACAGATTTTGAATTTTAGATTTTGCGGAAAGTTGCGTGGGCGGCTCTGCCGACTTGAGCAAACTTTCCAAGACGGATTTTAAATTTTGGATTTGTGTCACCCACAACGAGTGTTAGCCTAGCGGGACTAACGTCCCGCATGAACCTAAAAGACGCTCGTTGCGCTAAAGCGTCTCCCCTTCGGAGAAGACTTGCTCTCCGTGGCGCTATCGGCTTTTCTTCAATCGGGAATCTAAAATCTAAAATTGGCAGTCAAATTTATATAGGCTAATGGCATGGCAAAATCAGAGGAGCGTGCTATATTCTACGCCATTAGCTGTGTCTTAATAACAGCAAAAAACTCAAGTGTGTGCGGTGATGGTGTGAGGATTTGCCAATATGTTCAGATGTTGACGGCTGCCATGAATGTGAATCAGGAGAAAGGACTGTGAAATTACACTGGTTACTATCCAGTACTATTGGAACTATCTTCATGCTATCGTCGCCGGCAATGGCCGCGAAACTCGAATCTTGGCGTTTTGATGCCAATCAAAACAGGCTGGAAATTAATACTTTAGGGGATGTTCAACCCCAAGCACAATTAATTTTTAACCCCACTCGTTTGGTAATTGATTTGCCAGGAACCACATTCGGGCGTCCGCAGCTAACCCAACAGGTGGGTGGTGCAATTCGTTCCATCCGGGTTGGGCAGTTTGACGAACAAACAACGCGCATAGTCGTTGAATTGACTCCTGGTTATAGTTTAGACCCCAAACGAGTGCAATTTCTGGCCACAAATGGCGATCGCTGGACAGTGCAATTACCTACGCCAGTAGCCGAAAATGTCCCCTCAAAAAATACTGAGGGGCAGCAAGGAGAAGTTATGTCCAGAGAAACTTCACCGAGAACATCTACACCAACATTCTCTCCAAGGAATATTTACAATGTAGTGAGAACCGGCTCTGTTAATCCACCTAACAACAGAATGGTTTTCGCCAGAGTTACTCAAATTGAGAAGTTACAAGTCACAGGCGATGGTTTTTTTATCAGTACAAGTGGTGGTAATCCTCAGATTCAGGTAAATCGTAGCAACGATCAGAAGGCAATCAACATCGACATTGCTGGCGCAACTTTATCACCAAATCTAGAGCAGCGGGATTTGTCGATTAATCGCTATGGTGTCAGCCGTATCCAGTTCACTCAACTGCAAACAAGCCCATCTGTTGTTCGCCTGACTTTACAGGTGGATGAAAATAGTCCAAATTGGCGAGCAACCACTAGCAGTGTTGGTGGTTTTGTGATTCTACCCAATCGTGGCGTTGCCCAGTTGCCTGGAGGTAATAATCCACGCTCCATACAACCTGCTAACTCCTCACCTGCGAGTATTCAGTCTGTGGAACTGGCTAATAATGGCACACAACTGCTGATTAGAGCCGACCAAACTTTATCTGCTACAGGCGGCTGGGATAGAACTTCTGGTCTGTTCCGCATCACTATTAACAATGCTAAATTAGCTCCTAGAGTCATAGGCCCTGCTTTTAATGCTAATAGCCCTATCCTGCGGGTACGCCTGCAACCACAAGAATCCAATACTGTCGTCGTCTTGGTTCAACCAGCGGCAGGTGTGCAAATTGGGGAACTCAACCAGGTTGGCGACCAGCTTTTAGCTTTAGAGTTACAACGCTCTAGTAGCATCACACCGCCCATTGCTTTACCTCCCCTGCCATCGCTAAACTCAGGACAATTCCCAAACCCCACAGATAATCCCCGTCCAATCTCCCAGACACGGACACACTCCTCGGTTCCCAGAGGGAAATTGGTAGTAGTTATTGACCCAGGACATGGTGGAAAAGACTCAGGTGCTCCTGGTCTGGGCGGACTTTTAGAAAAGGATGTAATCCTGCCTATTGGTAAAAGGGTAGGAGCAATTTTAGAGCAAAATGGTGTACAAGCGGTACTTACACGGGATGCTGACTTTTTCGTAGAACTTCAGGGACGGGTAGACATTGCTAAAAGAGTTAATGCGACTTTGTTTGTCAGCATTCACGCTAATTCGGTTGATAATCGCCCTGATGTCAATGGGTTAGAAGTATATTATTACGACAGTGGTTATGCTCTGGCTGAAGTAGTTCGCAATACCATCCTCCAGGACATCGGTACTATCAAAAACCGAGGAACCCGCAAAGCCAGATTCTACGTTCTCAGGAAAAACTCCATACCTTCTATTTTAGTGGAAACAGGCTATATGACTGGTTACGAGGATAATCCTAGATTGGGAACACGAGAGTATCAAAATCGGATGGCAGAAGCGATCGCTCGTGGCATCCTCAAATACTTACACCGCTAATATAGTACAAATTACTCATTCAATAGGTGGTCTTTAGACCTCTTTTCCGTGCAGAATTTAGTGGTAAATTAGCGAATTCTCTGCTAGATTCTGTATTTTATATCCAAAAACCTAAATCAACATCTGCCTGTGTATTCATCTTCCATCTTTGAAGGAAATCTTGACGATTTTTCCGATCTAGAACCCCAACGTGCCCCAATTGGTATCTTTGATAGTGGTGTGGGTGGACTGACAGTACTGCGACAACTCTATCGGCAACTCCCCAATGAATCTATTATTTACTTTGGGGATACAGCTCGAGTTCCATATGGCATCCGCTCACAAGCAGAAATTATCCAATTTATGCGTGAAATCCTCACCTGGATGGAAAAGCAGGGTGTGAAAATGGTTGTTATGGCTTGCAACACCAGTTCGGCACTAGCGCTGGAGACAGTAAGTAAGGAGTTTTCTCTACCAATCCTTGACATTATCTTACCAGGGGCAAGGGCAGCAGTACAGCAAGGAAAGCGCATTGGTGTAATTGCCACTCCAGCTACGGCTAAGAGTAATGCTTATAAACACGCTATACTTGAAATTGATCCTAATGTTCAAGTTTGGCAAGTTGGATGTCCAGAGTTTGTACCACTCATCGAGCAAAACCGCATTCACGACCCTTACACTGCTGAAGTAGCACGAGCCTACCTAGAGCCTTTATTAGAGCAGGAAATTGATACCTTAGTCCACGGCTGTACCCATTATCCCCACCTCACACCAGTACTGCGATCGCTCCTGCCCTCTCAAGTCCAGTTGATTGATCCAGCTGTTCATGTTGTGGCTGCTTGTGCCCAAGAGCTAGACTTACTAGACTTAAGAAATACCCACCCAGCATTGCCAACTCGCTTCGCTGTGAGCGGTTGTCCGCAACAGTTTTCCCAGTCAGGATTGCAGTGGCTAGGCTATACCCCAATGGTTGAAGAGGTTTCCTTCACTGATACTGCTATTTCCCAACTCCAATAAAACTAATTTGTCCTTAGTCCTTTAATCAAAACAAATGACCAAGGACAAATGACAAATAACAAATGACCAATGACAAATGACAAATGACAAATGACTATTGACTATTAACTGCTTCAGTCACCTTTGTCCTTACTGATATCTCTTGTATGTGTTTCCCTTTGGCAGATGAAGCCAAACTTGTAGTAACAGTCTTTGTACCCGTTCGCTTCGCCAGTGCTAATAACAGGTAAACTGTGAACAAATATCCAGACGCTAAAATAAAAATCATCATAGACATACTTCCGTAAATCATTGTTCTACTAGTACCTTTTCAAACGAATATAAAATTCCATAAAATTAGTAGAACCTCAGCCAAGCAAGTGCATTCTTGATGGCTGTAGTTTCCTATAGTAAAATTACCTATAAAGATAAAATTCTCTACGGACAAAGAATTTCATTATCTAATGCGACTTCTTGCAGACCATAAATCCCACAGCAGTTAGATTACCGTTTGGCAATCTAAAACTACGATTCTCACCGGTCTACTTGATCTGCTTTATTTTTGTTCAAACTACTGCGAAAAGAGCAATGCTTGCGCTCAACGTGCGCCGAAGACGTGTAGCGGCTTCCCATAGGGATATCGCATAGCTCCAAACCAGGAGTTGCTGTTATCGTAGGAAAAATCAAAGGAATTATTCCCTTCATCTAAGCTACGACTAGTTATTTTAGACTCACATCACCAACTCAGTAAAATCAACTAGTAGGTGACTTACTTTGGGGTGTGAATGTCTGAAAAATTTAAAATTCCTATATTTTAGCCTAACACAACCACCCGGAATTTTGAGCTTACTCGGCTGCTAAATTTCAAATTTTTTGAATAGCTGCACTTGAGTCCTGGATAAATTTAGTCTTAACCCATTGCCGACAAATTTAAATTGTATCCATTTTGTGAATAAGTAATATTGCTTAGATTAGGTTTTGCTCTGTGGCGGAAAACGTGGATTGGGAAACTACTTAACATAATTTAAGCTTATATTTATTCCAGTATACTGAGAATTCATGTTTTAAATTAGTTTAAAACCTGAGTCTCCAAAAATCAAGCATAATTGCTTATTGACATAATCACTATCAAGCTTAATTATCACCCATAGACTCATTAATATGGGATTACTTTATGAAAACTTTGCGCGGGCACAGGGTTATCTTAAAATGAGTATAGGATATGTAAACTTTCGTAACCTAAGCCAGAGTCCGCCCATCCATGACCCCAGCCACCTCCCTGTTTACCCCTGTGGAAGCAGACCTGCGACTACTAGCAGATAACCTAAAACAGCTAGTTGGAAATCGCCACCCCATTTTGTTTGCAGCAGCCGAACATTTATTCGGAGCTGGGGGAAAGCGTATCAGACCAGCAATTGTCCTGCTAATATCGCGGGCAACAATGTTAGAACAAGACATTACGCCGCGTCACCGCCGCCTAGCTGAGATTACGGAAATGATTCACACAGCAAGCTTGGTACATGACGATGTGGTAGATGAATCAGACGTGCGGCGAGGCGTTCCCACCGTTCATAGTTTGTTCGGGAACCGCATTGCCATCTTAGCAGGAGATTTTCTCTTTGCCCAATCGTCCTGGTATTTAGCAAACTTGGACAATTTGGAGGTGGTGAAACTGCTCTCAGAAGTCATTATGGATCTAGCTACTGGGGAGATCCAGCAGGGACTGAATCGTTTTGATGTTGGTATCTCTATTGAAACTTACCTCCAGAAGAGTTATTACAAAACAGCTTCGTTAGTTGCCAACAGTTCTAAAGCTGCTGGGTTACTCAGTGAAGTCTCACGAGAAACTGTTGAGCATATGTATAGCTACGGTCGTCATTTTGGTATAGCATTTCAAATTGTTGATGACATTCTAGATTTCACCAGTACAACAGATGCCTTGGGTAAACCAGTGGGGTCGGATCTCAAAAGTGGGAATCTGACTGCACCCGTTTTATTTGCTTTAGCCCAAAAACCATCCTTGGAAGTGCTGATTGATCGAGAGTTTGCCCAAGAAGGGGATTTAGAGCAAGCACTGGAACTAATTCAAGATAGTCAAGGTATACAGCAGGCGCAAGAGTTAGCTGCTCACCATGCTAAGTTAGCAATTGAACATCTTGCAGTTCTCCCACCCTCAGAATCCCACCAGGCATTGATTAACATCGCTGAGTACACACTCAGTCGCCTCTATTAAATCAGTTATCAGTTAGAAAGTGGGGATTTAGGTGTTGGGTGTGTTACGGCTTCCGACTCTACCTCACTGGGAAACTAAAACTTGAAACCGGAAAAATGTTCACTGATAACTGTTTTTTAAGCAATTTTAGGTTTCACCGAGAGTTTAGCTACTGGCGTGGTGTAAGGGAAAGAAAAAATTTATTTTCTCCCTGATTTAGAAAACTTTTTTAAAGGAATTTGAGATTTAAAAATTTGGATGTGGGATTGTATCTAAAAAATCCCACATCCAAATTTTTTCTATGCAATATCAGGGGGTATCTGTTTAGGCGATCGCTGTTGTCGCAACTGTTGTTGCATGAGTTTTTCTAGTTCAGTTCGCCGAACTTCAACGGTATGAGTGGTCTTACCCGGCGTTTCCAAAAAAACGATACTATCTACGGGTTCCAATGCCACGATTTGGAACAAAATATGGGTGACAGGAACAATTTTAGCTAGCATTTGAGGGTCAAGCCCAGCAGGGGAAATTAGAGAGACATCCTGTATGGTAGGAAAAGCGTAAATAACACGCTTTTCCAATCCTGGATTAGCACGATTGCTCAATGTAGTTAAAACCCAGCTTTGCTCCGAATTTTGGAGAATATAGTATTGGGAGTAGCGTAACTTTTGAGCGATCGCTCTAAGGGCAGGAGCAATTGCTGCAACAAGATGTGGTGTCATACCATCGCGGGGTGCATTGTCAATCAGCAATTGAATTTGTGCTTCTAAATCCATAATGACTTGTATACGGCTCCTGGGTAATGGCAATAACATCTATCAAAGTGTGAACAATCCCATCAAAGTTGGGAATAATAAAATCAGCCACATCCTAAATATAGGATTGGTCTGCGTTTAGCTTATACGTAAAACCAAAAAAGCCAATACCCACAGTCGTACAGGTTGTATTTAAATACTTAGGGTCTTTTCAAAACCGAGACTATGAATTCAGCCGCAACCGCAACTATTCCATCTGCAACTATTCTGGGAGAAAATTCTAAAGGCGTGGAGGTGATCTTTCAACTCCTGTCCAGGGAGTTTCAGCAGTCAACCAAAGCTTCGGAACAGAATTGCCACGATGTCGCAACACGTATTACCACCGAAGTCTACCGGATTTGTCATGAAAGCAAACGTATCCAAGCTTCTGGGTCTGTAGAAAGCTCGGCAATGACCCTGGCTCGGCATCGGCTGCAACAGTGTCTCAGGTATTATCAGTTGGGTTCAAATCGGGGCAGGGTAGAATTACACAGTACTCTGAGTGCAATTATTTATCGATACATTAATCCCCCTCAGAAGCAATTGAGCTATCAAGGGCGGCTGACGATAATTGAAGATTTCCTCCAAAGTTTTTATCTGGAGGCATTGAACGCTTTCCGGCGAGAAAATCAACTCGGTGCCACTTATCGCCCTCAGACGCTCTTGGAATTGTCCGAGTATATGGCATTTACTGAGCGCTATGGCAAGCGACGCATTCCCTTACCAGGCCGTCAGCAGCAGCTAATTATCCTGCGGGCGCAAACTTTTTCCCAACAGCAGCCCCCAGAAACCAGCGTAGATATAGAACAAGCCGCAGAAGGCAGCAATAGTGAAGCTGACGGTTCTTGGGAAGAGCCAGCAGTGCACCAATTGCGCTCCACAATGGCAACGCAAGCCGAACCCGAACCCGAAGAAGACACCTTGCGCTCCGTTGTCGTTACAGAATTAATGAATTATCTCGAACAACGGCAACAATCTGACTGCGCTGATTATTTTTCCCTCCGCCTCCAGGATCTATCTGCACAGGAAATTGAGTCGGTTTTAGGTTTAACCCCTCGTCAGAGAGATTATTTGCAGCAGCGCTTTAAGTATCATTTGATTCGGTTTGCCTTGTTGCACCGTTGGGAATTAGTTCATGAGTGGCTGGAAGCTTCTTTGCACACCAATTTGGGCTTAACTCCCCAGCAATGGCAAGCATACACAGCGCAGCTGGACAATAAGCAACGGTCTTTACTAGAGTTGAAGCAACAAGGACAAGCCGATGAAAAAATAGCAAAAACTTTAGGGCTGTCAATGGCACAACTTCAAAAACGATGGTTTAAGATTCTTGAGCAAGCTTGGGAAATTCGTAACTCATTAGTGTCCGGATCAGGTGCATCTACTCATGAATAGTGACTCAGAATCCTTACAACACCAGTGTCTCGATTGGTTATTGACAGATAATGTCAAAAATAACGAGCGATCGGTAGAATGTGAGGAAAATGACGGGGTAGAAAACCTCCTCAAGGAAGCCACTGCTTCAAAAAGCAGTCAGCCAAAATTGGGAGGAACGCCCCAGGCCTTTCAACTGGGAGAAATTCCTACTGTGCAAGATCGTTTTCAAGCTGTCCTTAAGCGTCGGTTACAAATCCAAGTCCAAGACCATCCACCGTTGTTTCCTTGGGAAACACAATTAATCGACTATCCCGATTTTATTGACGAGCCGTCAATGACACTCGTTCCAAGCTGGGGGTGGATGGTACAACAGTCGAAGCTGAACCTGCCGCGTCCCTTACCGGAGAGAGTTTTCCGGCAATTGCTAGAACAGTGTCAGGCGTTGGTTACATCTTCAGTGCCTCTGGGGGCAAAATTAGTTCAGGTCGTGGAGAACTTTTTTCCCAACGAGTCTCAAGCACTAAACGATATAGCTGGATTGGTGCTAAGAAGCACCTATCGGTCTGTAAATACTCTGGAGACAATGCCCAGTATTCAGAGCGATTACTCAGATTTACAACCGCGTCAACAGATGGCTTTGTCGTTGCTAGCAGCTAAACAACTGCTGGAAAATCTGACTCTACCACTTTCAGCAACCAGTCCAGTGGTAGAAAGACAATGGCTAACCAGTGTCGGTACTTTAAACATTAGAGTAGAGTCTCAGTCTCTAAGTAAACTTACGAAGTTACTTGTTCGGGTTGAGTTACCCGTTAAAGGAACTTTGACGCTGCGGGGAAGTGGCACATTAGCAATGGCAACATCTTCGACTTCGGGATACTTAAGTGTAGAGTTAGGCTGCGAGCAACTTAACCCAACTTATACCCTGGAAGTTGAGTTTCCAGAAATAGACCAACAGTCGTTGTTGTTTGTCATTAGTCCGACGATTTAGTTGAAATTGCCACCGCTAGCACACTACGTCGATCAACACTGATATATATTAAGAGGATTTTCCTGGTTTTGAAGCTTATCCTATTTTTCAACAAGCGGTCATTAGGGTGTCTACGAGAAGCAGTTATTACAAAGACACAGGGACGCGCGGATATGGGGACATGGGGACATTGAGAAAGTATTTGATTATTTCTCGATTCACCGCGTCACCCATTTTCCGTGTATCTCCATCTCTACCCCCTATCTATAGCGGTTCTCGCTTGAGTGAAGTAGAAGAACCCCACCCCCAACCCCCTAAGAGCAAGCTCCTCGCTTGCTCTGATGTACCTTACTTATGATTGATTAGGAAACGCTATATCATTTTTTTTACACAGTAGTAGGGTGGGTAATTACGTGCCCCACATTGTGTTTTTCGCATCTACATCATTGCTTCTACTAGACTCAAATGTTTAACTTATCCAGGATAAATCGGTTTTGGCCTCTTCCTGTAGGTAATTTCTGGCGGCAAAATCCGCAGAGGTCGCCTTCAACAGAAGTGGAAGATTCAATTTCCTTGCGGGTGCTGGTGCTAGCGTTGGTTATTTTGGGAATTGTGGCGACGGATATCGCCGCCGAGACTTCATTCAGTTTTTGGGCGTTCCCCCTGAGTGGAGTGGGTACGATTTGGAGTTACTATCGTCGCCGCGATCGCAATATTGCAGTTAAGTTTTGCATCGCCATCGGGATGTTAGTAGCACTGGGTGCTTTCTTTGGGCGATTAGTGGGGGAGTTGAATGATACGCGGTTGGGTTTGGCAGAGTTATTAATTCAACTACAGGTGTTACACAGCTTTGATACGCCCCGTCGCAAAGATTTGGGTTATTCGATTGTTATCGGACTGATTTTATTGGGTGTGGCGGCAACACTAAGTCAGACTTTAGCATTTGCACCTGTGCTGCTGTTATTTTTAGCGATCGCTCTCCCAACTTTAGTATTAGATTACCGCTCACGCTTAGGTTTGCAGCTATTAAAAACTCAAAAGGAAAAATCCCATCAGAAGAATTCCTCAACTCTGAATTTTAAATTTTTAATTCTGAATTTTTTGCTAATTGTCGGTCTGGGGCTGGCAATTTTTGCTATTTTACCCAGATTTCCTGGCTATCAATTACGAACTTTCCCTGTAAGTTCTGCTATTCAAGTAAAAGGTAGTTTTACAGGACGTAGTATTATCAATCCCGGTTATGTCCACCAAGGTAAAGGTAATAATCAAGGCAGTGGTAGCGGTGGTACGGGACAAAATCAAACTGGTCAACCAGGTAAAGTAGATAATGACTTTTATTACGGTTTTAATAGCCAAATTAACCAAAACCTGCGCGGCGAGATGAAACCTAAGGTTGTAATGCGGGTGCGATCGCAAGCTGAGGGTTTTTGGCGAGTACTAGGATTTGACCGTTATACAGGTAAGGGATGGGAGGTTTCCCGGAATGAAGATGTTACGACTATCAGGCGATCGCCTTGGTCTTACCAAATTTTTCTTTACCCATCTGTGCTCGTTGGTAAAACCCAAGAGGTAGTGCAAACTTATACAGTGGTGTCGGATTTGCCTAACCTAATTCCAGCGATGGCTTATCCGAAGGAAGTTTACTTTCCGACACCAGTGATCGCTGTTGATAAAGAAGACGGATTGCGATCGCCTATAGAATTATCAGAAGGACTCACCTACACAGTAATTTCCGCAGTACCATACCGCGATCGCACTTTATTAGGTGAAGCTTCTACTAATTATCCAAAACATATTAAAAAGTATTATCTGCAAA
This sequence comes from Nostoc sp. NOS(2021), assembly GCF_017115025.1. Lineage (GTDB taxonomy): Bacteria > Cyanobacteriota > Cyanobacteriia > Cyanobacteriales > Nostocaceae > Nostoc. Next base: position 7,109 of record NZ_JABXKM010000285.1, on the reverse strand, counting down.
TTCCTCCCGAAATTGCCGAAAAAGTCCGGCAACGCACCGAAGAAATTCTCGCTAACTACAATCAAGAAGGAGTCACAAAGTTTTCTAAAAGCCTGGATTCACCCTATGAAAAGGCTCTCTATTTAGCTCAATACCTAAAACAACACTATTCTGTTCCCCAAAATCCTTTAGAATTGCCTTATTTGAGTGAAAAAGAAGACTTGGTAGAAACTTTTTTGTTCAAGCAAAAGGGAGGCTATCCAGACCACTTCTCTACAGTTCTGACGGTGATGCTGCGTTCAATTGGCATCCCATCGCGGTTAGTGGCGGGGTTTAGTTCAGGAGAATTTAATCCATTTACAGGGCTGTATGTTGTCCGTAATACTGACGCTTATGCGATGACGGAAGTGTATTTTCCTAAATATGGTTGGTTTGCCTTTGACCCTATTCCCAATCATCCTCTGATTCCCCCATCTATTGAAGACACTCAGAGTTTTAGTGTGTTGCGCCAGTTATGGCACTGGGTTGCTGGATGGTTGCCCTCTCCAGTGACAGGTTTGTTGAATAATGTATTTGGGACAATATTGAGTTGGATAATTAGAGCGATCGCTTGGTTTTTAGCTTTATTCTCTCAAGGTTGGTTTGGCGTATTGACTGGCTTAATCTTGTCAACTACGGCAGCTTTCTTTGGTTGGCTGGGTTGGGGACAGTGGCGAGAGTGGCGCAACCGTCGATGGTTAAAGAAATTGCCAGCAATGGAAAGCCTTTATCAACAAATGCTGCAATGGACAACCCAAAAAGGTTTAGGCAAACATCCAGCCCAAACACCTTTAGAGTATGCCAGAGTCTCATACGAGCATCATGCCCCAGCAACTGCTGAGGTAATAGATGAGATTAGCCAAGCCTATGTTAGTTGGCGTTATGGTGGTCATACGCCTAATTTGAAGCGATTGCGAGAGAGATGGGAACAACTGAAAAAGGCTGGTAAGACTGATAAGTAACCCAAGATGTCGGTTCTCAACTGATCTGTATTTGTTACCCTCAATTCATGCGATCACAAGATTACTTTGGTGTTTTCTTAACGCTTGATACATATTGCTAGAAAATTAAAGAGTAATTTTTGACATGGTTATTCTCAGAACTCTGAGAATAACTATGTCACTAAATCACGAAGAATGCCTTGCCATACTTGAGCAAATTCGCTGGGGTGGAAAGCCAAAGTGTCCATACTGTGAATCAACCAACGCTACTGCGTACAAGAATGAACGCAGGTATCACTGTAACGAATGCTTTACCTCATTCAGTGTTACAGTAGCTACACTTTTTCACAAGACTCATGTAGAATTACAAAAGTGGTTTGTAGCAATTCACCTTGTGCTGAATTCACCAGGGGGTATCAGCGTGCGTCAGCTTGCCAAAGAGATTGGGGTTAATAAGAACACAGCCTGCTACATGATTGAGCGTATCCATCAAGCTATGACCGAGGAACAAGAACTGCTGAAGAAGCTTGTAAAAGCAACTCAATCTTAGACTAGTAATAAAAACGTAAAATTCATTTATTGTAAGTATTTTTATTTCAGTTATTGATTATTGGTACTAGCCTATAGTATCCAGCTATTGATTTGGAGGTAATTTGATGATTTTAACAATGCTTAAACCAAAAATAGCTACATTTATTGCTTATGCCTTCGTTGTTGTGGCTTTTTTTGTTGGTTTTGGTCTCAATTCTGCCCTTGATTATTTTTTTGAACCAAAAACAGAGGTAGGTAAAGGTAAAATAGAGCAACAATACACAATAGACAGAAATAAGATAATTTATGGGATTTTCTCAGGTATAGCATTAAGTTTTATATCATGGAGTGTTGTCTCAGCAGTTGTTGAAGCTTCTATTAAATCAGATTCAGAAGAATTAAAAAACAAAGAAATGCCAGATAAAGTGAAAGAAGCTATATCTGCTTTTAAAACAGAATTTCCAATATACATAACAACAGAAATAGGAAATATATTGTCAGAATTAGATTTAGAAAAGGAAGGATATGATAAATTAAAGGAAACAATTCAATTACGTATCGCCGAGAGGGAAAAGAAGTTTTTAGAAAGATATGATAACTCTAGAAAAGTTGTAAATCATTTTAGAGATACTAATCGCGGGTTGCATTTAGCAGATAAAACTACATCTGAGACAATAAGACAATGCAATATTGCTGCCATTTACCGAGATTCATTTAGCCAAGATATAAGGAGGTGTTTAGGATGGTTGATAATCAGCCTTCAGCATCTGAGAAATCGTAAGTATAATCAAGAAGAATGTGCCTCAATAAAACCAAGTATCGGAAATGAACCTTATAAATTTGCTCTCAATATTATTAAAGAGGAACTAAAAAAGGTTTCTGGTGAAAACGATGATACAGGTGTTGTAGGAGATTACGTTAATAGATTAATTAAACTTTTGTCCGATGAAAACCCTAATGAATAAAATATATTAGTTTCTTAGCAATATTATTATTTATAGTTTGCTAGTAAATAAAACGTTAAGTGCTGATGGTATTCGACCATACTAACTTTTGTTGAACATGTTAATATCACCCTCTGGTTCTGGAGTATTTTTAACTTTTGTTATTTCTTGATATATTTTACTTTCAAGTGTTTTGACGCGACCGCGAAGGTCTTGGTATCTCTGTGGATTGGCTATTACTCTTATTTCTTTGTCTATAATACCAAGAATCTGTTTCAAGTCTTCAGCGTAATCATTTAAAAGGTCTAAATAATCGTTTCCAGATAAGTTCATTTGTAGTACACAATTAGCTAAACTTTATCAAAATTATTATCCTCGTTTAGTAGATTATTTGTTTACTATCTGTAAAGTCACTACCGCTAACTAGGACAGGATAATATTATTGATTCAACTACATTCAAAGCCAAAGTTAAAAATTTATAGAATATCTGTACTGCTATGCGATCGCACTTCCTCACCAAAAGCGATCGCACCTCAACCATCACATTCAACTTACAGTCAAGATTCGCTAGACAACTCTCTCACTTGTCTCATGCGCTCAAAATCACTATCCTGTGAAATAATTGTCAAATGATGACGCAAAGCTATCGAACTTTTAGACTCCCTAGCAGTCAAAATTCTGGCATAATTCAGATATAGGCTGCACCTAAAAGAAGAGATTAAAGGCGCTATAGTTTGCATTTATTTTGGATAATTTCACCAAATTAGCTGTTATTTTGGATTTCGTCTAACTTGGCACGCACTGCCCGGATATCTTGCCACATCAACCATTTCGGCGCACCTTGTTCCTTAGAAGGGTTACGCAGCAAATAGGAAGGATGAAAAATTGGCATACATAAACGCCCTTCCCACTCCAACCACTGTCCGCGAATTTTCGTAATCCCCCGCTTATCGCCAGTGATGCCTTTGACAGCAGTTGCACCTGTTAACAAAATTATTTTGGGGTCAACTAGGCGAATTTGTTCTAATAAGTAGGGTAGACAAGCCGCCACTTCTACAGGAGTGGGAACTCTATTATCTGGTGGGCGACATTTATTAATATTGGCAATGTATACATCCTGCTCGGTAGTCAGATTTACAGATGCCAAAATTTTTTCCAACAACTGCCCTGATCTGCCCACAAATGGTAAACCCGTTTCATCTTCATTTTGACCAGGCGCTTCCCCTATAACCATAATTGGGGCTTTGAGATTACCGCGTCCGACAACAGCATGAGTCCGAGTGTTTCCCAATGGGCAACGGTGGCAGCGATCGCAATCCTGTGTCAATTCCGTTATGCTGTCATAAGTTCCCGGAGCGATCGCAATTTTCGCGTCTGTAGGAATCAGTTCTCGTTGGTTAAAGCTTGAGTCGTCGAAGAGGCTGAGTTGGGTTTCGCTGCTCATGAAAATCAGGATTTTGGCATTAGCACCAGCTGTCATATCTGAGTTAAATACTGCTCTGGTTGGAGATTTATCAGAATAAATAGACTTTTGCTGAATACTTATTATTTATAGAAATCTTATTGTATCAGTTAATTTGAGACAAAATTCAGTCATCATAAAAGCAGTGCCGTCCTAAGATGCTGGGGGAAACTATGTCACATACCCCACTTTTCGCCGATCGCACCCATGCGGGTGAGTTATTGGCGCGAGTGATTCATGATGTTTTGACTCAGCAAACTATTGATTCTGGGGTAAAGCCTGTACCAATTGTTTATGCTTTGCCAAGAGGGGGTATACCAGTAGCAGCACCAATAGCACGTCTTTTGGATTGTCCGTTGACAATTGTCGTAGCGAAAAAGATTACCCATCCAGAAAACCCAGAGTTAGCAATTGGTGCAGTCACTACTTCTGGAAATGTTCTTTGGACTGATCAAAACCTATTTCGCCCTAAACATGATGCGCGGTGGCGGGAAATGGCTTTAAATAAAGCGATAAACCTTGCTAAGTCTCTTGAAGCTGAATTAATTCCGGCTTGTCCGCAGTTCAATGCAGAGGATGCTACGCTGATCTTAGTTGATGATGGCATTGCTACAGGTATGACAATAGCGGTAGCGGCAACTGCCATCAAAGCGCTTTCTCCAGCAGCAGTTTGGCTATGTACTCCAGTCGCGCCACCAAAATTGCTACCTTGGTTAGAACAGTGGGGCGATCGCACAATTGTCTTGGAAACACCGGAACCCTTCTGGAGTGTGAGTAATTTTTACGCCCAATTTCCCCAAGTAGATACATTAGAAGTTCTCGTATATCTCCAGCAACAAAAGACAATAGGGGGAATTGATCTGTGCGAGTAATTTGGAATTTTGAATTGTTAATCGTCCCGATAAACTTCTCTACGATGTCCTACTCTGACAACGGTTATTACTAAGACATCATCGCAAATATGATACAAAATCCGATAATCGCCTACTCTGATGCGATAACGGTTTTCACCATTTTTTAATTTGCCAACAGCATCAGGCCGAGGATCAAGAGCCAATTGTTGAATTTTGCTCTCTAGCCTTTATTGAATATCTACGGGTAACTTTTTGAGTTGTTTAGATGCATTTTTGGAAATTTCTACTTGATAGCTCATGCAATTTTTTGCTGATGTTCTGACCAAGTTAAAGTGCCATTTACGGCGATATCTTTTAATCCCTCTTCAAAGTCTATTTCGTCAGAGTCGTCTTCCTGTTTACTAATTTTTAATAGGGATAAAATATCTTGTAAGGTATCATCATAAGCCAGTTCTAATTGTTCATTAATAGCCTTAATTAACGCTTGCCTTTTAGTTGTAGTTTCCATGTTTATACTCTTTTTAACTGCTCGTCATTGTCTATAGTTTGAACACCTTATTTTACTCTAAAATAGTGTTTCACCGCTTCTAGATAAATCAGAACTTATAGCAGTTGCCAGGTAGCGGTTGACATCAGCTAATCAGAAAACACTGACACCAAGAGACTTTCAAGCCTGTTAAGAGTTCCCTGTTCCCTGCTAAATTTGTAATAAAATTTACTGGATGACTAGAAGCGAAAAGCTATTTCGGTGATTGGGTTCTAAATTATACGCCACTTTCTGGCCAGTTGCTATGAGCTATTGCTGCCACCGCAATTCCCTAGCAGGAAAATTGAAGTTGCTGAACAATAATGCACCGAACCAAAAGAGATTTTACGAATCACCTTGAAAGGGCTAGTTCTGGAATTGTTTCCCTCTCTTACTTTTTAACTATTTGGAAATGTTCCCTGCTGGTATTGCATAGCTTTGGCATAATCACCCAAGGCGTAGCAAGCGACTTTCAGACTGGCAAGAGCTTGTTCTTCACTACGGCGGTCTTTAAGATTCCTAGCTAACAGCAAACGTTCTTCATAATATGTAATTGCTTTGTTATAGTCACCCAAAGCTTCACAAGCAACTCCTAAACTACCTAAAGACTGTTCCTCACCACGCTTGTCTTGAATTTCTTTGGCTAATTGCAAGCGATCTTCATAATACTTAATCGCCTTAGCATAATCACCTAAGGCATAACAAGCATTTCCCAGATTCTTTAGCACCTGAGAAGCACTGCGAACATTTTTTAAGGAGCGTGCTATTACTACACACTGCTCATAATAAGCGATCGCTTTTGGGTAATTGTCCAAAGCATACCAAGCATTACCCAAATTCTTGAGTACCTGTTCCTCGCCCCAATTATCTTTGAGTTCCCTCACAATTTCTAGGCTTTGCTGCTGATACTCAATTGCCTGTGTAAAGTTGCCTGAAGCTTTATACACCAATCCCAAATTATTCAGTGCTGCCACTTGACTGCGTTTGTCTTGCAGTTGCTGCGTTATTTTCAAACATTTTTCTAGAAACTCAATTGCCTTTTTAGGGTCATTCAGGTGACGGTATGCATTGCCTAAATGGGAAAGTGCTTGCATCTGCACTGCCAAATCTGAGGTGTCTTCGCTCAAAGACAGACACTGTTGGGAGTAAGAGATAGCACCTTTGTAGTCTCCAGCGCTGTAAGTTACCAACCCTAAAAAAGAAAGTACCTGTGCCTGTTTTTGCAAATCCCCAACTGCCTCAAACAGCCCCAAGGATTGTTGTAAAGACTTCATCGCCACTATTAATTCACCAGCTTGCTGCTGTTGAATTCCTTGCCGTAGTAGCTTGGACGCTTCCGATAAATGGTCATCACTTTCCTGTGGAGGTAATATTTCTGCTTGCCAACCAGAGTCAAATTCATGGGTAATTGTATTACGCTTCACTGGTTTTAAGTATGTTATGGGTAATTGCAAGGGAACTGTATTTTTCGAGCTGTTATTCCATTCGCCTTTAGACATCAACCCCTTCCTGTTAAGTCTGGTGCCTAAATCTAGTGTTCCCAAAACCAGAATGTATCTTTCATCAGGCTGGTTTACCACAGCACGGTTTGTTCAGATAAAGAAATTTTAGATTTGGCTAACCAGTTCCAGGTATTCTTTAAGTATAAATAAATACTAAAAAGTCCGCACTCATGGCTGCGATCGCGACTGCAATTGTTTTCGGGTTATCTCCTAAGACAGCAAAGCGAATTTGGTCATAGTCATATCATGTCCGCATAATTAGTTGTGATTCCCACAGTCATTGCACCCCACACGCCAGTCGCTCATGGGGGAAACCCCCAAGACCGCGCT
>NZ_JABXKM010000066.1 GCF_017115025.1 Nostoc sp. NOS(2021) | reverse complement strand
TCATCTCCCTCATCCCCCATTCCCCACTCCCCATTCCCCATTCCCTTTTTTATGGATTTGAAGTCTCTCGTTCGTGACATCCCAGATTTTCCCAAACCCGGAATTTTATTTCGGGATATTACTACGCTGCTGCGCGATCCAGAGGGACTGCGCTACACTATTGACTTTTTAACACAAAAATGCAATGAAGCTGGAATAACGGCGGATTATGTCATCGGTATAGAGTCGAGGGGATTCATTTTTGGCTCACCTCTGGCTTATAAACTAGGAGTTGGTTTTATTCCCGTCCGCAAAAAAGGGAAGTTACCAGCAGCCGTTCACTCAATTGAATATGAACTAGAGTATGGTACAGACTGTCTGGAAGTGCATCAAGACGCTTTACACCAAGGTAGCCGAGTTTTGATTGTGGACGATTTGATTGCCACGGGTGGAACTGCGAGTGCAACAGCAAAGTTAGTGCAGAAGATTGGCTGCGAACTAGTAGGGTTTGGGTTTATTATCGAGCTACGGGATTTACAAGGGCGTAAATATCTGCCGGACGTGCCGATTATCTCTCTAATTGAATATTAGTCATGGGTCATTAGACAAAGGACAAAAGACAAATGACATCTACGAGAATTTCCTTGGAGACGGGTCGGGATTGGCTAATCAGGCTAGTCACGAGCGAAACTTTTGTTTATGTCGCAAAGCGGATATTGCAGGCACTGCTGACTTTGTTGTTGGCGGCAGCGTTGTCGTTTTTCATAATTCAACTCGCTCCCGGTGATTATGTAGATACGCTACGGCAAAACCCGAAGATATCTCCAGAAAGAATTGAGGAAATCAAGCGGCAGTTTGGTCTGGATAAGTCTTGGCCAGAGCAATTTTGGCTGTGGCTATGGCGAATCTTGACAAAAGGGGATTTTGGCACGAGTTTTATTTATCAACGTTCAGTGGCATCGCTGTTGTGGGAACGGGTACCAGCGACTTTGCTATTAGCGATCGCCTCTTTAATTGTCACATGGGCGATCGCTATCCCTCTAGGAATCTTTGCTGCTGTTAACCAAAATAAGCTAGCAGACAGAATTTTACAGGTAATTAGCTACGCCGGACAAGGCTTTCCCAGTTTCATCACTGCTTTAGCGCTGCTGGTTTTAGCCCAAATCACCTCGCCCTTATTCCCAGTGGGTAGTATGACTAGCATCAATCACTCGGAACTGTCGTGGTTTGGCAGAATTTTAGATATCGGCTGGCACATGATTTTACCGACGATCGCCCTCTCAATTACTAGTTTTGCTGGTTTACAACGCATCACTCGCGGCGAATTATTGGATGTGCTGCGTCAAGATTATATCCAAACGGCTCGTGCCAAAGGTCTGCCAGAAAACCGCGTCATCTACGTTCATGCACTCCGCAATGCGATAAATCCTTTGATTACCTTATTGGGTTTTGAATTAGCTGGTTTATTAAACGGTGCCTTCATTGCCGAATTTTTCTTCAACTGGCCCGGTTTAGGGAGGTTGACTCTACAGGCTTTACAAGCTCAAGATTTATATTTGTTAATGGCAAGTTTGATAATGGGCGCAGTGTTGCTGATTCTTGGTAATTTAATCGCCGATTTAATGTTAAAAGCCGCCGATCCACGCATTCGCCTAGAAAATCTCAATTAGTTATTAGTCATTTGTCATTTGTCATTGGTTTAACCCCATCTCCCTCATCTCCATGCTGTCCGAAGTCTATTACTTGGTGCGCTCAAAAACTGACGGTAATTATCTCATCGCTCGTCCTGATGCCGAAACATCAGGTTATTTATTGCTGTTTCAGGAAAACTTTGATGCCCTTAGCTATCTCAACACCCATGCGGCAGAAGTAGCAAATCGCTTTACTGTGGAATCTATTGCGCGTACACAGTTGGGAAACTTGCTCAAACGCTGGGGTTTTAGCGGTGTGGGTATTGTGACTGACCCGTTATTGCCCAAAGTTGAGTTTTTGCAGCACAGTTAAACCCAAAATTTTGTGTTGACGTTGTATACACAATGTTCTATATTAGATATTAAGCATTGCTGAATAAAGCTTGAAATTTAATTCAGCAACGCTAAATGAGATACACACATGGAAGATACCCAATGCTTGCCCGTTCTAAAATGGATAACCTTGGTCGTAACCAAGTAATTAATATTAGAGTTCAAGAACAACAACGGAATTTAATTGATAATGCTGCATCTATTCTTGGCAAAAACCGTTCTGACTTTATGTTAGAAGTTGCCTGTCGAGAAGCAGAAAAAGTCATCTGTAACAAGACCTTCTTTGCTTTAGACGAGGAAAGATATGAAAAATTCCTTGCTATTTTGGATTCACCACCTAAAGCAAACGAAGAAATTCGTAAATTATTAACGACTAAATCGCCTTGGGATTAATGATGAAACAAACAAAAATTATTAATCCTCCTCAGCCACTTACTCTTAAGCATGATGTATTAGAATTTGAATCTAAATCAGAAGCTTTGAATAATTGGCTGAAGGAGAAAGCTTTGAAAAATGAGGGGGATACAGCTAGAACTTTTGTAGTAACTATTGAAAATCAAGTAATAGGCTATTACTGTTTAGCAACTGCTTCTGTAACTCATTTAATAGCTGTTAGCAAAGCTAAACGGAACGCACCAGACCCTATACCGTGTATGCTTATCGGCAGACTTGCTGTAGACACCAAATGGCAAGGACGGGGTATAGGGTCTGGTTTATTAAAAGATGCTATTCTTCGTACTTTAACAGTATCCCAAATGGCGGGTATTAGATGTGTTTTGGTTCACGCTAAGGATGAAGAAGCCAGAAGATTTTATTTAAAATACGGTTTTCAACCATCGCCAATAGAACCATTAACGCTAATGATGACTTTAAAAGATATTCGAGCAAACCTTATAGATTAATTACTCCTCCAAATTCTGCACAAGTGAATTAGGAGGATTTTAAATTTAAACAGAAGATACACCCCAACCCCTACTGCTCACCCGCCAGATTAGTGTTCATCACTATTTATTAAAAATTGCGAATACTAACTAAATTACGGCAATTCTGCAAACTTGTATTAAGTAAATAATTGTGCGATCGCACAAGTAAAATCAGGTAATATCGGTGAACTCAATTCATCACCATTGAACAACGTAGCAACTAACTTTAAACTCGCTTGTTCGCGTCGATATACTTCCACCTGTTGCTTGCGCCAATCCACAATCCAATATTCTCTGACACCTCTTACTGAGTAAAGCTTTAGTTTAAATTCCCTGTCCCGCTTTTCATTTTCACTACCATCAGATAGCACCTCTACAACCAGTTCTGGCGCACCAGTCAAATGCCCAGCCTCGTCTAAAAGTAGTGGCAATCTCTCATTGCTAGCCCAGACAACATCAGGAATCACATTATCATTATCACCAAAAATTATTCCTGGAGCAGTCACAACTTCCCCCAGACCAGTAGTCTGTGACCAATTATCCAAGGCAGTACAAATTCTGGCACAGGCTTTTTGATGATTCCAGTGAAGCGCTCTGGTTACAAACAATTCTCCGTCAATAATTTCATAGCGATTCCCGTTATCTGGAAACAATTTTAAGTCGGCGGTAGTCCAGCGCACTCTCTCAGATATCGGCTGGTTCATAAATCATCTCTATTAGAGTATTTAGCTATTTTAGCCTGAGTGGAAATTGAAAATTAGTTAATAGTGAGGAGTGAGGAGTTATTATTCACTCTCTCCTCCCCTTGTTCCCCATTCCCTAGTCCAGTACGGCGTAAATAAGGGACTTCCAAGAAAGAAATTATCCAAAGAAACGAACTACAGAGACGCAGAGAACACAGAGAGAAGAGAAATAGAGAGGATTTTTGCGTCAGTTTTGGGATATTTTTTATTTGGAAGTCCCTAAGCCGCCCATTTTTAATGCCTGAAACCCTTGCTAAAACTTAATTACGAATTACGCAAAGTGCTACTAGTATAGGACTTACGCAAAACTACACGCTGTAGGGGCAATTCATGAATTGCCCCTACCAGAAAATTAGGGTTTCGGCTATTGTTTGCGTAAGTCCTGTAGTAGTCTGTCAAGCGAAGTTTGAAGGGTAAAGGAACGAACCGCGTTCGCGTTAGCGTCTCCCCTTGGGAGAAGGACGCAAAGAACGCAAAGGAAGAAGGAAAGAAGAGAAATTGAAGAATTTATTTACTCGTCAAAGTTTCCTTGACAGACTAGTACAGCAGGGCGTAAATAAACCACCAATTCAAAATCAATGAAACGCTTACGCTGTATTCATTTTGAATTTTGAATTTTGAATTTTGAATTTTGAATTCCGCCTTGCGGTACTAGCCCTCTACACCACTACCTTTTCTAAGATCAGCTTAGAACGCTTCACTTGCTGAGGAATCGCTACGGGATAATCTCCGGTGAAGCAGGCAGAACAGAAACTATTGGTGTCTTCTCGTGTCGCTTCTAGCATTCCGTTCCAACTGAGATAGGCGAGGCTGTCTACTTCCAGTTGCTTGGCAATTTCCGCTACTGACTTGGTAGCAGCAATTAGCTGATCCTGAGAATCGGTATCGATGCCATAGAAGCAGGGATGAGTTACAGGCGGAGAAGAAATTCGCATATGTACTTCTACTGCACCGGCGTCACGCAAGGTTTTGACTAGTTTACGGCTGGTAGTACCCCGTACAATCGAGTCGTCTACGATGATCACTCGTTTACCCGCCAGCACATCTTTGAGGGGGTTGAGTTTCATCCGAATACCCGACTCGCGCATCATTTGGGTTGGTTGAATGAAAGTTCGCCCAACATAGCGATTTTTAATCAGACCTTCGGCGTAGGATACACCAGACGCTTGAGAAAATCCGATCGCAGCAGGTATACCAGAATCAGGAACACCAAAGACAATATCGGCATCTACAGCAGATTCTTGAGCTAATTGCCGCCCTAACCGCATTCGGTAGCTGTACAAACTCTCGTTGTGCATGACACTATCAGGGCGGGCAAAGTAAATCATCTCAAAGATACACAATTTCCGCTCGGACTGTTGACTCCAATGATAGGAAGCCAAACCTTCTTCAGTAATCCAAACTAATTCACCTGGTTCTACGTCTCGCAGGTATTCGGCTCCAATGATGTCTAAACCACAAGTCTCGGAAGCCAAAACGTAACGGATTGGATTACCAGCTAAAGTCCCGATTACTAGGGGGCGAATGCCATTAGGGTCACGCACACCCATAACGCCACTGGGAGTGCCAATAACTAAACTAAAGGCTCCTTTGCAACGGTGAAATGCTTGAGTTGCACCTTCTAGCCAATCTGCGCCAGCATTGATCGCTTCTGCGATCGCAAAAGCGATCATTTCTGAGTCTGTTGTCGTGACTAAGTTACATTTATTCTCAACCAACTCTTGCCGCAGTTGCACAGTATTGACTAAATTGCCATTATGTGCTAGAGCTAATGAGCCTAAACGGGTTTCCAGTACTGCGGGTTGGGCATTAACTTTGCGGCTAGAACCTGTGGTGGAATAACGAGTGTGACCAACAGCAAGGCAACCGGGCAATTGATCCAAGATGGATTCATTGAAAACTTGAGACACCAAGCCCATATCTTTGTGGAGATGTACTTGTGTTCCCTCAAAGGTGGCAATACCAGCTGATTCTTGACCCCGATGCTGAAGGGCATACAATCCAAAGTAGGTCAGTTTAGCAACGTTTTCTCCTGGGGCGTAGATGCCAAAAACACCACAAGCTTCTTCTGGCTTGTCAGACTGATTTTCATGACTATAGATTGGGTTGTTGTTCTGATCGGGGTATTCATCCGAAGTGACAGAATGAATAGAAATCATACTAGCTTTGCTCCTGGTGGGGGGGTCAATCAATTTTGGATTTTAGATTGACGATAGCGGAGCGTTAGCGAGTCCGCGAGCGTCTTTTGGATTGATCGCACCATAGTAGGGATGCGGCTTGGGATTTGAGACTGGCTATTTTAGATTTGTTTCGCCCACTAGGAGCAAGACATGAACCAGAAGCAACGCCACCAATCCAAAATCTAAAATTCCAAATCTAAAATCGGCAGTCAAGTCACTGGGATTATGTGGATAGATGGTGGCAGAGTTCTTAACAAATCTTTAACCATCTATTAAAACAGTACCGTAATTATGCTCAGGGACGTTAATAAAAGAGTCAGGAGTTAGGAGTTAGGAGTTAGGAGTTATGCAATTTATTCCTAACTCCTCACTTTCAACTCCTAACTTCTTCGGGGGTAGTGGTATGGATGGCGAGACGTCTGGCGATCGCATGGGAATAGCGATCGTTCATATCTTCGATACTAACTTTGATTAAGGTTTGGTTATCAGTGGTGAAAACCCCCAAACCCGTCTCAAAATTACCAACCTTACCCAGTTTTTGCCACTCTTGACCTAGATGTTCCTGTAAGTATGATTCCCAAATTTCTTGTTGTGCTAATGCTACAGAAACGAAAATTCTGGCACTACCTTCGGCAAATAGCACCTCATCCAGTCGGTTTAACTGAGTTGGTGCTATTTCTAACTTGATTTCGGCACCAAGGTTGCCAGCAAGACAACATTCGGCTATTGCGATCGCCATTCCCCCCTCAGCACTATCATGGGCTGAACGTACCCAACCATTACGAATACCTTCACGACAAACTTTCTGGACACGGCGTTCCAAGTCAAAATCCACCCGTGGCGGTTTTCCGGCTACAGTACTATGGATAGTGGCTAAATACTCGGATGCTCCTAAACTGATTTTGGATGCCAGAGGCAATCCGAGAAGATAAATCACATCGCCGGATGCTTGCCAACCTTGACCACAAATTTTGGTTATATCGGGAATTAAGCCCACCATACCTACAACAGGAGTGGGATAAATGGGTTGTGGGATGCCTTGAGAATCTAGGGTTTCATTGTACAAAGAGACATTTCCGCCTGTGACGGGTGTTGCTAATTCTCGGCAACCTTCCGCCAAACCGCGACAAGCTTCTGCTAATTGCCAGTAACCAATGGGTTTTTCTGGAGAGCCAAAATTCAGGTTATCTGTCACTGCCAGAGGTTCTGCACCCACACAGCTAAGATTGCGTGCAGCTTCTGCCACCACTGCCTTAGCTCCCTCGTAGGGGTCAAGATAAACATAACGAGGATTGCAATCTACTGTGGCAGCAACTCCTAATTTTGGATTTGGGATTTTGGATTTTAGATTGGGGATTTGTTCAAGCGGGCGCAAACGGATAACAGCGGCATCTGCACCACCTGGTAGAATTACTGTATTATTCTGTACTTGATGGTCATACTGACGATATACCCAATTTTTAGAAGCGATCGTGGGTGTATCGAGCAAAGTTAACAGAATATCATTCCAGCTTTGCAGGCGTCCTTGGAGTTCTATTCCAGCAGTTGTGCAATCAGGTAAGGAATTAGCAGTCCATTCCCAAGCTTGACGCGCATATTCTGGCGGTTCTGTCAACAACTCCCGATGATATAGTGGGGTATTTTCCGCCAAAGCCTCAGCAGGAATTTCTGCTGCTACTTCACCCTGGAAGAAAATCCGCACGATCGGTTCAGCGATGACAGTACCAGCGACAACGGCTTGAAGTCCCCAACGGTGAAAAATGTCGATTAATTCCTGCTCACGCCCCTTGTGGGCAACGAACAGCATTCGTTCTTGAGATTCCGAAAGCAGATATTCATAGGGAACCATCCCCGTTTCTCTGACGGGAATCTTATCTAAATCTAGTTCAATTCCCACACCGCCTTTTGCCGCCATCTCTGAAGTAGAACAAGTGATTCCCGCTGCTCCCATATCTTGGGCGGCGACAACTGCACCCGTCTTAAACGCCTCCAGACAAGCTTCAATTAACGACTTTTCCAAAAATGGATCGCCCACTTGCACAGCAGGGCGATCGTCTATTGACTGATCGCTTAATTCTGCACTAGCAAAACTCGCGCCTCCCATACCATCGCGCCCGGTAGTGGAACCAACATAAAGCACGGGGTTGCCTAAGCCAGATGCTCCAGATTTGACGATTTCTGCTGTTTCCATCAACCCTAGTGCCATCACGTTCACCAGAGGATTACCAGAGTAAGCAGAGTCAAAATAAACTTCGCCGCCCACTGTGGGTACCCCAACGCAATTACCATAATGAGAAATTCCCGCCACTACGCCTTGGAACAGCCTTTGAGTTTTGGCATCTTCTAGGGAACCAAAGCGCAGTGAGTTTAATATGGCAATGGGACGCGCACCCATTGTAAAGATATCTCTGAGAATGCCTCCTACTCCCGTTGCGGCTCCCTGAAAGGGTTCTACTGCTGAGGGGTGGTTGTGCGATTCAATCTTAAAGGCTAGTTGGAGTCCGTCGCCCAAGTCTACAACACCAGCATTTTCACCAGGCCCCACGAGGATGCGATCGCCTGTCGTGGGAAACTGTTTGAGTAGAGGTCGAGAATTTTTGTAACAGCAATGCTCTGACCACATCACTCCAAACATTCCCAGTTCAGCTTTGTTGGGATGACGCCCTAACCGACGGACAATTTCTTCATATTCTTCTGGCTTAAGACCTTCAGCAGCGATTTCTTGGGAGGAAAAGAAAGCAGGAGATGTGGCGGTCATGGAAATTATGCACCAATTGTACAGAGCATTATTCTATCGATTTACTTGCCCTGTAGGTGCAGTTTGAGAAATGTAGATAACTCTGTTTTGCTGTTTTTCTCCTGCCATCTTATTCCAAGCTAAGTAAGTCGGCAAGAAAATTTCAATGTATGTTAACAAATATAAATTCACGTCGGATGTGTTAGCGCTGGTTTTGATTAGAGTTTTTATGCATTGGCGACGACATAATTACAGTTTTAGACTACCTTAAGACTGCGATCGCAGGCTTAAGGGTTTCTTTAATGGAGGGGTAGGGTGGTGCAACCCCAGAATACTCCTTTTTGGCACTGTCTCTTATTTGAGCAATTAGGAATAGCACTCATACCAATTCTATGTGAGGCTGCGCTTTATTCACGTAGGGGCAATTCATGAATTGCCCCTACAGCGCGGTTTTGGGTAAGTTATATAGGCGCATCTTCAAAAAGAAATGGTATCAAGGCAATTAGTAACTCAAGACTAACTGACTTAAAAAGAAGGCAAGGGCTGCACTGCCCAAAGGAACTGTCAAATTGTCAATACCCAAAAATGAAAAAGCTTCTAAAGCAGTAGCTATAACTGCTACCACGAGTGATACTACCCAAGTTTGCCAACTGTTGCCTTGAGTTCCAACTAAAATCAAACTACAGACGAGATAGCTAACGAGCATCATAGTTAGGGAGCCTTCCCAACTTTTTTCTGTCCCAAAGATTTTATACTTGTGTGTACCAAAGCGCTGCCCAATTAAGGCTGCTAATCCATCTCCCCAAGTCATAATCAAAATTCCTAGTGCTGCGTACTGGGGTTGTTGCAAGTACCAAAACCAGGCGACTAAAATACCGAAACTTACAGAGTAAAAAAATGTACCTAAACTTTGGCGTCCAACGCTATTAATACCAGGAAGAATAGGCAATCGGTAGGATAATAAGGTGATTGCACTCGCTAAAATTGAAGCTGTAATCCCTACACTGGCGGGAATATCGAGCCACCAAGCGATTAAAATCACATTACCAGTGCCAATATGAACTATCTTCCGCACGATTTCTGGCTCGTCGGCGATGCGGTTTACCACCCATGCAATCAGGAGGATGAGTAACACCCAGATTGCAGCCAACGCAATTTGCAGCCATAAAACCGGAATTGAGGTTAAGTCAGAAAATGTAATTAACAAAGATGCAACAAAATGAAAATTTTTACCCCTGTTACTAATTTATAAGATTTGGGTAACTGCAATGAAATTATTATTGATTTGGCTGATTCGAGGCTACCGAATGTTTATCTCGCCGTTGTTTCTCCCGACTTGTCGCTTTCAACCAACTTGTTCGATGTATGCTATTGAAGCCATTGAAAGATTTGGAGTGTTGCGTGGTGGCTGGATGGCAACTCGGCGGATTTTGCGCTGTCATCCGTTTCATCCAGGTGGTTACGATCCAGTGCCAGAGGTGGTAGAAAAGGTAAAAGAGCAGTAGTTTATAGGACTGGGGCATTGGGCATTGGGCATTGGGCATTGGGCATTGGGAAGAATACCTGCCCTGTATCTCTATGCTGCAAGTGTGCGGGTGAAGGTTCATACCACCGCTAGAAGGGGGGTGTAGGTGGGTATAGTCTTTTGGGGAGATGTCAACGGCTGAGGTTGTCATCTAGTTTGGGAAGGTTGAATAATTTAATTTAGATTTACCATGATTAATCCTACCGCGATTTCTATACCCGAACCACAAATTCCCAATCCTCAACCGAACCCGCTACCGAGTCCGCAACCAGTACCGGGGCCTGGGATTCCCCAACCTTTACCTGGGCCTGTACCAGAACCAGTACCTGCTCCCATACCTCAGCCGATTCCAGGGCCGATTCCTCAAACAGTTCCAGAACCAATTCCCCAAACCATACCGGAACCTGTTTGAATTACCTTGGTAATGTAATCCAAAATCCCAAATCTAAAATCCAAAATGCTAAGAGCCGGAATTGTCGGACTTCCCAACGTCGGAAAATCTACTTTATTTAATGCTGTAGTTGCTAATGCCAAAGCAGAAGCAGCTAACTTCCCTTTTTGCACGATTGAACCGAATGTCGGCGTTGTCGCAGTACCGGATGAGCGGTTAAATGTTCTTGCTAATATTGCCAGTTCGGCACAAATTATCCCGGCGCGGGTTGAATTTGTAGATATTGCTGGTTTAGTTAAAGGTGCAAGTCAGGGTGAGGGACTAGGGAATCAATTCCTGTCCCACATCCGGGAAGTTGATGCGATCGTCCATGTGGTACGTTGTTTTGAAAATGACGATATTATCCACGTTGCTGGTTCTGTTGACCCAGCGCGAGATATTGAAATCATTAATATAGAACTGGGTTTATCAGATTTATCACAAATTGAGCGGCGAATTGACCGCACTCGCAAACAAGCTCGTACCAGCAAAGATGCACAGTTTGAAGTCTCAGTCCTGGAAAAATTAGCTGCGGCTTTAAATGAAGGTAAATCGGTGCGTCAGGTGAGTTTGAATGAAGAAGAAACAGAGATTATTAAAGGACTGGAACTGCTCACTTATAAACCGATTATCTACGCCGCCAATGTATCTGAGGATGAGTTGGCAACTGGTAATCATTTTGTAGAAAAAGTGCGGCAAATTGCTGCGACAGAAAATGCCCAAGTTGTAATAGTTTCGGCTCAAGTTGAAGCGGAATTAGTGGAATTACCAGAGTCAGATAAAGCTGATTTTCTTGCGTCTTTAGGTGTGGAAGAAGGCGGTTTGAAATCATTGATTCGTGCAACTTACTTCCTTTTAGGCTTGCGGACATATTTTACCTGCGGCCCCAAAGAAACCCGCGCTTGGACAATTAATGCCGGAATGTCTGCACCTCAAGCGGCTGGTGTAATTCACAGTGATTTTGAGCGGGGATTTATTCGCGCCGAAACTGTCGCTTATAAAGATTTGGTAACAACTGGTTCGATGAATGCTGCAAAGGAGAAAGGGTTGGTTCGCAGTGAAGGGAAAGAATATGTTGTGCAAGAAGGGGATGTAATGTTGTTCCGATTTAATGTGTAGGTGTAATTAATGGGTTGCCGTTATCAATAAGATAATGGTCAACCTACACCAAATTGCGTAGGCTTTGCCCGCCGTAGGCATCGCTCCAACAATTCTAAATTTAAAATTTGACAGGGTGCAGAAATAACTATTTGCAATTAACGAAGGTCAATTTAGGAAAAAACTCTAAAGCGGCACATGACACTAACATCGGATCTTCAATCGGAGGATTCGTATTTGCAACAATGTGAGTAGCAGTAACTTCTTTGAGAGTCCAATTGAAATCTTCTTTTCTCTTATCAGCAATACTTTTAACATGAGTGTAGAAATATTCGCCACGAGCTAAACGATTAGAACCTTGCTGTGTATCGCAAGCATAAGAATCATGTTCAGGAGATAGAACTTTGTTATCTTTTGTACCTAAAATTATTGTCATTGGTATGGTAAATGTTTTTCTCAAATCTACAGATGATAGTGGCTCTCCAGTTAGTTTCTTCAGACCGCAGGGATATTCCCTATTTTCATCGGGTATTGTATACGAACCTGCCTCAGCAGCCACAGCCTTTTGAATATGTGCATAGGGCATAAAGATGACCATTCGATGTACGAACTGTGCGCCCGCAGAGTGACCATAGAGATAGTAATTATTAGCCTTTACTTTCGTGGTTCTTTTGACAAAAGTAAAGATATTTTCAATTTCAGTAAATGCCCATTGGTTTCGAGGATTTAAAATCTTTAAATCTTCTGTAAACATATTACCAAGATTATACCCTACAGCTTTTGGAAACCACTTTTGTTCCAACTGGGGAGCAAGTAAAATAAAATTCGTCTGCTCATCACTGTTGTATTTATAAATCTTTCTCCAATCA
Organism: Nostoc sp. NOS(2021); assembly: GCF_017115025.1. Classification (GTDB taxonomy): domain Bacteria; phylum Cyanobacteriota; class Cyanobacteriia; order Cyanobacteriales; family Nostocaceae; genus Nostoc. Next base: position 7,811 of record NZ_JABXKM010000066.1, on the reverse strand, counting down.
TTTCGATAATCTTGAGCATTACGCTTTTCACCGTGCAGAGCAAATAAAACTTTAGTATTTTCCTGCAATGTATCAGGTAAATAGTAGTAGATAGGAATAGAAAAATTACCAGATTTGACTTTGTAAAGAAAACACCCTTCTCCCTTTCTCATCAATCGTAAATTACAACTATTCTCTGAATTTATTAAGACAGAATCAGACGCATTAACAACATAAACTGAACAGAAACATAAAAATGCAATTGTAAGAAAAACGAGCCACTTTTTCATAATAAAAAAACTTGGTTTGAAATTCTAGTTGCAAGAAGGTTACATAATCGGCACGAATTGGCTCAATGCTGAGTTCTGTTTTGAAAACTGCAACTGAGCTTTGGGGTGTTGCTAGCACCGATGAGGCGAAGCGATGCGAGTTTACACAGGTTATCAAAGGACATACTGTTTAGCTACTTCCACCCACAATGTATACATAGGAACCCAAATTCTCATCATCTGTACCAACCACTACACCACCTTCTGCACCGGGAACAAGTTCTATACCTTCAATTTTGTGGTAATTAGAGCGGTAGAAGGGAACAAGTTGAGGATTTTGTTGCCATGCAATTTTGTTACCATGTAATCCTAAGTAACCAGCGACATACACAGCTGACTGAAATGGGCCATCATCTCCGGCATCACTTGCTGAGGTGATGTACACAATTCCTACGGGGTCTACTTTAATATCTGAAATATGACGAACATTGCCTGATGGAAACGGTACTTTCAGATTAGCAGAACCTGCGAGAGTAATTTGATATTTAGCCAAGTCAAGCATTCCCCAAAAGATAGTTGCTGGTTGTTCTCCTTTACCTCGATGTGCCCAAATAGCAACTAATTTGCCGTCTATATTTTGTAATCCAAATGCTTCAAAATTATTTCCTTGAATAATTCCTGGGAGATTGAATTCCTTGAGAACCGAGATGGTTTTTTTGGCAGGCTCTAACCTGATGTAATAAGCTTTTCCAGAACTGCCTAAAGCGATAAAAGAGAATTTTGTTTGCTCTGGAACAGATGTTAAAGCTTCTAAGTCGATCGGTAATTCTATGTTATTTGGCCAGTTCAATGGGAAATATTCAGGTTGGTTCTTACCCTTAATGCTGATGATTGCTAAACGACCTTGGTTTTTTTGTTTGTTATCATGGACAATCAGAAAATCGAGCGTATTGCTTTGCTGCTCTATCAAAGCCATACCACTGATACCGAAAGGGATGCCACCGCGAACCGGACGCCAATCTTGCGCCCAAACTTGCTGGGATATGAGTAACAATGTACCCAAGATTACTATATTGATGATTAACCTGAGATACCGAGGCATATTGATTTAGCGAAGCTGTGAGTATCGGTAACAGAAGTGTGTTAGCGAATGCTCAATCATATCAAATCCAGGCAATTCGCACCCACGCCAGTGAAGCAGCCTTTTGTACTCACAGCTATCAGGATACTTACGTAATTACTTGACTCACTAAAACAGTGCTGTTAGCGGATAGCTTTTGTTTAGCCCGTGCCCAGGAACGAGTGCTGAGTAAAAAAGTAAAGTTAATTGCACTAAGCACACTCGTGTTTGAGAGCCAATACCTTCGGTATGGAAAAAGAAAAAAAGATTTATTTCGAGCGGAAAGTGCCACAAGAAATAATGCGCGGAGCCGGAGATGCTCCGCCTCTGGTCTTTACTTCAATCACCGAGATCCCAACATTCCGCACCCAGAACTGTTACAATCGGTTATTACTGAAGTAAATACATCTATTAATTATTTATTCAATTTAAACGCACCTGCTAAAAGTTAGGTGTTGATTAAACTAGCAGGTACAGAGACATTTTCCACAGAGCGATTATTTAAGATAGGCTGGCGAGTTTTCAAGTCAAATTTGAAGCCATGTGGCAAAATATGAAGCTTTGCTCCGCAAATCGCCAAAGACTCATCCTTCAAAATTTCGTCCATATTGTTATATGTAGCCTCTGATTCATCAACAATTGTGACAGCGCCTTCACCAATCACTTCAATTTGGTTACCTGTCACTACCATAGCGGTATTCTCGTCAATACCAAATCCCAAAACAGCAGGTTCTAGTATTAAAGCTGAAATTAAGCGTCCCAAGCGTCCACGCTGGGAAAAATGCTGGTCAATTACCACCCCTGGTAAAAAGCCTAAACCGGGGCCCATTTCGACAGTTTCAATCCGAGGATGTGTCTGCGAATCACCTTCCACGATCATTTTATCCGGCATCACGGCAGCGCCCGCGCTTGTTCCGGCGATAACTATACCTTCAGAGAAGCGTTTGTGAATCGCCGCATCAATTTCGGTATCCTTGAGGATGCTGGTAATGCGAGCTTGGTCTCCTCCAGTAAAAAATACCCCAGTTGCTTTATTAATTGCTTCTAATGCGGTAGATGAAGATGCATCTTCGCGGGTTTCTGTATCAAGAATCCGAACATGCTCGGCTCCCAGGCGCTCAAAAACTCTAATATAATTTTCTCCCACTTCTCTTGGTAATTCTGTCGCCGCCGTGATAATTACAATGTACGCCTTGGTACCCCCAGCGCGTCGCACAAAGTCCCGCAGAATTAGGCAATCTCCATCCTTGTCTTCAGCTCCCCCAATAATTACTAACTGCCGTTTGATATTACTCTGCACGATGATGCCTCCTGATTTGAGTTAATAAATTTCACTAAACCATGACAAATACAACTATCAAATCATCCCTTTGGGAGATTACTTGATAGAAGGTAGTATTAAAATTTGTTTGCGATCGCAATGAAACCAAAAGATTTTTCAGAAAAATTACATAAAAAATAACTATCCTCAAAATTAATTTTCGTTTATTTAATAAAACTCACACCGCCAACTGCCTCTAGAGAGATATTCTAGAGGCATTGTTGACTATCTTGCTAATTGCCGATTGGAAATTTATCGTGCGATCGTGAGTAATTGGTATTAACTCTATCTGGGTGCAATTACATATCTGATGGGAAGTCCTAATGAATGCGACTTCTGTAAAGCAAGTTAGTTAAAAATAAACGTGCTTGTTCTAGTGGGAGATGCCTGGGTTTGCCTTGGTAGACAATTTGATACTCATTCATGTCTGGCCCATCACCATGCCCAGAGATCAGCTTTAGGTGAAAAGCTTCCTCAGCAAGTTCTCGAATTTCATCTCTTAGAGCAGCTTGTGTGCTATTCATACTTTGCTGTCTTTTGAATACCGCATATTTATTTATACAAATTATTGGATCGGTGTTGCACCTTTCAAAGGTTATATCTTTGACTAGTCATGAGGATGAATCGACTGTTCTTTATTCTTTGCTGAAGAAGGGGGGTTTAATTATGCCTTGAGATAGTTGAAAATGCTTACTAATAGAGTTAACGTGGGTTCTGAATTAGATCAATGGCTTTGCCATCACTCTCCAAAATTCATGTAAATTAATCTACAATCAATAAGTCTGAGTAACCATAACTCAGCATCTAAATTTCAGGGTGTTTAGCCAAAGGTTCGTAATCAATGGTTCTACAAAAAAGCAGTGATTTAGTCCGCATTAATGCTAGGAGAACGGATGTATTCGATATTTTCAACTTCAAGCATTATATTGGGGCCAACCTCTATTTAGATACAGGGGCGCTAGTATTTGACTTTGCTTTAATTGACTCTAAAGAGCCTTTGCCCATTCAAGATTATATTGCAAGCATTGGCAAACACTATCCACACCTGGGCAGCCAAAGCTACGAATCCCATGCCCATCTATTTGCCCAAGTTGTGTCCGAAGTCGGAAAGCTGGACATGGATTTGCACCTTAACCATTGGAGTGTCAAGCCATATTCAAATTTCGTGCGGATTAGTGTCCAATCGCTACATGAACGCACAACTAGAGAGGTAGTTTATTTTGTTTGGGATTGGTTTGAAGCCATTACCCAAGACGAAGACTTTACCTTTGATGAGCAGCTAGTGAGATTGCAAGATAGATTCCGTGCATCTGTCTATGGTGGCCCCACAGTTTACGCCCTATTGCGAACAGCCTACGAAAAAGGTATTCCCGCCTTTTATTTGTGGGAAGAAGGATTAATGCAATACGGGTTGGGAAAAAAACATGTCCGGGGGGTAGCAACAACATTTAACTGTGATAGTCATCTAGATTCGGAGTTCACCACCCGCAAAGATGACTGCAAGGCATTTTTAAAAACCTTGGGTTTCCCAGTACCTGAAGGTGATATCGTCTTTTCGGAAAAGGAAGCCTTGGCCGCAGCCAGACAAATTGGCTACCCAGTGGCAGTTAAGCCAGTGGTTGGTCACAAAGGAATTGGTGTCACAGCTGACGTGCAGGACTCAAAAGAACTGCAATCTGCTTATAATAGGGCACTGGCAGCGATTCCCGAAGATCAGCTAACTCGGATAATTGTTGAGAAAAGTATTTCCGGCTCAGATTTTCGCTTGTTGTGTGTCAATGGTAGATTTGTCGCCGCCACAGAACGCCGTCCAGCATCGGTTGTTGGTGATGGGTACTTAACGCTTGCAGAGTTAATCCGCCAAGAGAACCGCAAACCTGCACGTTTAGACTCACCCACCTCACCGATGAGTAAAATTCAGATTGATGAAGCGATGGAACTCTACCTAGACGAACAGCGCTTATCATTAGACAGTGTGATTGAGAAGGGACGCACTGTTTATCTGCGTAAAGTCGCCAATCTTTCAGCCGGAGGTATAAGCATCGATGCAACCCAGACAGTTCATGCTGACAATATTATCTTGGCGCAAGATATTGCCCAACATTTCCAGCTGACTTGCCTTGGGATTGATGTCATTACCAAAAGTCTCGCAGAATCTTGGAAATCTAGTAACTTTGCTATCTTGGAAATCAATGCTGCACCAGGCGTTTTAATGCATCTTAAACCTTCTGTTGGTGAAAGCGTTGATGTGCCTTCTCATATCTTAGAAACCTTTTTTGAGTCGGGTACAGATGCCAGGATACCAATTATTACCTTTAATAAAATCTCAATCGAAGAACTGCAAGCAACGATTGACCATATCCTTTTGCAACATCCCAATTGGACAATAGGCGCTGTTTGTCGTGATGGAATTTTTGTGAATCGCTCGAAAAAAGTATTAAGCAAAAATTACAACAGCAACGTCCAAACTTTGCTGCGTCATCCCAAACTTGATTTGCTGATTGCCGAGTATGCGGAAGACATCCTAGATGAAGAGGGTATGTTTTACCATAGTAGTAATGTCGTAGTTTTGGATAATCCCACCGAAACTGAGATGATCCTAGTGCGGGATGTCTTCGATGGTTCTACTGTGGTGATTAGAAAAGGCAACGATATTTCTGTGCGTCGCAAAGGGTTGATTGAAGATTATACTTTGGCTGAAGATGAACCATTTACACGGGTTTATTTGAAAGAAGCTGGAGCGATTTTGTGAGCTAAGTAAAGGGTAATCACAAGGGCTAATACCATTACATACAAACCCTGACACATATAGATTTCTCGTAGGGGCACAGCATTGCTGTACCCCTACCAACGTATTTGTATCATTATTAAAGTCAAACGGTATAAGATGCAGGGATTAGAGGATGTTTGAAAAGTCTTCTTATCGGTAGCAAAAAGTTCTAGATCCCCCTAAATCCACGCCACGTGCTTCAAGTCGGGAAACCCGCCCAACGCAGTGGCTCCCCGATAAATTGGGGGACTTTGATTCCGGTTCCCCCCTTTTTAAGGAGGATTAGGGGGGATCAATAAGTGCCTAAAATTACAGCCAACCACTTTTCAAACAACCTCTTAGACATTGCGATGAGTTTATCGTAGCTGAAAATTGCTATTTATCTGAATTCATCGCTTTTCTAGAACTTTAAAATATCTAATGATTCTTCTATTTCTAAATCTAATATTCTTTCTCGTGTATCTTTGAGTGCTTCTAGCTTACCTTCTTGACGATAGATATCTGCCGCTTTGTGAAAATCTTCAATTGCTCCCTGTTTATCTGCTATTTCTAAACGGATATTGCCACGATTGTAATAAGCATCTGCATAATTTGAATTAATCTGTATTGCCTGAGTATAATCTTCAATTGCTCCTTCAAAATTTCCTAAGTCAGAACGAGCATTACCACGGTTGTAATAAGCATCTGCATAATTTGAATTAATCTGTATTGCCTGAGTATAATCTTCAATTGCTCCTTCAAAATTTCCTAAGTCAGAACGAGCATTACCACGGTTGTAATAAGCATCTGCATAATTTGAATTAATCTGTATTGCCTGAGTATAATCTTCAATTGCTCCTTCAAAATCTCCTAAATCTGAACGAGCATTACCACGTTTTTTATAAGCTATGGCATCTTTAGGATTAATCTTGATTGCTTGGGGAAATCCCGGTTGAGAGCCTAATAAATAACGAGCAATCCCACGGTTTTTATAAGCATCAGCATAATGGGGGTTAATTTTAATAGCCTGGGTATAATCTTCAATCGCACCCTGATTATCTCCTACATGAGAACGAGCTTCAGCCCGGTTTTTATAAGCTACGGCAACATTAGGATTAATTCTGATCGCCTGGGTATAATCATTAATTGCTTCTTCTAATCGCCCTAGTTGAGACAGAGCTAAACCTCGTTTATTGTAAGATTTAGCATCATGAAGATTCATCTGAATTGCTTGAGAATAATCTGCGATCGCAGCTTCATAATCTCCTACTTGATAGTAAGCTAAACCTCGTTTATAATATAAATCAACATCGCCATGATTAACTTCTAAAGCTTGATTATAGTTGGTAATTGCATTCAAATATTCTCCTTTCTCAAAACATTCATCACCCAATCTTACATAAAGTATATTTAAATCTTCATGACGATATTCAGGTTGAAAAGAAGATTTTACCAACTGATTATTAGTTGGCTTAGGTGGCGTTTCCTGCTTCGGGAGATATTTATAAATTGGTGGTTGTTGCTTATAAGAATTATTTACAGAAGATTGTAACTGTTCTAGATAGCACCATAAACCACCACCATACAGTAATTGTTCTATCCCAAAGGAAATTTTACCAGTTTTCAACTTAATCATCCGGGTTGGCAGAAAGCCAGCCAAGAAAAGGTGATACTCTGATTGTGCTTCACTCACATCTTCTTGAATCAAAATGCAAACTACAACTGCATTTTTTTCAACCTCTTCAGAACTAATTGACCATCTAACTCTATCAATTCGACCGTGACGAGATTTAACCTCAATACCAATAGATGGCTCAGAAGTCAAGGTAAAATCTATATTACCATCGCCGCCGAATCGCTTTTCATAATCGACTTCGGTAATAAAATCAGCTAAACGTTCTTTGACAACTTCCTCACCTAATTTCCCTTTGAGATAGCTAATAAAAACATCACGCACTGGCGAAACACGCTTATATTTCTCAGCCATCAGCCAGCAAAATTCCCGTAGTGCCTTTAACCTTTCTCCAGAGATGATAGTTAATTCACTATATTGACCTTCTGTTTCACAATGAAGCAGACAACCAGATGTTAACCTTTTAATAAAATCAGACTGTAGCGATCGCAGTAGTGTAATCCAGTCCATTTATGTTTCTGCGAATCTTTTGATGAGATTATTCTATTAAAATATCCATTCGGCGTAAACCTTTTAATTAGTTTGGGTGATATTCCCAAAAATTGTTTCCTGTTTTGCAATAATTCTTAATTTAACTTAATACATTACAATTTGTAGAAAATGAGATTGGATTAAAAAGAGGGTACTAGGGCGTGTCATCAATTGAGCCAAATGACAGAAGCAGCCAGATAAATTGCACC